>JBBQDV010000035.1:0-19759 GCA_038320005.1 Cyanophyceae cyanobacterium
ATTAATCAAGAAGCGAAAATTCATAGTCAAGATATGGCAGATGGGAAAATACCCTTCTCTCATCAAGGCTTTGACGATAGGGCGAAATCAATTTCCACCGTTATTACTTCTCGTAGTGTTGCTGAAAACCTTGCCTACAATCTCGGCTATGCTGACCCTGCCCAAAATGCGGTTTCAGGTTGGCTAGACAGTCCAGGGCATTACAAAAATATTGTTGGAGAATTTAATTTAACTGGTGTCGGGGTAGTACGGAATGATAAAGGAGAATATTACCTTACTCAGATTTTTGTCTTGGAGGGTTGGCAACCTTTTTAGTAAGAAAGTTTTTAAAAATCAGCAGAAAGAATAATTAGCTTTTTCTTACTTCTGAGGGATGTAAGAATGCCGAAAATCAACTATGGTATCCTAGTATAGGTGATTTGATCTATGTGTAAGGTATGTCCCTCACTTTGTTGTGTTCAGATAAATCTAATAAATTTAAATCACATGCAAAGATTGAAAACTATAGTTAAACGAGGCAAATAAAAATGTATCAAGGAATGGGAATATTTCTGAATCAGGCAGGAATCTGGCTGGCTCAGGGACAAATTTTGATTAGGGAACAACCTGTCCGTGCGCCTTCTCTAGCGATTACAGGACCAAATTTCTTCATGGCTTTGTTGTCTGGGGTTTTATTGGCATTTGCCTTTCAACTTCTGCTGACTAACCTGGGTGTTGCGATTGGAATTTCTGCTCTTGGGGGAGGTTCAGATTCGGGAGAAAGCAGTTCTAATTCTAGTCACAGTGATAGTTCCAATCCTGCGAGTAGTCCTTCAGCGATGATTCGGAAAATTGAGACGGGGTTAGGGCTTGCAACTTTAATTAGTGTCAGTATCTCTCTCTTTTTTGCTTGTTGGTTAGCCGTTCAACTAAGTTTAGTTGGAGCAAATGCTGCAATTGGCATGATTCTCGGTTTAGTAATCTGGGCAACTTATTTTAGTTTACTGGTTTTTGTTAGTTCAACAACAATTGGTTCTTTAGTGGGTTCGGTGGTTAATACTGCTACCGCTGGTTTTCAAGCTCTTCTGGGGACTGCAACTTCCGCGATTGGAGGTACAGGTGCAGCTTTAGGAACGGTTCTTGGGGGAATGACCGCAAAAAATCAAACGGTTTCTACGGCTGAAGCAGCAGCGAGGGCGATTCGCAAGGAGTTGACTAAAGGTCTAGACCCTGAAGGGATTCGGGAAAAGCTAGAAGATTATGTTGAAAACTTACGTCCTCCTCAACTGGATTACAAAAAAATACAGAGTGAGATTGAAGATGTTTTAAAAGATCCACGCTTTCAAGAGTTGTCTAGTGGCGATTTAAAAAGTATTAATCGCCAGACTTTTATTGATTTAGTTAGTTCTCGTAGTGATCTATCTAAGGATGAAGTTAACCGCATTTCTAGCTTGATTGAAAATATTTGGCATGGGGCAACGAAGAATCTTCCTTCTCGTCATAATATTGAAGATTTAGTTAATTTTGTTAAAGAGGCGACAACAGATCAATTAGTTGGAGATGAATTCAATCAAAAGCTAGATGGTTTAGTGACAGAAGCTCGTAAACATCGCCAGACGCAAGAACAGGGACAGGAAAAGTCTTCAGAGGGTCAGAATAGTCCTTTGCAGCTTCTTAACAGCGGTTTAACCAGTTCCCTCAGTAGTATGATTGGGATTGTGCTTGGACGTACTGATTTGTCGGATTTGGATGTGCAGTCGGTGTTGGAGAATATCAAGTCGGCAAGGGGTAAGCTGAGTGAACAAGGGGAAAAAGTTACTCAGCAGTTATCTGGTTCTGATACTTTTAGTCCAGTGCGAGCGGATGTAGAAAACTATCTGCTTAATACTTATTCTTGGCGGATGAGCGAAGCTAATCTGGCACAGGAATTTCGCGATGTAATTTATGATCCTGAAGCTGATCCTAGCGCGATCGCGCAAGAATTAAAAAAACTAGATCGCGCTTATTTTTCTGACCTCCTCAAACAACGAGGAGTCTTTACTGTTGAACGCATTGAGCAAATTAGCAATTCCCTCGAAGCAATTCGCCTCGAAGCGATTAATACCGCCCATACTGCGCTAGAACAACGGGAATCCCTGGCTTTATTCGGGCTGGTGGAAAATTATCTCCTTAGCACCCCCAAAGAAGATTTGACTCCTGAAAAAATACAACTGAATTTTAAAGATATTCTCTCTAATTCAGATGTAGATCATGATACCCTCGCAGGTCGTTTAGGACAATTTGATCGTCCTACTTTAGAGCGAATTTTAAATCAACGGCAAGATGTTGTTCCTTTTGAAGCTGCAACTCTGACTAATGACCTTGAATATGCTCGCGATCGCACTTTAATTGAGTCCCAGGAAGTCCAAGAAGCAGGCAAAGCCAAGGTTCAGGCACAGTGGCTCAAAGTCCAATCTTATTTGCGGGAAACAGGCAGAGAGGAGTTAAAGCCTGAAGGAGTTAAACGAGATTTACAAGCATTAATCCATGACCCCCAAGCTGGGATCTCAGCGTTACGCGCCCGTGCTTCTCACTTTGACCGTGATACCTTAGTTCAACTATTAGCTGAACGTCCAGAAATTGAAGAAAAACAGGTCAATGAAATTCTCGATCAAGTAGAATCAGTTTGGCATCAAGTTCGTGAACAACAGTCACAGCTTACAGGAAAAGTAAAAGAAGAATATGAAAATGCCATGAGCGCGATCGCGCACTACTTAAAAAATACTGGCAAAGACGAACTAAATCCAGAAGGAATTCAGCAAGACCTCCAACTACTACTAGATAAACCTCAACTTGGCGCACAAGCAATTCGGATGCGACTGGCGGAGATTGATCGAGATACCCTAGTTCAGCTTCTCTCCCAACGGGACGACCTCAGTAAAGAAGAAGTAAATTCTATTCTTAACCAAGTCCAAAGTAGCTTACAAACTCTGGCGAATGCACCGAGACGTTTAGCTATTCGTGCTAAAGCAGAGGTGATGGACTTTGAATCTACCATTGAAGACTATCTGCGTCATACTGGCAAAGAAGAACTTAGCCCAGAAGGAATTAAACGGGATTTGCAAGAATTAATTCATCATCCTGGTGCAGGTTTATCAAGCATAAGTGAGCGTTTAGCTAAGTTTGACCGTGAAACAATGATTGCGCTTATTTCTGAACGCGAAGATATTTCAGAAGCAGAAGTAACTCGTGTTGTCGATCAAATTATGGGTGTGCGTGAACAGATTCTCGGTCAGATTCAGAGTCTGCAAACTGCAATCCAAAGCCGTGTTGAAAGTATTGTCGATGGAATCTTAGGTAGCGTCAAATCTTACCTCAACTCCTTGGAAAGACCCGAATTAAACTATGAAGGAGTTAAACATGATGTCCAGTTGCTCTTTGATGATCCTGAAGCTGGATTTGATGCTTTAAGATTACGCTTAGGTCAGTTCGACCAAGAAACTTTAAAAGCATTGCTCGAGTCTAGTCCTTTCTTATCTCAAGGAGATATTGACCAACTGATTGGTCAAGTCGAAGCTAGTCGAAATCGAGTCCTCCAAAGAGCAGAACGCATTCAACGAGAAACAGAGCGACGGATTGATGAGATTAAACATGAAGCTCAAAAAGTTGCCGAAGAAACTCGTAAAGCAGCAGCTGTGGCTGCGTGGTGGTTATTTGCAACAGCACTTTTCTCTGGAGTTGCAGCAGCATTAGGAGGACTCGCAGCAGTTTTATCTTAGTTCATCAATAGCACCACTTAAATAAAACTTATTTCATTCAGTTTTAGAGTCCTCTTGAGGGGGACTTTTTTGTTGATTACCCTGAGATTGCTGGTGGTCTAGCCAAGTAGCTAAACTATTAGATAATGTTGCTAAGGATTTAACTAAATCGGGAGACATATCTGAAGACACATTACCAGAGCGAATGTGCAAATCTTGTTGGGGAAAAGGAATCTCAATATTGCGCTCATTGAGTAAAGCTTCAACACGGAAGAATAAATCACTCTTAATCTGAAACTGCTTACGAGGTTCAGTGATCCAAACCAGTAAGTTAAAGTCAAGAGAACTATCTCCAAAACCGATAAAAAAGACTTGCGGTGCAGGGCGAGAGAGAACATCAGGATATTCTTCGGTTGCATCAATTAAAGTCTTTTTTACTAGCTGAGTATCTGAACCATAGGCGACTCCGACAGGAATCCGCAGACGGGAAATAGAACTATGGTGACTCCAGTTAATCACCTCTGACTCAAGAAAACGGGAGTTGGGTAAAATAATGGAAACTTGGTCTAGGGTACGGATTTCGGTACTGCGAACACTAATCCTTTCTACTGTTCCCATCAGCCCCCCCACATCAACAAAATCTCCGACTTGGATGGGACGCTCAAAAATAAGCACTAAGCCACTGATAAACTCCTTGGCAATGTCTTGCATCCCTAAGCCGATCCCTACCCCCAGCACCCCTGCAAAGACGGTGAGAGAGCTAATATCGAGTCCCCAGAGTTGCAAGATAACTAGAGTACCGATAAAGACAAAAGTATAGTTAAAAATAACCGCAACCGTATCTTGAGCAGCGCGATTTAAACCAGTGAATCTTAAAATGCGCGATCGCAATATTTTGCGAACTGAACGAGAAACAAAGATTAACCCCACCAACAAAGCGATTAAGATAAATAGATCTAAAACCGAATAGGAATTTTCTCCTAATGGAATAAGTTTTGCAATTAGGGTGGTAAATAAACTATCAGTTAAACTGCGACTGAGTTGACGGGTTTGGGGATAAAGGCGACTAATATTGAGGAGAATAAAAAGCCAAAAGACTAAGCGTAAAGCATTAATAATAACTTGCGCTCCAATCTCTGTGCTTAGAGTCGTGGGAGAATCAACTTGTTTGGGAAGTTCTAACTCATTTTCAATCAGATAAGGTTCTAGCCAGTGTTCCCAAGCCCAGCCTAAGCCCCAAGTTACCCCACAAGCAATCAAGATTAGGAGCAAAGAAACTGGAGTTGTACGCAATAAATAGGTAGAAGACCGCTCATACTGCGCTCTTTCAAGAGCATCTTCAATTTTTGCTGCCCAGTCTTGGGCTTGTTGCATAATCCTACCTTCGGGCGCATCGGAGGAAGTAACAGAAAGAAGATAGCGTTGATCCTCACCAATTTCAATTATGGGAATACTGTTTCCTGATGTCTCAAGCTCTCGTAAAGTAACGGTAACGGGAATTTCCCCTGACGCTTCCGCAACTGCTTCTTTTAGCATTTCACTGACTGCTGCTGCTCGATCGATCCCAGAATATTCTCCAGAATCACCCAATTCAAAAACTTCCCGTCCATCAAGAAGAATTGGGGTTTTTGAGATTTCTTGAGCCAGGGTGGGGATAAGAGAAAGGGAAGAAAAGAGGATCAGGCTGACTAAAGCAATTTTGAGAAATCGCCTTAAGGATGATGACATGGATACAAACATAGAGGCTATTTATTTATAATGCTCTGGCAGATTCTTCTTCTGTAATAGGTGATGACAAATCTCTGCCTAATTGTTCCCTTTCTAGTTTCGGTTTTAGGTAGAGATTTTCTAGTAAGACTGCTCCCCCAGCAACCCAGGGGGGAACAATGATCGCCCCAATAATACCCAGTATTTGTGCGCCCCCTAATACGGCGAGAAGTTGGTAAAGGGGATGAACTTTGACTGAGTTTCCGACTAATAAGGGGTCAAGAACATAGGTTTCTAAATTTTGAATCAGGACAAATAGCAGTAATACCCAAAGAAAGGTAAATCCTCCCTGCGCTGTTGCCACAATTAAGGCAGGAATTCCGCCGAGAACTGGACCAAAAAAAGGAATAAGATTAGTTAATCCCGCGATCGCGCCTAAACCAATCGCAAATTCTGAAAGCCCTAAAATCCGTAAGCCAATACTGATTACTACCCCAAGAATGGCGGAAACTAAGATTCGTCCCTGAATGTAACGCCCCATCCTGCGACTAACTGGTATTACTTGTGCGGATAAACGTTCATCCCAGGGTTGGGGAAAGAGACTAATAATCCCCTTAATTAACATATTTGCCCCTGAAAGCATATAACCTGAGAGCAAAATCGCCAAAATGAGGTTAAAGACTCCCCCTAAAATCCCCCTTGTCACTCCATAGGAACGAACTAAAAGCTGTTGAGAAGATTTGATTGTCCAAGAGGTTAAAGCCTGGGTATCAAATAACTGGTTAATAGGATTTGTACTCCCAGGTTCTGCCATGCCGAAGCGTACTGCTAAATCCTCAGCCACCATCCGCAAAACTTCTAAGTAAGCAGGAAAACGCCTAATTAGCCGTTGTATCTGTTCCACCACCGTTGGACCAATTAATACTCCCATTCCAGATAAGCCCGCAATAATCCCGAGATAGACCAGAATCACCGCTAAAAAACGGGGGATATTACGCCTTTGGGCATAATCAATCACTGGTGCTAAAGTTGAGGCTAAGACAACCGCAATCATTAGAGCCACAATCTGACTGCGGAGTAGCCATAGCAGGATCAGAGCAAAACCAACCGCAATAATCAGGAGAACACTAGAAAAGGAAATAGTAATAGATCGCTTAGACATTCTTGGTAAATTGACGGCTTCACTCCACATAGTCTATCCCGTTTTTGAGCTTGGGTTACAAAGAAAAGCCCACCGCACAGAAATAGAGAAAATTATGTTAGTCTTCTCTGAAATAAACTAGAAAGTGTTAAAATAGCCATTGAAAAAGATTCGTTAGAAAGGTTTGCTTGCAGTATTAACAGGTTTTTTACAGGTTTTTATTGACAGGCTACATTTCAAAATCTTAACTTTTTATTTACTTTCGTTTGATTGAGGAGAATATTAATCTATGTCAATTTATGTCGGCAATCTCTCTTATTCTGTGACTTCTGAAGACTTAGAACAAGCTTTTGGAGAATATGGCACAGTTAAGCGAGTTCATCTTCCTAGTGACCGTGAAACAGGTCGGATGAGAGGATTCGGATTTGTGGAAATGGATACGGAAGAGCAAGAAGCCAAAGCCATTGCTGAACTCGATGGAGCAGATTGGATGGGTCGCCAACTTAAAGTTAATGCTGCGCGTCCCCGCGAATAACTAATTTAAAGTGAGGTCAGGAGTTAGGGAGAGTGTTAGCACTCTTCTCGACCCCTAACTAGATAAAGAGAATATCTGTGGTCTCAACCCTCTCAGTCATCCCTGCGCCTCAAGTTGTATATTCCGCATTAATTTTCACATAGTCGTAACTCAAATCACAGCCCCAAGCAATCCCTGTTCCCTTCCCATCCCCTAGCTTAACTTGAGTTAACTATTTTTATCTATGAACGGTCCAAGCCCAAATAATAAACATCCGATAGAAGGCTTTCCTCAGATTTGTTTTATCAAAAATACAGTAGAGTATTAGAACTAACTAGTTAAATTTTCATAATAATAGTTTAAAAAAGATGAGAACCCTTAATACAATAGAAGACGCGATAGCTCGCAAAATCGGCGATAACGCCCGTGGTGTCTTTCAGTGTGAGGATTTCAAAGACATCGCTAGTGATAGCCAAATTGAGCGCAGTCTTAATCAGTTAGAAAAAAAAGGCAAGATCATTAGAATGGGTAAAGATCTTTATGCCAAAGCAGTTATTTCTCCTTTATCAAAACGTATAGTGCCTCGCAAAGCATTACGTGAATTAGCAACTGAGTTTTTGGAATATTTAAACATAGAAGTCGTACCTTCAAGTTATGACAGAGCTTACAATGAAGGACGAACAACTCAAGTTCCAACTGGACGGGTAATTGGGGTTAAAACACCTATTTCGCTTGAATTTGGTTATGATGGTAAATTTGTAACCTTTGAATACGTCCCTTAATCTACATTTTGTGAGTGTATCTATTGATCCAAGCTTATTAGGAATTATTGCCAGTGATCTGGGTGTTGATCCTTCCTTTGTTGAAAAGGATTGGTATGCTATGAGAATAATAGCTGCCTTGACTACTGCTGATGAGCTTGGTATAAAATTAGTTTTTGCAGGTGGCACTAGTTTATCAAAAGGATTTGGTTTAATTCAGCGTTTTTCAGAAGACCTTGATTTTAAGGTCATTTTGCCAGTTCCAAAACCTAATCGGCAACAATGCAGTCAGTATAAAAAACAAATTTTAGACGTAATTCGTAATAGTAGCCCAGATTGGTCATTGGATGAGAAGGAAGTAAAAGCGCGTAATAGCAATCGCCAATTTAGTTGCAATATTTCTTACCAACAAAAATTTGACCAATCTATAGTGCTTCGTCCTCATGTAAAGTTAGATATTAATTTTATTTCACCTGTCTTACCTGTTGAAGAAAAAACTTTAATATCTTTTATATCTCAAGCAATGGAACAATCACCAGAAGTCCCATTAATTGCTTGTATTTCGCCTGTAGAAACAGCAGCGGAAAAATTAAGTGCTTTAACTTGGCGAGTTCTGACTAGAAATCGAGAAAGCGAACAGGATGATCCCTCTCTTATTCGCCATTTATATGACTTAACAGCATTAAATCAAACAATTGAAGATTACCAAGACTTTTGTAGCTTGTTTTCTAAGTTTATGGAAGAGGACTTTAAGGAAAATAGAGGAAAAATCAAATCTTTATCAATACCAAGGGTTGATTTTTTGCCAAAAATGTTACAAGAGTTGAAATCAGATCCTATTTATGAGGATGAATACCAAAGATTTGTAACCGGAATGTCTTACGCCACAGAAGATGAATGTCCTACGTTCGAGCAATGTATGGAAAAGGTTCAAAGTATAGTCGCCAGATTTAACATAGCTTGAATTAAACTATTTTCATCTATGAACGGTCCAAGCCCAAATAATAAACATCCGATGGAAGGCTTTCCTCAGATTTGTTTTATCAAAAATACAGTTTCAAATCCTAATATCATTGTTGGCGATTACACCTATTATGATGATCCTGAAGACTCAGAAAACTTTGAGAAGCAAGTCCTCTATCATTTTCCCTTTATTGGCGATAAGTTAATTATTGGTAAATTTTGCGCGATAGCCGTAGGCTTAACTTCGTTATCGCGAGTCGTGTTAAATTTATCATGAATGGGGCAAACCACAAGCTATCAGGCTTTTCTACATACCCATTCCAAATATTTGCTAATGGTTGGGAAAAAGTAATGCCCAAACCAGACGAACTCCCTTACAAAGGCGATACGGTAATTTAAAATGATGTTTGGATCGGTTATGATGCTCTCATCATGCCTGGGGTGACTGTGGGAAATGGTGCAACCATATCTTCTCGCTCAGTAGTTGTGAGAGATGTACCTGCATACACTATCGTTTTGGGGGGAATCCTGCAAAGCCTATCAAACAGCGTTTTGACTCTGATACAATCGAGTTACTTGAATCAATTGCCTGGTGGAATTGGTCAATTGAGAAGATATCACAGCATTTAGATATTATCGTCTCTGCGGACATTGAGGCTCTTAAAAAATCTCATTATTAATAACTTCGTATAGGAATTCCTCGATGTTTCTCCAAAAGAAATCATTGAAAAAATTAAGAGAGCTAATTAATGAAGAAACAGAATATAGTCGGGGTCGAGAACTGGTCGAGTTTTTCAATAATCTAGGATTTAAAGATTCGTATGGTCAAGGATTTTCGTCTAGAGGTTTTTTTACATTCTTTTCTACAAAATCTTCTTTTGATTAAATGTAATCGTATCTACGGATGTTGAAGCCCTTTAAAAAGGTAAGGATTACCAAGTGAAAATTACGTTGTATATTCCGCATTAATTTTTACATAGTCGTAACTCAAATCACAGCCCCAAGCAATCCCTGTTCCCTTCCCATCGCCCACCTTAACCCGAATTAAGACTGTATCATCTTGCAGATATGCCCCTGCTGCTGCATTTTTAAGATAATTACTCGCGCCTTGGCGGTCAAAAGCGAGAGGTTGACCTCCTTGCATCAAGAGAAATTCCCCTAAGCGAACTTCGAGATTATTTTGATCAAAGCGAACCCCAGCCCGTCCTGCTGCTGCTGCGATGCGTCCCCAGTTGGGGTCACGTCCAAAAATGGCGGATTTGACCAGAGAAGAACCTGCAATGGTACGGGCGATGAGAGAGGCGGATTTATCGTCTGCTGTCCCTGTAACTTGTACTTCTATTAAACAGGTTGCCCCTTCTCCGTCTCGCGCGATCGCTTTTGCTAAATATTGGCAAACTTCTGTTAACATAGCTTCAAGCTTATCTGCCTCTGTGCCAGGTGTAGTTATTGCAGAGGTGCGAGATTGACCATTGGCGAGGGCGATGAGACTATCATTAGTGCTAGTATCCCCATCGACAGTAATTTGATTAAAGCTTTTATCCGCTGCCCTTGTTACCATTTGTTGCCAGAGAGAGGTGGAAACCGCAGCATCACAGGTGACAAAACTGAGCATTGTTGCCATATTGGGGTGAATCATCCCTGAACCTTTGGCAATGCCCCCAATCCGCACAGGACGACCTTCAATAGTGGTTTCTAAAGCAATAGACTTAGATACTAAATCTGTGGTCAGAATCGCTTGGGCTGCATCCTCTCCCCCATCTGCGGATAAAGCAGTAACTAAATGGGGAATACCTTGGCGAAGAGTATCCATCGGAATGCGGACACCAATAACTCCCGTTGAAGCGAGCAACACAGCGTTAGGAGAGATATGAAGAGCTTGAGCTAGTAATTCCGCACTTTCTACGGTATCTTCCCATCCTTGCGCCCCTGTAACCGCATTGGCTTGCCCTGAGTTGCATAAAATTGCTCTCGCGCTGGATTTCTTTTGTAGGCGTTGGCGACAATAATCAACACAGGCTGCTTGGACTTGGCTTTTGGTGAAAACTCCTCCCGCGATCGCGTCCGTATCTGATAAAATTAGGGCTAAATCAGGGACTCCCGAAGCTTTAAATCCTGCGGTTATTCCTGCTGCTTTAAAACCGATAGGCGCACACACACCACCAGGAACTTGATGCCAATCTGCCATATATCTCTCCTCTTTCCTTGGAAAGGAAATTATAACAGGCTAGAGAGATAGCTATTAACAAAAAAATATATTTCTTCAAGGAAGAAGTAACCAAGAAAAAAGCCCCCTTGTAAAAAACAAAAGAGCCTTTTGGAGTGTGAGGAGCAAAGTTTTATCTGCCTATTATTAGAATAGCTTCCTAATGTGACAACTTTGTGACAAAAGGGTGACAAAATGATGAAACTATGCTTTTTTTACAATTGCTGCGGGTTGCAAAATAATAGTAGGACGGGAAGATTGTCGCGCTTTCTGATAAGTTCGCTTCTGAGTATCTTGTTCAACTAAGATATTGCGAAGCAGACGGGCGGTAACTTTTTGCGCGAGACGACTAGCAATTTTTTGCCCCATCTGTTGCGTTTCTGGTTTCGTGAGTAGTTTAGGAAGCAAAGGTAAGACCTTATTTGCATCAAATCCAGATGTTTCCCCCAGGATACTCCAAATATTCTGAATATGGGTAATTGTTTGGGCATTATCTTGACTTTCTGGGGGTGCATCTTGGGAAGTCAAGCCTACCCGTTGTCGCATATTATATAGTGTATGACGACCAAAAAGATCTACAGATTTAACAATTTCATCAATGAGGCGTTCCCGAATAAAGGTACCTCGTTCTGAGAACAGGAAATCAAGAGTTTGATTGAGGATATTATCAAAATCAAAGTCATCAGATTGATTAGCATTTCTCAGCAGGTTTTCTAGACGATTCCAACGGAAACTACCCTCTTCAAATAATAGATCTTGTAAAGAAGTGCGAAGTTCAGGGGATGTATCAGTAAGAAGCCTTTTAGCAACATAAGGATAGGCTCGACTGAGTACCTTAAAGTTAGGATCAATACCAATAGCGATGCCTTCTAGTGTGACCAAAGAACGAATAATTAGGGCATAATAAGCAGGGACACGGAAAGGAAATTCATACATAATTTCCGATAATTGATCCGTAATACTTTTAAAGTTTAACTCTGCCACACTCGCCCCTAACGCATTTTCAAATACCCCTGCTAAAGCAGGTACAATTGGGCGTAAATCTGTATCGGGAGAGAGGAATTCAAGTTTAACGTAATCTTGGGCTAAAGCTTCAAAATCACGATTAACTAAATGGACAATAGCTTGAATCAAACCATACCTTTGATAAGGTTCAACCTCACTCATCATGCCAAAATCAAGATAAGCTAATCTTTGGTCGGGCATTGCCAGTAAATTACCAGGATGAGGGTCAGCATGGAAAAAACCATGTTCAAGAAGCTGACGCAAAGAACATTGTACCCCCACATCAATTAAATAACGGGCATCAATACCTTGAGCTTCAATCTCCTTAGTATCGGTCATTTTTATTCCCGTAATCCATTCCATTGTCAGGACTCTTCTACCTGTATATTCCCAATAAATTTTGGGGACATAGATATCTGGAAGATGTCCATAAAGGTCAGCAAATCGTTCTGCATTGCGCCCTTCGTGACCATAATCCATCTCTTCAAAAATACGCGCTGCAAATTCATCGAGAATCGCAACCAAATCACTACGAAGACGCTTTACATTGTTTGTCGCCCACTTTGCTATCTTCCGCACGATATAAATATCAATAGTAATGCGTTGCAAGAGGTCGGGGCGTTGTACTTTAATTGCTACTTCTTCCCCTGTTTTTAGCCTACCCTTATAAACCTGTCCCAAAGATGCTGCTGCAATCGGGCTTTCGGTGATTTCTGCATAAATTTCTGTGGGAACTTTTCCCAACTCTTCAGTAATGAATTGATAGGCGAGTTCGTTAGGAAAAGGAGGAATTTGGTCTTGTAAAAGAGCTAACTCTTCGAGATAAACGGGGGGAATTAAGTCTGGACGAGTCGAAAGGGCTTGTCCAATTTTAATATAGGTGGGACCAAGATCGGTAATGATTTTTCTAACTTGGGCAGCACGGAATACTGATGTTTTTATAGATTTCCCTGTGAATTTATCCCAGAATAAACCAAAAATAAAAGAGGTACAGGGAACTAGGATTGTAAATAGTCGCCGAATAACTTGCCAGGTTTGCTTGCTGTAAAAATCGTCAATTGACTGAGGGTTATATCTCCAGTCGTGGTTGGCTGAGTGAGAGACAGGATCAAATTTCCCATTGATTTCTTCTCGTATCGGTCTTAATCTATCTTGAAAATTGCTTTCTGTGGTGATGGTTTCAACCTCAATTGTCTTTGTGTCTGATTTATAAAGGGGTGGCGTAATGGTTTCTTTATTCATATTATTTTTTTATTTTTAAGACCGATGCTGGCAAATATATTAACTATTGTAACAATCCCTTATCATTGAGGACACAACGAGACAAAAAAAGACAGGCGCAATGCCTGCCTAAACGGTATAAAAACGTGAACTAAACTGACTTAGAAATCCATCTCAGCAGCTTGTACTCGTTCAATCTGCTTCTTCTTCAGGACGAGGAAGAGTTGAGAGAACATAATCCCGACAATAAAGATAGCTAAACCTTTGATGCGAGTAGGACTTTGCAAGACGATTTCGGTATCTTCTTGACCAAAACCACCAACATTAGGGTTATTAGTAATCGCTTCGCCAGCAGTCACTTCTTGTCCTTGGGTAACAATCAACTCAGGTCCAGCAGGAATAGTTTCCGTTACTGTTGTGCCATCAGCGGTATTAATGGTAACTTCATAACCCCCAGCATCAGCTTGAGTAATCTGACCGATAGTACCAGCTTCAGAAGCGTTAAAGATTGTATTATTACTTTTTTCCCCAGTTGGATAAATTTGTCCACGACCTCGATTTGCCCCTAAACTAATGGCATACTTACCGAAGTAAATATTTTTATCTGTCGCAGGGTTAGGGGAAAGGATAGGGAAGGTAATCTCTTGATACTGTTCTCCAGGTAAAGGACCGACAATAACCCAGTTATCATGTTCTTCGTTGTAGGGTTGGAAATAAAGTCCGCCTACTTTTTCTTGGAGTTCTTCAGGAATACGGTCTTGAGGGGCAATTTTGAAGCCGTCAGGTAACATTAATACTGCACCAACATTTAAGCCACCCTTAGAACCATCTCCTAATACCTGTTGACTATCTAAGTCATAAGGAATTTTGACCACTGCTTCAAAAACTGTATCTGGAAGCACGGACATGGGTAGTTCAATTTCTGCGGATTTTGCAGCAAGATGACAGTTGGCACAAACAATGCGTCCAGTGGCTTCTCTGGGGGTTTCTGGAGCAGTTTGTTGCGCCCAAAAGGGGTAAGCGGAAGCTGGTTGAGGTAAGGCAAATAGGCTACAGCAAAAAAACACTGTCGCGATCGCGAGAAATACCATTCTCACACTTTGCTGCCCACCTTGCCAAATTTTAGTCAAAGCAAATCTTCTCATTATCGTTAGCAAACTCAATCAAATTATTTCTAAAAGGGGATAAACAAAAAATAACTACGATTCATCTCAACCGTAGTTTAAATCGGCATTATGTCCACCAAGGATTTTTGCCAGTACGGAAATCAGTTTCTTCCCAGGGGGTAAAGATAACTTTGTCGTCAGTAATGTCAGCATTGACTAAAGCTAAGGACAATGGCGCAGGACCGCGCACAACCTTACCTGTATCATCGTATTGTGAACCATGACAAGGACAGATAAACTTATTCTCATTGCCATTCCAAGGAACAACACAACCCAGATGAGTACAAACTGCATTCAGTCCGTATTTTTCTAAGGTACTTTCTTCGGTAACAATGAGGTAAGTGGGATCTCCTTTAAGTCCTTGGGCGAGACTACGAGAATTAGCAGGATGATTCGCTAGGTATTGATCAACAAGAATATCTTGTCCAAGTTCATCTTTAGCAACTACACCACCCCCTGCTGCACCACTACTGGGAGGAATAAAGTATTTAACAATCGGATACAATGCGCCTAGAGCAGTTCCAGTGATTGTCCCGAAGGTAAGCAAATTCATAAATTGGCGACGACCCATTCCTGGGACATCTGAAGAGCCTGAAAGTTGAGCCATAGTTAAGTTAAAGGTCTAAATTATCTATTTGTAAACAATTGCTGTTGCAAGCTTCAAGAAAATTGAAAGTCTGACAAAGGCTTAAGCTATAGAGCTATCTCAACAAAACTTCAAGATTGGTTATTCAATCTTTGCTTTGAAAAAGTTTACAACTATCTCTCATCTATTATTGCAAAGAATGAGGGGCATTCCTAGTCCAACTTCAGCAAGGTTAATAAATTGATTAAGATGAGAGCATAGCTTCACCCATTATTTAAAGCGATGACAGGAGAGGAACTACAGCAACTACTACAGCAAAAATGGGGCTACTCCTATGATATTCAGCTACGAAGGGCTAGGGGCAAGTTTTTTGTGCAAGTAATGTGGAAATACCTCGAACAGGCTTCATTTCCGCTTTCTCAGCAAGAGTATCTCGAACATCTCAATGCTATTTTAAGTTATATCGAGGCATGGGGCAGTGTAGAACAAGTACAGGAGTATATCAAAAAAACGCGCGATCGTCCGCGTCTGGGAAGACCTGTTTGCATTCCCATTGACCTTGGCGATCGCGCTTCTGAATGGATTATATGATTAATCTTTAGGTTGGGGAGTCATGCGCAAATAGGGTTTAATTTCTGTAACTCCTTGGGGAAACTTCTTCTTAGCTTCTTCTGTGGGAATAGCAGGAGAAACCACCACATCTTCCCCTTCTTTCCAATTAACAGGAGTTGCAACACTATATTTATCAGTAAGTTGCAGAGAATCAAGCACTCTGAGAATTTCTTCAAAGTTACGTCCAGTGCTAGGGGGATAGGTAAGTGTTAAACGCACTTTCCTCTGTGGGTCAATGACGAAAACCGTGCGCACTGTCACCTTCGCATTAGCATTAGGGTGAATCATACCGTAAAGGTCAGAAACCTTTTTATCTGCATCGGCAATAATTGGATAATTAACATTAGTGCTTTGAGTTTCGTTGATATCCTGAATCCAACCCTGATGGGAGTCAGAATTATCTACACTGAGAGCAATTACCTTAGCATTGCGCTGCTCAAATTCAGGTTTAAGTTTGGCAACTTCTCCAAGTTCTGTGGTGCAAACAGGAGTATAATCCGCAGGATGAGAAAATAGTACCACCCAACTCTCTCCTGCCCAATCATAAAAATTAATTTCCCCTTCACTGGTTTGCTGAGTAAAGTTAGGAGCAGTATCACCGAGTTGCAAATTCATATTATCTAATAATTAATTGTACTCTGCTGATCTTACTTCTTCTTGATTGTCGCAAGCAAAATAAGAGTTAACAGAATATTGCCCAGACTGGTATAAGATGAGAAAATATGAAACAAAAGTAAAGATTATTACAATATAATCAATTCCACATTCTATATAGGAGGATATCCACCCGTGAAAATATTAGTTCGAGTCATTGCTTTAGTAGCAATAGTATTAAGTTCCTTTGGTTGGGTAACTAATCAAGCCGTAGCAGCGAATTTGACTGATTTAACCTGGAATACATCTCTAATGCTTGCGGAGATTTCCCCAAATCAAAACGCTGCTGATGCTAAGTTAACCACTGAGTACGGTCAAAAAGTTGACCTCAATAATGCTAACGTGCGTCTATTTCGTAAGTTTCGTGGATTTTATCCCAATTTGGCGAGTACAATTGTTGATAACGCTCCCTACAATAAGGTAGAAGATGTTCTCAATATTCCTGGCTTGAGTAACACTCAAAAAGCGCGTTTAGAAGCTAACATTGATAAGTTTACAGTTACTCCTACTTCTAAGGTTTATAACGAAGGGGATGACCGCTACAACCCAGGCTATTACTAAACTCGGATAATTTAGAAATTAAATCTTGCTTTCTAGAGGCGTGCTTCGGTGCGTCTCTCCGCTTAAGCAGGGGTAGTTAAAATATTAACTTAGGTTTATAATTCAGGAAAGATTTTTTGACTGTTTTAGATTCTGCTTTAGAAACGTTTCCTACCTTTGATGTACTTGTTATCGGTGCGGGTGCAGCAGGGCTTTATGCTGCTTTGTCCCTACCCAGTAACCTAAAAGTTGGACTGGTCAGTAAAGATGCTTTGAAGATTGGCGCGAGTGATTGGGCGCAGGGGGGAATTGCAGCAGCGATCGCGCCCAAGGATTCACCAGTTTTTCATCTTGAGGATACACTGAAGGCAGGAGCAGGTTTATGTGATCCTGAAGCAGTACAAGCCTTAGTCGAAAAAGCCCCTGATTGTATTGCTGCTTTAGTTGATCTCGGTGTCGCCTTTGATCGCCAAGGACAAGACCTCGCGCTGACCCTAGAAGCTGCCCATTCTCAGCCCAGGGTACTCCACGCAGCAGATACGACAGGAAAAGCCCTCGTTCACACTCTCACAGAACAGGTTTTGCGCCGTCCTAATATTAAGGTGCTTTCTCAAGCTTTTGCCATCAGTCTTTGGTTAGATTCTGACGCAAGGGTTTGTCAAGGAATTAGTTTACTTTATAATCAGCAAGTTCACTGGATTGCTTCCCCTGCGGTTATTCTCGCTACTGGAGGCGGTGGACAAGTGTTTTCGCAGACGACTAACCCAACGGTGAGTACGGGGGATGGGGTCGCAATGGCGTGGCGAGGGGGTGCTGTTTTACGAGATCTAGAATTTTTTCAATTTCATCCCACTGCTTTAACTAAACCAGGCGCACCGAGATTTCTTATTAGTGAGGCGGTACGGGGAGAAGGGGCGCATTTAGTAGATGAGTCAGGGGAACGTTTTGCTTTTAAATATCATTCCGCAGGAGAACTTGCGCCTCGTGATGTGGTCAGTCGGGCAATTTTCAACCATCTGCAAAAGACTCCAGATGCAGATCATGTCTATCTAGATTTGCGTCCGATTCCTCCTGAACGGATTCGTTATCGTTTTCCTAATATTATTAAAGTCTGTAAACATTGGGGCATTGATGTCTTTACAGAACGAATTCCTGTTTCTCCCGCAGCCCATTATTGGATGGGGGGAGTGCGAGTTGACCTCGAAAATCAGACTTCTATCTCTGGATTATATGCGATTGGGGAAACAGCAAGTACGGGGGTGCATGGTGCGAATCGTCTCGCGAGTAATTCGTTACTCGAATGCTTAGTTTTTGCTTCGCAGTTAGCCGATCTTCAACCCCAAAGAAATAAAGTTATAAGCCAATTACCAATTGCGGTGACGGGAATAAAAGAGGTTGAACTTGATTTATTTCAGGATGAAATAACCAGGGTAAAAAATCTCAGAAGCGAGTTACAAACTTTGATGTGGAAAAGTGCTGGGATCTCTCGTTCTCAGGAGGTTTTGGAAAGCGCGATCGCGCAAATACAAGCTTGGCGAAAAGAGGTATCACAATATCAAATTAGCCAACTTCTCTTACAGGGAAAACCCCACCAACAGATTACTTTCTCCTCTCCAACAGCCCAAGAACAGCTAAGGGGATATATTGAGAGTTATAACCTTCTCGATATAGCTTATTTAATTTTACAAGCTGCCCAGAATCGTACTGAAAGTAGAGGCGGACATTATCGTTCTGATTATCCTGAAACTAAGCCAGAATGGCGGATTCACAGCTTAATTTTCAACCAGGAATAAAGATCGGCTCACAGCAAAAACAATAAGATACCGTAGAGATATTAACTGCAACATCTCTACAAATAGCTTAATCGCGATCTTCGATCTCAATATAGGATTGATTATGTTCCCCTGTATAGATTTGGGTAGGACGAAAAATGCGGTTAACCGTTAGTTGTTCTTTCCAATGGGCTAACCAACCAGCGACTCGCGCGATCGCGAAAATTGGTGTAAACAGATCTGTCGGAATTCCTAAACGCCGATAAACCAACCCCGAATAAAAATCTACATTGGCATAAATACCTTTCTCTCCCAGTCTTCCCTCGACCACTTTTTCAACTTCTAAAGCAATTTCATACTGCTTATCATGACCAATTTTATCAAACAACTCTTCTACCAAACCTTGTAGAATTGTGGCGCGAGGATCTTTCACCTTATAAACTCGGTGTCCAAACCCCATAATTTTGCTTTTGTTCTCAATACATTTTTCCACATAAGCAGGAACATTTTCCACAGAACCAATTTCATCAAGCATGGCAATAACTTCCTCGTTTGCGCCACCGTGAAGAGGTCCAGCTAAAGTTCCCACCGCTGAAGCAACCACCGCATAAGGATCAGTTAGGGTTGAAGCCGTAACCATAGCGGAAAAAGTAGAAGCATTGATCGTATGTTCAGCGTGTAAAGTCAAGCAAACATCAAAAATCCTAGCTGCAACAGGATCAGGCTTACGTTCCGTTAGCATATAGAGAAAATTGGTTGCATAGTCCAAATTATCATTAGGCTGAACAGGATCATTTCCTTTACGCATCAACTGGAAGGCTGCGACCATCGTGGGAATTTTCGCCAGAAGGCGCACTACTGCTTCACGAATGTATTCTGGGTTATCTAAGGCACGACGGGAATAAAACAGCCCTAGAGAGGCTGCTGAAGCTTGTAGCGCGTCCATGGGATGCCCAGTTTCGGGGAAACACTTCATCATGTCTCTAATGCGGTATTTAATGCGACGATGATGGAGAATATCATCTTGAAAGATTTCTAACTCCTGTTGGGTGGGAAGTTTGCCCCAAATTAGTAAATAAGATGTTTCGAGGAAAGTGCTATGTTGTGCTAGTTTTTGGATGGGAATACCGCGATATTCCAAAATACCTTGCTGACCATCAACGTAACTAATACTAGAACGTGTGGCTGGAATTCC
>JBBQDV010000036.1:0-19643 GCA_038320005.1 Cyanophyceae cyanobacterium
ACATATATTATCTCTCTCCCCCTCTCCCTACCTCCCTCTCTCCCCATCCCTATTCAGGGATTTTCATCAGAGCTAAAATCTTTTCCTGAAGAGGGAGGCATTTAATTTGACCGAACCGTGAGTCACCAGCCAGAGTAATCACCTTGGCGTTGAGCCAATTGGTCATTAGGAGGGTGACTTCCTGGCTTACGCATCCAATTAGTTTGACCAGGATGGTTCATCAAAACAGGTTTTTGTTTAGGCATTAACTGTTTGCCAAATTTGGCGTAGAGAGCAGGAATGACCAATAAGGTCAAAGCCGTAGAAGTAAATAAACCGCCCAAAACTACAATTGCCAAAGGTTGCAGAATTTCATTTCCAGCCCCACTGGCTAGAGCCAAAGGCAGCATTCCTAGTGCGGAAGTGAGTGCCGTCATCAGGATGGCGTTAACTCGTTCTAGGGAACCCTTGACAATCACATCTTTGATGGGCATTCCCTGGGCAAACTTGTTGTTGTAGTTATCGACCAGCAATAAACCATTGCGGACAGCGACCCCAAATAGGGTGATAAAGCCAATCAGGGAGGCGATCGAAATCACACCGCCACTCAAGGCGATGGAGAAAATGCCACCCACCAACGCCAAGGGCAGATTGAGCATGATGGCGATTGTAGCGGAGATTGATTTAACGGAGAAGAACATCAATACCGCAATCACGAGCGCAGCCAGGATGCTAAACACCAGCAGGTTATTGGTAGCCCGTTGTTCCGATTCAAACTGTCCGCCATACTGGATGAAGTAGCCATTGGGTAGTTTGATTTTTTGTTGAATCTGGGATTGAATATCGCCAACAACGCTACCCAAATCGCGATCGGCAACGTTTGCGGAAACAACGATCAGCCGTGATACATCTTCCCGATTCACAACATTCGCACCCATGCCGTAGTTGACTTCGGCTACAGCACCCAGTTGGATGGTTTGCCCAGTGGGGGTAGTGATGGGAATAGCGCGAATGGCATCTAAACTATTGCGAGCTTTCTCGGTCAAGGAGACAAAAATATCAATTAGCTGCTGGTTTTCTGCCACTTGCGACACCACACGACCATTCAAGGCAGTTTCCACCAGGTCTGATAACTGCTCCATACTCAATCCATAGGTAGCTGCCGCCGGGCGATCATATTGAATTTGTACCTGACGAATGGGCAGTTGGGGTTCAAGCTGTAAGTCTACAATTCCGGTAATAGGCTCAATAACATCTCGCACTTGTTCGCCAATCTTCCGCAGTTCGATTAAATTAGGTCCAAAGATTTTCACGGCGATCGCGCTTCTCACCCCCGACAGCACTTCATCCATGCGGTGGGAAATAAAACCACCAATGTTGGGAGCAACACCGGGTAATTTGTTGAACGCCTCGCGTAGTTTTTTGATGCTGGCTTCACGGTCTTCCAGGGCGCGATCGCTCAGTTCTACATCCACATGAGCCATACTCACTCCAGCCCCGTCTGCATCCCCAGGAGCGCGTCCCACCCGCAACTGAACCCATTCATAGAGAGGATCATCTTTGAGCGTATTAGATAACGCCAACCCTGCCCGATTGGTCATATCGAGGGAAACCCCTGGAAACAAAACCATTGAATTGACTAATGATTTCTCCTGAAATTCTGGGAGAAATACTCGTCCAAGGGAGGGAACAATGGCAAAAGCGGCAACCAATGCTGCAAGTGCGACACCCAGAATGATTTGGGGTAATCGCAGCGACAGATTTAACAATGGACGATACAATCGTTCTGCCCAACGTGAAACAAAAGTGCCTTCTTGCGGTAGGGTTTGATTTGCCAGCAGAATGGCACAGAGGGCAGGGGAAAGGGTCATGGCGACCAAAGTAGAGGCGCAGATTGAGAGCAAATACGCCAAACCCATTGGTGCAAAAATGTTCCCCTCAACGCCCGTCAAACTAAAAATTGGGGCAAAGACAACCACAATAATTACCGTGGAAAAAATCACGGCTAACCGCACTTCCGCTGAGGTTTCGTACACCACCTGGAAGGGATGCTTCAGGTTGCCCTGTGCCTGGTTAGTTTGGAGTCCGCGATAGCAGTTCTCCATGTCCACGATAGAGTCATCCACAACTGATCCAATGGCTACGACTAGACCGCCCAAGGTCATAGTGTTAATGCCCAAGCCAAAAGCCTTCATGAACATTAAGCCAATTAACAGTGACAGCGGAATCGCACTGAGAGTAATCATGGCGGTGCGCCAATTCATCAAAAATAACAGCATAATCACCGACACGATAATTATGCCTTCCACCAGAGACCCGCTGACATTGCGAATAGCAGTATCAATAAAGTTAGACTGTCGGAATGTTCGCGCCACCTGCACATCAGTCGGAAAGGTTGGTTTCAAGGATTGCAGTACCGCTTCTACTGCTTTTGTCACCGTGGGAGTATCGACATCAGGCTGTTTGTTAATCATCATCACTACAGCTGGTTGCCCATTAAAACTAGCATCCCCCCGCTTCAGTGCCACACCGGTTTGTACTTCCGCCACGTCTTTGAGCAAAATCGGTTTACCATCTTGCACCTTTACTACAGATTGCTGTAAGTCTGCAACTGATTTCACCTGCCCAATGCCACGCACTAACAATTCTTGACCACCGCCAATGAGGAAGCCACCGGGAGCGTTAGAATTTGCGCCCCTGGCAGCATTGGTAACTTCTGTCAGGGAAACCTTGAGCGATCGCAATTTCTCTGGATCAACTAACACTTTTTCCTGTCGTTCATCCCCACCGTAGACCGTAACTTGAGAGACTCCTGGCACGGATAAAATTTGGTTGCTCAGGGTAGTATCCACCAGACGACGCAAATCCATCAGCGAGGTCTGCCCTTGTCCATTCACCGTAAAGGCATACTGCAAAATCGTACCCAACGGCGATGCCAACGGCGAAATTTCTGGTGGATGCACCCCTTCAGGTAACTGATTTGTCACCTGCTGGAGTCGTTCTGTTACCGATTGCCGAGCTTTATAAATGTCGGCATTCTGGTCAAATACCACCTGCACCATAGATAGTCCGACTTTGGAGGAAGAACGCACCGTCGTCACTCCTGGCAATCCATTCACCGCGCTTTCAATTGGCACAGTGATTTGTGATTCCACTTCCTCTGGAGCCAGTCCAGACACTTCGGTTTGAATATCCACTTGGGGGGGCGCAAATTCGGGAAATACGTCCAGTGGCATCTGTGTTAGACTGAAGACTCCCCACACCGTCACTAAAATCGCACAAGTAACAATTAGCCAACGCTGGGCGATTGAGTTTTTGAGAATCTGATTCAGAATTGAGTTCAACATTTAAATTAAAAGTCTCCTTTCTTGCGATTGCCAGCTATCAAGGCGATCGCTCCCACCAACACCACTGCTCCGCCACCCACTGCTGCTAAAATCCCCATCGGGAATCCACCCGATTGCTGAGTTGTTTCACTAGCCTGTGAGACGAGATTACCGGCTGTATCGTGGCTATGAGGCATTCCTTGGGCATCTGCCTGAGCATGGGCTGTATCAGTGTTGGGAGTGGCGATCGCATCTGGAGTGGTTGCTGTATCGGCGGTTTGAGTTTTACGCGATTCAGCATAGAGGGACAAACTACCTTGGGTAATGAGCTTTTCCCCAACTGACAATCCTTTGGTCACTTGGATCAGTTCGCCCTCGGTCGCGCCAGTTGTAATTTCCACCGGCTCATAAAAATCTTTATACTGCACAAATACTAGTTGCTTGCCATCAGCATCAACCAATGCCGTCACTGGAATCATCACAGCAGATCCACCATCTGGAGCGGAGGCGATTGGCGTGACAACAATCCCTAACAGTTGGTCGCTTTCCCCATTGACTTTCACGCGATTAATTCCGCCCGTTGCCTGAAATTCATCACCATGCCCAACGTGAGCAAATACAACAGTGGGCGCACTGATAATTAAACTGGCTGCCAGAATGGAACTCATTAATACAAAGGGTTTCATGATTACTCCTCACAATAAATACGGGGTTAAACGAAGGTTCTTCATAATCTACCAAAGGACAGATGAAATCCAGGTGAAATGGCAGATATTTCTGTAAGATTAAGCTCGTAGTTGATTTCCCTGGGGCGATGCGAATTTTACTGGTGGAAGATGAAGCGGATTTGGGACTGGCAATCAAGCAAGTATTGATTAGCGAGAGATATGTTGTGGATTGGATGCCAGATGGCGCTCAGGCTTGGCTCTGTCTTGAAAGCAAGTGGACAGACTACACGGTCGCCATCATTGATTGGCTGCTTCCCGACTTGTCAGGACTGGAGTTATGTCAAAGGCTGAGATTGCACCAAAATCCTCTACCAGTGCTAATGCTCACTGCTTTGGGTCAGCCTGAAAATCGTGTGGCAGGGCTGGATGCGGGAGCTGATGATTATTTAGTCAAACCCTTTGTGATGGAAGAATTGCTGGCGCGGTTGCGCGCCCTTCAAAGGCGATCGCCTCGACTACAACCGCCTACCCTGAGTGTCGCAGGCTTTACCCTTGATGCAGCTAACAATGTGCTAAAAGTGAATTCAGACAAATGTGGTCCCCTAGTCATTCCCTTAACAACCAAAGAATTCCAGTTGCTCATGTATTTGATGCAGAACCCCAATCGCATCATTCCCGGTAGCAAATTGCGTCATCAACTTTGGGACATGGACGAGGAGCCAATTAGCAATGTGGTTGCGGCTCAAATGCGCCTACTACGTCGGAAGTTAGCACATCATGACTGCTACTGTCCGATTGAAACTGTTCCTGGTGCTGGCTATCGCTTTAACTCTCAACTTCATTCTCAGCCATGAATAGCTACTCACTTTTTCGGCGCAGTCGTTTACGGTTAGCCCTCTGGTATGCCGGAGTTATGGGTGTGATTTTGAGTGTTTCTGGCTTGGGTATGTATCGAGCAATGGTACAGTCAAACTGGACAGCAATGGAGCGCGAAATTGAGTCAATCGCTGGAACTTTACACGATAGCGTAGAACCACTGCTGCCTGCTTCTGGAGAACCGACTGCTGTGCTGCAACAAATTTTCCCTGATCTTTGTTTGAGTGGAAAATTCTGCAATGCTACCCCGACGCTGATTCAACGGCACACCATCGGCATCAGCGATCGCACCACATACTATATTCGTCTATTTAATCATCAAGGAAAACTCCTGGCTTTTTCACCCAACCAACCGTTATCTCTTCCTCAAACTTTAAAACGCACCTCATGGCAAACCTTTCGCACGGCTAATGGCATTCGCTATCACCAATTCACCACGATTTTGCATAGTACCAATACCCATCCTTTAGCTAATGAAGCCAATGCTGATTTATCCTGGGGCTATTTACAAATTGGGCGCACTTTAGAACCTTTTGATGTTGAAATCAGTCGAATTCAACGGATTATGGCGATTGGGTTGCCTATTGCCCTTGGCTTGGTCGCTACCTCCAGTTGGTGGCTCTCAGCGTTAGCGATGCAGCCGATTTACCAGTCTTATCAGCAACAGCAACAGTTCACCGCTAATGCTGCCCACGAACTGCGATCGCCCCTTGCCAGCCTCTTGGCAACTGTGGAAGCTATCCTACACATACCGCAACCGCAATCAAATCAACAAGATATCCAAATGATGCTCCATACTATTGAGCGGCAGGGACGAAGGTTGAGCCATTTGATCACAGACTTACTCTTGTTAACTAGTCTGGAACAGAATTCATCGCCAAAACCCTTTCAGCACTGTTGCTTAAATGATTTGGTGAGCGATTTAACCGAAGAGTTTTTAGAGTTTGCTACTGCTGCTGATATTCACTTGACTTGCCAAATTCCCACTAGCGAGGTTTACACTCTAGGTAACGAATCGCAACTTTACCGCTTAGTGTCAAACTTGATTGCCAATGCCATCCAGTACACGGCAAGAGGTGGATCTGTGAGTGTCCGCTTAGTAAAGAGAGATCACTCTGCTGTAATTGCGGTAAAAGATACGGGGATTGGGATTCCACTTGCTGATCAGAATCGAATTTTTGATCGCTTTTACCGTGTTGATGGCGATGCCTACGGCGGGCTGCGCCTACGCTCTCGGAAAACAGGAGGAACAGGGTTGGGGCTGGCGATTGCTCAGGCGATCGCGCAAAAACATCAAGGGAATCTGAGAGTTGAAAGTCAGGTGGGAAAAGGTAGCATTTTTACGCTAGAAGTAAAAGTCTTCTGTTTAGACTAGTTCGCGGTGTTAAACCCAAAAGCTTGAGGGGGTAACAAGGAAGTCAAAAAGGTTGCTGTATAAGCATCTTAGTTAACTGGAGAATGATCTATTACTGATAACTTTGCCGAAAAAGAACCTGGAGCCGTTGTTTTTCACATAGCTCAAAGCCTCATGCTGCTGTACTTACCTTTAGTTAGTCGCCTTTTCTCCCTCACGCCCCCTCTCCCCAACTCCCCATCCTTACTCAGGTTCAATTCCCGAACCAACGGGGGCGACTGTTTCTAGTTGCAATTTAGGGTGGTCAGCTTTAGCTTGCTGTAAGTTCCACTCGTTGCGGAATAGCAATACTGGACGATTCCAGTTATCCTTGACTACCATTGTGTTAAAGATGCGTCCCGCCTCATCTAAGGCTTCCCAACCCCCTGCAACCCAACGGGCGACGCTATAGGGTAACATTTCGATACGAGTTTCCGCGTTATATTCATTAGTTAAACGAAACTGGACGACTTCAAATTGTAGTTGTCCTACCGCAGCGAGAATGGGGTCACGTTTTGAGTCATCTTTGGCGTACATGATTTGTACTGCCCCTTCTTCTTGTAACTCTGTTACTCCTTTATGGAACTGCTTAAATTTAGAGGGATTGGGATTCTTGAGATAAGCAAATATTTCAGGAGAGAAGCAGGGAATCCCTTCATAAACTAGCTTTTTGCCGTTGTAAATCGTATCACCGATTGCAAATACGCCAGGGTTATTTAAACCAATGACATCCCCAGGATAAGCTTCTTCAATGGATTCTCGACCTTGGGCGAAAAGTTTTTGTGGACGGGATAGGCGTACTGTTTTTCCAGTACGGGCATGACTTACGGTCATATCTTTCTCAAATTTACCAGAACAGACCCGAATAAAGGCAACGCGATCGCGATGTTTAGGATCCATGTTTGCCTGTAATTTGAACACAAACCCACTAAAATCAGGGTGTGTGGGAGGAATAGCACCTTCGGAAGAGTTCCTTGGCGATGGAAGTTGGGCGTAATCAAGGAAGGCTTTTAAAAATAGTTCTACGCCAAAGTTAGTCATCGCACTTCCGAAAAATACCGGAGTCATCCTACCTTTGCGAACTTCTTCTAGGTCTAAATCTGCACCTACCTCATTGAGGATTTCTAAATCTTCCTTTAACTGGAGATAGAGGTCGTTATCAAGATAATCGGCAAGTTTGGGGTCGCCCAGTTTAATCACCCGTTCATAGGCTTCCTCGCTACCGTGGGAACGACGTTCAAAGAGGTGGACTGCTTGGGTACGGCGGTTAAATACGCCCTGAAAACGATCTCCTGTACCAATGGGCCAATTAATCGCGCAGGTGGTTAAGCCTAGTTCCTGTTCAATCTCATCAAGTAGTTCTAAGGGTTCACGCCCTGGACGGTCTAGCTTATTGATGAAGGTGAAAATGGGTAGTTCTCGCATCTTACAGACTGCAAACAGCTTACGAGTCTGGGGTTCTAGACCTTTAGCGGTATCGATTAACATGACCGCATTATCCGCAGCAGCGAGGGTGCGATAGGTATCTTCACTAAAGTCTTGGTGTCCAGGGGTATCGAGGAGATTAATTTGTACGTCCTGATAGTCAAACTGCAACACTGTGGAGGTAATAGAAATACCTCGTTGTTGTTCCATCTTCATCCAGTCAGAGGTTACTTGGCGTTGGCTTCTCCGCGCTTTCACTGCCCCTGCTTGGTGAATTGCACCCCCGTAAAGTAGGAGTTTTTCGGTGAGGGTTGTTTTCCCTGCATCAGGGTGGGAAATAATGGCAAAGTTACGGCGATGCTTAACCGCTTGTTCTAATTCTTGTTGAGTTGACATTTAGTTTTTATTAACGGTACGGTCAAGCTTTTCTATCGTAGTGGTTTCATTATATCCTTATATGTAGAGGCGGAAAAATCTAACCACGAATATTCTTGAAAAATGCTACGCTATTTATTTTAGAGTCTAACTTCATTATAACACAAGGTTCATTTTTGTGCCAAAATTGTTTTTGTTGCGGACAACTGCTGGAATATATCTCTATGTACTCTAGGTAAAATAAACTTAGATATAGTATCGGATAATATGGATTCCCTTTTTTATGTACCAGTTGCAATCCGTTGAAGCAGCCCTTAAGCATTATTTTGGCTATGATAGTTTTCGCCCTGGACAACAAGAAATTATTGAAGCTGCTTTGCAAAATCAGGATTTACTGGTCATTATGCCTACAGGTGGGGGGAAATCTCTCTGTTTTCAGCTTCCAGCTTTACTCAAACAGGGCTTAACAATTGTAGTATCACCGCTAATTGCATTGATGCAAGATCAAGTTGATGCTTTACAGGATAATGGTGTTGCTGCTACTTTCCTTAATAGTAGTTTAGATTGGGAAGAAACGCGATCGCGCCAAGAAGCCATTCGTGAAGGTAAAATTAAACTCCTCTATCTTGCCCCAGAAAGATTATTAAATCAAAACTTTCTCCCTTTTCTCCAGCAAATTCATACAACTATTGGTATCGCAGGTTTCGCTATTGATGAAGCCCATTGTGTTTCCGCTTGGGGACATGACTTTCGCCCCGAATATCGTCAACTTCGCAGCTTACGCCAACGTTATCCTGATACTTCTATTGTCGCCCTTACCGCGACTGCAACAAAACGGGTTCGTACTGATATTATTAATCAGCTAAGTCTGCGTCAACCTAAAGTTCATGTGGCGAGTTTTAACCGTCCTAACCTTTACTATGAGGTAGTTGCAAAAAATAAGCTTAGTTATAATGAACTGCTAAAAAAAGTTAAATCTTATTCTGGTTCAGGGATAATTTATTGTCTTAGTCGTCGTAACGTTGACGAGATTACCTATCGCTTACAAAAAGATGGTATTTCCGCTTTACCTTACCATGCTGGTTTGGATGATAAAGTGCGCAGTTCTAATCAGACTCGTTTCCTCCGCGATGACCAACAGGTAATGGTCGCAACAGTCGCTTTTGGGATGGGAATTAATAAACCCGATGTTCGCTTTGTTATCCATTATGATATTCCTCGTAACTTAGAGGGATACTATCAAGAATCAGGACGGGCTGGACGGGATGGAGAGTCTTCTACTTGTACTCTTTTCTATTCTCCCGCAGATTTACGGCGCATAGATTATATTATTGATCAAAAACCTGACCCGAAAGAACAAAGGGTTGCGCGTCAACAACTACAACAGGTGGTAGATTATGCTCAAGGAACAGATTGTCGGCGGACTATTCAGTTAAGCTATTTTGGGGAACGTTTCCCTGGTAATTGTGGGACTTGTGATAATTGCTGTTATCCCAAACCGATTGAAGATTGGACGATTGAGGCGCAAAAGTTTCTCTCTTGTGTGGCGCGATGTCAGGAAAAGTTTGGCGTAAATCATCTGATTGATGTCTTGCGAGGTTCACGGAAACAGAAGGTGGAACAATATGGACATCATCTGCTTTCTACCTATGGGATTGGTAAGGATAAAACTGCTGATGCTTGGAAAATGTTAGCACGTTCTTTATTACATCAAGGTTTAGTCAATGAAACCACTGACGGTTATCGCATTTTAAAGTTAAATAATCATAGTTGGGAAATCCTGCGTAAGCAACGCGAAGTTAAGATTGCGGTCACAAATCAACCTGCTGCGAAAGGGGATGGTGAAGATAATCCCAGGAAAGCGGAAGCAGAAATGCTATTTGAACGCCTACGCAAACTCCGCAAACATTTAGCAGATACCCATAGTATCGCCCCTTATGTTGTCTTTGCTGATTCTAGCTTAAAACGAATGGCACTGGATAAACCCCAAAGTTTAGATGCTTTTGGTAAAATTTCTGGGGTGGGGGCGTATAAACTGGCGCAATATGGGGATCTTTTTGTTTCGGAAATTCGCGCCTTTTGTGGGGAACAGACGTTACCCGTAGCCCTTCCCAATACTACCCAGATGAAGACTCTACAATTATATCAGCAAGGACTGGACATAAACGCGATCGCGATCGCAAGAGATATGGTTGAAAGTACCATCACCACTCACATCTGCGAGTTAATCGAAACCCAACAACCCATAGACCTAAATCGCTTTGTCACTCCTGAACAACAAGAAGTAATTTTTGCAGTAATTGAGAAGGTGGGAGGGGAGTCTCTCAAGGTGATTCGCGAACATTTAGGAGAAGATTATAATTATGACCAGATTAAGCTAGTACGGTCATGGTGGCGAAGAGAGAGTTTGTAGTTTGGGGAAAAGATGCTAATTTTCACTTCCGACGACGCTGGACTCGCTTCACATTGGGATTATTGCGATAGTCTGGTTCTTTTTTCTCTTTTCCACCTAATTCTAAGCGTACTTGCTTAAATTCGTCGCGCCGAAGATAAGGATAGTCTCCCACCCACATATTTTGGCTAGGGATATAAGCATCGGTGTACTTATCAATGCGACTCAAATCAGGCTGTTTAGATAGCACCACTAATTCTGCGATTTGTCCAGGCTTAAGGGCTTTGTGGGTACGTTTGAGGGGAGATTGGACGGTCGCAACAAAGCCAGAATTATCGCCAATTTCGAGGTTAATGCGTCGTTCGCGGTTTTCGATAATAACTAATTCCCCTGTGTCATTATTGACGGTTTGTTCTTCCCCGACAAGTTCATCAGTAACAAATACTTCTAAAATTTTGCCTCGAAAAAAGCCACTGTAGGGTAAACGACGATATTTACTATTACGCAGACTCGCAGCATAAACGGGATTCCATAGCCAATAAAAGCCCCCGATGATACCTAAGATTTGTGCTAATCCTTCTCCTGCGTTACCCAAAAGTTTCCCCAGGAGGAAGAAGGAGACGACAACTGTAATAAAAGAAATTAGGACTCGTCGCAGGATATCATCAACTTTACCCCAATAGTGACTGTATTGCGTTCCAGTCGCGATCGCGGGAATTAATCTTTCAAAGGTTTCACGGGTGAGAGGAATTAGCATCTAGGTTGATAAGATTTTTTCTAAACCGTAAACTAAGTTTTTCAGTTCGATGACTTTGCGAATCGAAAGGAGAACCCCAGGCATATAACAAGCGCGGTCACTGGTATCATGGCGAAGGGTGTAAAGTTGTCCTGGCGCACCGAAGAGAACTTCCTGATGGGCAATTAATCCTGGTAAGCGTACACTATGGATAGGTATATTATCCCCTGCATTTCCGCCTCTTGCCCCAGGAATATGTTCTTTTTCTTCAACTTGGGCTGGGTTATAGGTTTTTCCTAAACCTGATAGCATTTGCGCGGTCTTGATTGCTGTTCCACTGGGCGCATCCGCTTTTTGGTTATGATGGAGTTCAATAATCTCCACATGGTCAAAATATTGGGAAGCTTGAATTGCTGCTTGTTGAAGTAAGACCATTCCAATGGAGAAATTAGGAATAACTAACGCCCCTGTACTGGCTTTTTCCGCAAATTCTGTCAAAGCTTTAATTTGCTTCTCACTTAGTCCCGTTGTCCCCACCACTGGACGGACTCCGTAAGCAATGGCAGTACGGGTATTCTCATATACTCCCGAAGGATGAGTAAAATCGACCATCACCCCTTGAATTTTTTCCTGGGTGGCTAAGACGAGGGTACTCTGTAAGTCGTTGAGAATTGGTACTTCTAAAGCTTCACAACCTGCGACTTCCCCAGCATCTTCTCCTAGATACTCAGGGTTGTGGTCAACTGCCCCAATCAAGATCATATCATCAGCTTGGGACACAGCTTTAATTACTTCTCGTCCCATTTTACCAGCAGCCCCATTAACTACGACTGGAATTAAATCCTCCGCCATAACCCTTATCTTTTTATAAACTATTCTTTCTCTTGAATTTTAACACCGTGACGAAAACTAGAAAAAAAGGGGACTTTCTCCCCCTTATCAGCAATTATGACAAAAATTCCTAGCTCATAGAAGCTAAGAGGTCTTCTGCGTGGGTGTCTGTGTTCACTTTCGACTCAACGTTAGTGATAACGCCTTGTTTGTCAATAACATAAGTGACACGCTTGGCGTAACCATCACCATCGACATGGTAAGCTCTAGAGATTGTTCCATCCACATCGGTTAAAAGTGTGAAAGGTAAGTCATATTTTTCTTTAAACTGCTTGTGAGAAGCTTCATCATCCTGACTGACTCCTAAAACAACAACATCCTTACCTTTATACTTGTCGTAGGAATCACGGAAGCTAATTGCTTGCTTCGTGCAACCTGGAGTGTCATCTTTAGGATAAAAATAGAGGATAACTACCTTTCCTGAGAAATCTCCCAGAGATACGTTATTACCAGCATCATCTTTGGTGGTGAAATTTGGGGCTTGAGTACCAACTTTTAAAGTCATATAGTCTAAATTTAGTTTTCAAGGTTGACAATAAGAATTTTACAATAGTTTATATATAAGTCTATATATTAATCACTATGACCCCTGCAACTACTCGCAAACCTGAAAAAATAGAGTATTCTGAAGCCACTATTAAACGGGCGGAAAGGGCTTTATGCTGTTCTAGATTCAAATTACCCCTATTCCTGGCGATGGGTTCAGGGAGTGTTCCATTAGGCGCGATCGCGTCCAAAAAAGGCTACGATAATCAATATACCCAAACTCCTATCCCTGAAATAGTGGTCGAAAATGATTTAAACTGGTTTATCCAAGTCGGACTCCTAAGACGGGAGGTAGATGGACAAGGAATTACTGATAGCTTTCGCCTCACTCCTTTAGGTCGCCAACTTAGCGAAAAATGGGAAAAACAGGGTGGGAAACTCACCAAACCTTCTTTATGGCAACGTTTTCTCAATCTTTGTACCCGTTGGCTAAGATGGAATAGTTAAAGTTAATCTACCCACATTCGCAAAAGATTCGAGATACTTTTAGAAAGCAAATCAAATTCCGCAGTTTTACCAGATTTCGCAAACATCGTTCTGCGAGTAGTTTCTAATTCAAATAGGATTTCTCGTTTATTTGCGTCACGGATAAGGCTTTGTACCCAACCAACGGCAACTAAGCGAGTTCCTTGTCTAATTGGTTCGATGTGATGTAGTGTTGTGGAAGGATACGCGATCGCGCTTCCTGATTTTAGCTTATAACTTTTCTCACTATCTGCAAATTCAACGGTTAATTCTCCCCCTTCATAGTCATCAGGGGAATTTAAAAACAGGGTAAACGATACATCCGAACGCAGATAATTAGACCCCATCAAAGCATTATCTGTATGTCTTCCATAGGACATCCCCACCTCATAGCGACTAAATAAGAGGGAATGAATATGGCGCGGACGAATCGCAATTTCAAATAAAGGATTGCTTTGTAAAGCTGTAATAACAAGTTTTTGCAGCTTTTGGTTAGTAACTGTCCCTGATTTGAGTTGCTGATTATTTTTAACTAACTTCCCATGCCAACCTGCGGTAAGTTTACCATCAATATACTCGCCTTGGGCTAAGGCGGAAGTTAACTTATCTAGTTCTTCTGGTGTCAAAACGTCGGGGATTGTCAGAATCATCAGGGACAATAAATGCTAATTTTTTAAGCGAACCTCAGCGACCAAGCTATAAAATTCTTCTGGTGTTTTTACAGGTGTTTCAGGAGGCGAAATTTCAGGAAAAGCAGACTTCAACTCCTCAAGGCTACTACTAACTTCTGTGTGACCCTCTGGATTCTCCTGCTGATAGGTATCTGCGACATTTTGATATAGTTCGTCTGCGTAATAGACAAAACCTCGCGCATCTTGATATTCTATCGCTTCGACAAATTTACCATCCGCGATCGCAGCTTTATATTCACTTGCTGCGGTATCTAACATAGAGATAATCACATCTAAGACAAACTCTGGCGACTGGCGTTGTTCTTCTGGTAAGGCGGAAATCGCTGTATCAATAGCAGCTTGGGCTTCATCGACACTGGTTTGTAATTGCGCTTTTCCCAGACTCGCTTTCGCGTAATCTTTTAGTTGGGTTAGTTCTGCTTCAAATTCTGGCGCATTGCGTTCCCCTAGTTCCCCTTCAACTTGACCATACAACTCGTCTATCGGATGCTCAATATGAGGCGTAGCAGCTTCATAGTCCCCTGCTACAATCAAATCCTCCGCAACCATCAAATGACCTTGCATCAAGGCGAGAGAGGTCATATAATCAACGTCAGGATTACCACTAGATGCGCCTTCGCCACCTTCGCCACCTTCACCACCCTCAACACCTTCAGTCATGGTTTCTGTTGATTTAATGACTTCTCCACCCACGTCACCTTCCCCACCTTCCCCACCTTCGTTAGGACTACACGCACTAACAGTTACGGCTAAACCTAATGCGAGAAACAGTTCTACGGGCTTTAATTGTTTTTTCATCTTTTTTATTTACGAAAGTTGAGAATAGTTATAGTCATTTAGATTAATACTAATAAGATTACTTGTCAATAAGTGGCTCTAGAGCAATTGGAGAATATTTTTCAGTTAAGCAGTTGGTAAGTCTGCTATCACCTCAAATAAGCCCATACAACCAGATTCCGCTACCTCATCTTGGTGAGGGTGAAACATATATTTCCCAGGATAGGGATAAGCAAATTCAAGAATATGACGTTCAGCAGTTCCCATCGTAATTACATCTGCTTTCTCTTGGGGAGTTAAGGTCATTCCAGTACGGTAAACATCGAAAAAATTGGCGTGAAGATGAAAGGTTACGGCTGCATTATGTTCAATCATATTGAGGACATAGAGGCGAATAAGTTGGTTTTGATAAATCTGAATTGGATGCTTTTGGTAATAATCAGGAATACCATTAAAGGCATATAACTCATTTGTGCCATCATCTTCTAAGTCATAGCCTCCCATCACTAACACCATTTCATCCGCAGGAGGACGAGGCTTGGGCGGATCAATAATAAATAAGCCATACATACCCTTACCAACGTGGCGCGTCACAGGGGCGACATGACAGTGGTAGAGGTGAACGCCATAGGGTTCAGCAATGAACTCATAGACTGTGGTTTCACCATGTCGAACGGGTTTAATTCCATCTGCTTCCGCTGGATGAAAGCCATGAAAGTGCATAGTATGGGAATGTCCGCCTTGATTATGGAAGATAACACGAACGCGATCGCGATATTTTGCCCGTAGAGTCATCCCAGGAACGCGATGATCATAGTTCCAAGTTACATAATTTATCACACTATTTAGTTTCAGGGTATCTGTATGGGCAGTAATTTCAAACTCACGCACAGTTTGCCCATTTTCTTGCTTTATTGTGCCATAGTTAAAGTCTCTTAACATGGTCATCGGGTTAAATAAGCCTATATCTGAGAGTGATTCGGTTGGGATAGGTGGAATATGCACAGTAGTTTCAGATTGCAGTTCTTTCCAAAGGCTTGCTAACCCTAATGTTCCCAAACTTCCTAAACCAAGTTTTAAAATATTGCGCCGACTTAACCCCATTTTTGTTTACTGCAAATCTCTTTAGTTATCAGGATAACTTTTATTTAATACTATTAAGAGTATTTCTTGATAAGCTCAAAGTTCTTCTAATATGGGCATAAATCGAAGAATTTTCCATTTATAGAGATTATTAAAAAATTTATCCCTATTTACTACTAATTGGCACGTAAAGCCATATAATGATAACCGTTCTCAAAAATAAGGTGTGAGGAAAGGAAAAAAATGATCAAAACAACTCTGTGGCGGTCTAGCATCTTCGCAATTTCAGTTTTAAGCATGAGTGGAACAAGCGCGATCGCGAACAGCCATTCTGATCTAGAATTATTAGCACAAATTGAAAATTATAATACCCTTGGTCAAGTCAATAGCGTCAACCAACTGCGCGACGTACAACCGACAGATTGGGCGTATGAATCCTTGCGAGGGTTAGTAGAACGCTACGGTTGTATAGCAGGCTATCCTGACGGAACTTATCGCGGTAATCGCGCCCTAACTCGCTACGAATTTGCTGCGGGTTTGTTTTCCTGCTTAACTCAAATTGAACGCCTAATTGCACAGCCACAGCCTTCTTCTAGTGTTAGTCCTGGTGATTTAGCAACTTTACAGCGACTCCTTACTGAGTTTGAAGGAGAACTAGCGACATTAGGAACAAGAGTTGATAACCTCGAAGCCCGTTTAGGAACAGTTGAAGAAAATCAGTTTTCCACCACAACTCAACTTAGTGGTGAAGTCGTCTTTGGTGTTACCGATGTCTTCGGAGGCGAAAATGTCATCAGTGACCTCAATACAGTTCTAGGACATCGCACCCGTTTAGAATTTAATACTAGCTTCACAGGAGAAGACTTACTCTATACTCGTCTCGCCACTGGTAACTTCCCCGACTACGCTGATACAACTGGCTTAAATGACCTTTCCCTCGCCTTCGCCCAACCAGACGATAACGATATTGCAGTTGAAGTCTTATTTTATAGCTTCCCAATTAGCAATAGTACCGAACTTTTTGTTGCAGCAACAGGGGGCGCAGCGGATGACTTTGCAGATACCCTAAATATCCTCGACGGGGATGGGGGCTTAGGGGCGTTATCCAGCTTTGGGACAAGGAATTCTATCTATTATCCTGTTGAAGGGGCAGGGGCAGCGATTATTCAGCAACTTGGTGATAAATTTGAGTTTAGTGCTGGATATCTCGCCAGTAATGCAAGTGACCCTTCCCCTGGTAATGGTTTATTTAATGGGGCTTATGGTGCTTTAGGACAATTAGTTTTTCGACCCACTGATAACTTTAACCTGGGGCTTACCTATGTTCGTCTCCATGACCAAGTTGATACGGGTGTGGGTAGTAGCCTAGCTAACTTCGACTCCTTCCGAGATAATTCTGATACACCCACATCTAGCGATTCCTATGGGGCGCAACTTTCTTGGCAACTTAGTGATAGTTTTGTCCTGGGGGGCTGGGGAGGATACACTGTTACAGAAGCCTCAGAAAGCTTTACTATAAATGGAACTAACGTTGGCGAAGGAACTTTTGATACCTGGACTTGGGCGGTGACATTAGGATTCCCTGACCTTGGTAAAGAAGGCAACCTGGGTGGTATTATTTTTGGTATGCCCCCGAAAGTAACAAGTTCTAATTTTAACTTCCCTGCTGGTATCAACTCAAAAGATACGGATACAACCTATCATTTAGAAGCCTTCTATCAATATCAACTCACTGACGGTCTTTTTATTACCCCTGGTTTAATTTGGATTAACTCTCCTAATCAGAATAATGATAATGATGATGTCTTTGTTGGTCTATTGCGTACCACCTTCAACTTCTAATTAATGACTCAAAAAGCTGTCATGGTCGTGGGAACAACTTCCCACGCTGGTAAATCTTTCCTCGCTGCTGCACTTTGCCGAATTTTAGTGCGAAAAGGCTACCGTGTCACCCCTTTTAAGGGACAAAATATGGCACTCAACGCCTATATCACCAGTGATGGGGGCGAGATTGGCTTTGCACAAGCGGTACAAGCCTGGGCTGCAAAAGTTGATCCCACGGTGGAGATGAATCCGATTCTTCTCAAACCCCAAGGGGATATGACTTCCCAGGTAATCCTTAATGGTAAAGCGGTGGGACAGACCAGGGCAGCGGAGTATTATAGAGATTACTTTGAACGGGGTTGGGAAGCGATCAAAGCCTCCTTAAAGGAGTTGCAGAGCAAATTTGAGGTAATTGTCTGTGAAGGGGCAGGAAGTCCAGCGGAGATCAATTTGAAGCACCGCGATTTAACAAATATGCGCGTGGCGAAGCACCTTAATGCTACTACTTTACTTATTGTAGATATAGATCGGGGGGGATCTTTTGCTCATGTTGTGGGAACATTACAACTCCTTGAACCAGAGGAACGGGCTTTAATTAAAGGTATCGTGATTAATAAGTTTCGCGGACAGCGTTCTTTATTAGATTCGGGTATAACTTGGTTGGAAGACTATACAGGAATTCCCGTGATAGGGGTACTTCCTTGGGTTGATTCCCTCTTTCCCGCAGAAGATTCTTTAGATTTGTTGGAACGCCCTTCACGTCAACCAGATAAGGAAATTGTGATTGTCGTTATCCGCTTAACTCGCATTGCTAACTTTACGGATTTTGACCCTTTAGAAGCTGAGACTTCTGTAACGGTGAAATATGTTTTACCCCATCAACCTCTCGGAAATCCTGATGCGGTGATTATCCCTGGAACAAAAACAACGGTGGAAGACCTCAATCTTCTCCATGAAAGTGGGATGGCGAAACAGTTACAAGATTATCACGCTAATGGCGGAACTATTTGGGGGATTTGTGGAGGCTTTCAGATATTGGGGGAAAGGGTGATAGATACGGAAGGGATAGAAGGGGAAAAAGGGACTTATCCAGGCTTAAATCTGCTTCCAGTCGAAACAGTCATGACTTCTGAAAAGATTACTCGTCAGCGAGTTGTTACTTTTTCTGGTCTAGAAGAACTCGCTAATCTGGAAGTTACAGGTTATGAGATTCATCAAGGACGCACTAAGGTATTAGATAAGAATAAGACCAAATCCTTATTTGATGATCCAGATTTAGGAATAGTTAATGATAATCAATCTGTTTGGGGTTCGTATCTTCATGGTATTTTCGATAATGGACAACTGCGCCGAATCTGGCTGAACCAACTACGGGAGAAGAAAGGATTACCCCTACTGACTACTGATATTATTAATTATAGTGAGCAGCGCGATCGCGATTTTGATATCCTTGCTGATTTTGTCGAAAAACACCTAGATTTGAGCGTCCTTAACCTTTAAATCCGATACAGTAAATTAGAGCCATGAGTATCTGTCCCACAAGTATTAAATAAACCGTACTTTTCACTCAATTCCTTGACTTGCTGCGTTTGCTTAATACTCGTTTTCCAAGGCTTAGGATTACCATAAGCATAATAGGTTTCTACCCCGTCAACTCCCAGTTCAACCGCAAGGGGAATTAACTCTTTCGCACTACGGCGATAACGTTCAGGATGGGCTAAAACCACCAAACCCCGAGCTTCATGGATAGCAGAAATAACCTGTGATGCAGAATTGTCTTCTGGTCTATTCCCTTGTAAATAGAGAGACATACAAGGATGATTCGGATCAAAAGCATAACCGAGAATATGCACCTCCGTCCCAAATAAATTAGAAGTTACCTCCACCCCTGTCCAAAGATGGGGGAGTCTCTTATCAGATTGTTTCTGTAACCAATCTTGAGCAATCTCATAGCCCTGAAGACTATGATGGTCTGTAATCGCTAACCCTTTTAAACCAATTTTAACAGCTTGAGCAATTAACTCCCTCGGTTGCAATTGTCCATCGGAAGAAACAGTGTGTAGATGAAAGTTATAGTCATAGGGACAACTCTCAGCGTGAATAGTTCTCCAAACTTGCTGAAGGGCTAAGGAATCCTGGGGGGATGGGGCTGTATGAACCGACATAAGTGCCTCGTTAATAGGGTTTGACTACTT
>JBBQDV010000037.1:0-19590 GCA_038320005.1 Cyanophyceae cyanobacterium
ATAATATATAAACATTTAACCTACGAAAAAAAGAGGTTTTGTCTATAAGAATTGAGTTCCTGACTATCTTTCCAGATCTCAATCCTACTATCCCGATAAATCTTAGCAATAAAAGGAGCTTGATTCTTTTCAGCTACCTTAACGATACTAAGTAAACTATCAACAATAATCGCGTTCCGACCTCTAGCATTCATCTTGCTTGGCACGAAAACGAATAATTTGACAGAATAATCATTAACAGCAAATAATTCTATCTGTCGTCTCCCTATATTTTCATCTGCTGTCAAAACTAACCAACCTTTCTTTCCCACTTCTGGAAGCCAGTCTTTATCTAAAGCATCCTGCGGAAAATGATCATCGTGAACTTCCACAGTTATTCCTTGTCCATGTATCGCTTTTGCAAGTCTGACACCTCCCAGACATCTATCTATAAAAATAGTTGTTGTTTTTGTTGGCACTACAAATTAGTTGACTGAAAGTTCCCATCTTATCGCTTCTTCAATCTGACTAGCATTACAACGATAATCCTCAGCTAGATCACTTATAGAATCACCGTACTTGTATTGTTGAGCCAAAATAGAGGTAGGAATCCCCGTATTTGCTAAAACTAAACGCCCAAAAGACACTCTTGGATCTATAACCACCGATTTAGGTAAATTAGCGTCATAATCTACATCAATTTCAAAAGATGCGAAAGGGAAAATTTTTCTCGCCAAACCTTCACGGTCAACCTCTATACGGTCTAAGTGATTCATGAAAGATTTATGGATGATTCGCAACTGGCTAGGTGCTGACGCAGCAATTAGACTATCTAAATGTTCTATAAATAAGTCAACGCCGTCAGTTTTGAACCTTGCTGTGGTTAAAGGATTTGAATAACCAAAGTTTTCTTCAACATAATTGAGAGCTAGACGAACTTTATCTAAGGTTATATCATGTACAACTCTAATAGATCTTAAAACGTGAATCTCTACTAAGTTGGTGAACGAAAGTTGTTTAATTCTTGGATTAGGTATTTTAATTAGTGGTTCAAAGCGACGTTTACCAACTTTAGTGTAATAATAGCGACCATAGACCCAAGCTCTTACTGTAGAAACTTGTATATTTATATAACGAGAAGCGTCCTTTATTGTGTAATTTGGGATAATCCACAGGTTATCATCATCGTATATTTTTCCCAAATTATCTCACCTCCAATTATCGGACTTATATTAATTATGTGAACTGACTGAGCCTATCAAGCCAATGCTTAATAGACAAGCTCTAATACATCTTTATATTTTACCAAAAACAACGGGTATAAAGCCCCGTTCTTCCAGGACGGCTTTTTCTAGTCCTGTGCATTCTAAACAGCTTCTATATAATCTAGCAAAGAACCCCCAGATGAGAGGAGGTTGAAAGCGCGATCGCGATCTCAAAAATAATAACTTTTAGAACAACTAGCCTTAGCCTAATCGCCTGGTTGACTGACAAAAGTTAGGTAGGAGCGTAATCAAAGCTCTGGACTTGGAATTCAAGGCGGTCACGTTGCTTTCGATGTTGAGGGCGAGAAGCTTTAGCTGGGTAAGGGTCAGTATTGCTAGTCAAGGCAACATTATGAATAAGCTGCAATCCTCGCAGTGCAGCAGACTTTACCCATTGCCAGCCAATCCGAAAGTAACTGTTCCCCCGAAACCAATGAGGATCAACCCAGCGTCGTTTTCCTGAGGATACAACCTCAACTCCTTGAGCAGTGACATAAAGAGTCGCTACAGCTAAGAGGAAGAACAAGCGAGAAAGCGCACAAACTGAGCGAACTTGAGAACATTGGACATTCCACCCATTCGATTGATCATCTAAAAAGTTCTCCTCGATATCAAAGCGTAAGCCATACTCAGCATAAGTTTGGAGTGTAGTTCTTTCATCGCTAACAATCGCCCAAAATTCACCATTGACGTTATTGCGACCAATGATGATATTGACTAGCTCTGAGGGTTGGTCTTTATAGAGTCGCACATTCTGTAAACACCAAGCCTCGCCAGGAGAGAAATGATAGTCCTTGAGTTGACAGCAACTCTTAACCTGTCCTAATCCAGCAGTCTTTTTTGAGCCGAATTCGGTAATGCCATCCTAATTCCTCTTTAACCGCTTTCATCTTTGTGAGATTAACGCTTCCCGCTTCAAACAAGGCGATGAGCATACCGATGCAGGTGGTCAAATGAGTTTTGTGTTGACCTTCAACGCCTTGACTCAGCCAATTCCATAGGGCATTGTAGATGTGGGAGTGGTTTTTCATAGTATTTAACGAAGATGAGTGATGTCTCTTCTTAGAATGCTCACTCCCACCCCGATTTGTCAAATCCTTGCACCCTCTCCCCTTCCCACGTTTACACTGCTTTTCTACAAGTTTTGTCAGTCAATCAGGGCTAAACCTAATCCTGTTCCTTTACCAGAAGTTTTAGTCGTAAAGAAAGTTTCAAAAATTCGTTCTTCAATTTCCAGAGGCATCCCTAAAGCATTATCAACAATATTTAAGCAGATATTAACTTTATTAATGTTTACTTAAACTTATTTTTCTAACTAAATTTTGCAATAAAAAAAGACCGCCAAAAGCGGTCTGATTAGAACGAAAAGCTTAAACACTAACTATTTGTTAACGGTGTTTCGACCCAATACCTCAGCTTTGAGGCTACTAAAGTCTGAAAGCAACTCCTGACGAGTAGAAGCTTGCCAAAGATAACGATAAATGAACCAAGTTGTATAGCCAATTCCAACTAGCTCAAATAAAGGTGCAAGTAAGGGAATGTCGTTGACGGCATCAATGACTGCTAAGGTAACTTTTACGGTAATGAAGGCTAGTACGACTAATCCTACAGTTAGTAGAGGTTGTTTGTAGTCAGAGAAAAATTTACCCAGGTAGTCTGGTAGTTTACCCAAGAATTCAATGACAGGTTCTATCCACTCACGCCAAGCTTGGTCAGTTGCTGGTTCAGGTCTCTCTGCTGCGGTCAGCAGACCAGCATTCTCGTTACTGACTACTGTGGGTTTTGGTTCTAGTTTTATTTCTTTGGTCTCATCCATATTTTTTCTCCTTTTTTTAGAGGTAATATTTTGATTATTATCAGGATAGGTTATTTTTCTATCAAGATGACTTACTTTGCTCATATTATCACCCGTATCTAATGCTCTCGCTTTTCTGCGAAAATATAAATCTTTAGGAATATCACCATTTCTTCCTGAAAGGAAAATATTATTAGTAACCTTAGAAGGAATAATCTATCCAAATTGACAAGAGAAGACAGAAATTAAGCAGATATGAAAATTGAGTATGTTCACTTCTACGTCCAAAATAGTGAGCAGTGGCGAGGCTGGTTTGTTGACAATATGGGGTTTCAGCCTTTTGCTCAAGGTAAAAACTCAAATACCCAGACGGAAGTTGTCAGTAGTGGGACGGTAAAATTTTTCCTGTCTTCTCCCCGTAATGCAGCAAGCCCTGTCGCTAATTATTTACGTCACCATCCTCCAGGAGTGGCTGATATTGCTTTTGGGGTCAATAACCTCGCGGAAATTTTTGCTCAACTGTCTTTCCAGCAGACAAAAGTTATTCAATTTCCTCATACTCAAGTTTTTGCGAAAGGAAGGCTTATTTCCAGTCAGATTCAATGTGAAGGGGGGCTACGTCATACCCTAATTCAAAGAGAAGGGATTACTCCTGAATTTGCTCAACCTGGTCTTACAGCGTCTATTCGTGATCAATCTGACGCTATAACGCCTTTGTCTAACTTCACGACAATTGACCATTTGGTACTTAATGTCGCTGTGGGACATTTAAAAAGGGTTGTGCAGTGGTATGAGACGGTATTAGGCTTTGAACGTCAACAAAGCTTCCAAATTGGCACTGAACGTTCAGGATTGTCTTCTCAAGTTTTGGTTCATGCCCAAAGTGGCATTCAATTACCCGTAAATGAACCGATTGGTCAGGATTCGCAAATTCAAGAATTCCTTGATCTCAATTGTGGTGCAGGAATCCAACATCTCGCTCTTTCTACCCCTAATATTATTAGCGCGATCGCGAAATTAAGACAAGCAGGTATACCCTTCTTACCAGTCCCCAGCAGCTACTATGAAAAACTTTGGCAAGATCAACCCAAAATCCATCTTCTGGCAGAGGAATGGGATGCTCTTGTTCAACAACAAATCTTAATAGATTGCCAAACTAGTTCTCAGCAGAGCGAAAATGGACAATTCCCTGTGCTGTTACAGATCTTCACTGAACCCATTTTTCAGCAACCGACCTTTTTTCTCGAATTTATTGAACGCCGTCAGCAAGCCCCAGGTTTTGGTGAGGGAAACTTTCGCGCCCTGTTTAAAGCCATCGAGCGCGAACAACTGAAACGAAAAAGCGAGAACTAACTACTAACGTAAAAAGCTACTAATTACCCAGAAAAATACGAACGTCACCACCGCAGAAAACTGGTTAGCATCTAAAAGCTGAGGCTCTAGCAAACCATACAGTCCCGCCCCAATTCCAACTCCAGCAAATAAGCCGAATAAACTTAGCAAAAAAGAGCGACCAAAGCGTTTTTCTTTGCGGTTTAATAAGTAAATACAGACCACAAAACCAAAGGAAAGGAGCAGAGGGATAATTGAATTATCACCCGTACCAGCAGCGACAAGACTTAAGACCGCAAGTCCCAAGAAAATTCCTGTCGGTAAGAGAATATCTCCTTGGGATGGGGTATCAATTAAGCTCTGTAACCAGTTTCCCGAGGAATTTGCAGGGAGAGAATTGCTAAAAGGGTTATTTAGCTTAAAAGGACTCTCAGAAGGTGGCTCTTGGACTTCAGGATAGCGAATCCGATCTGGAACTTTGATTTTGCCTTCTTGACGCTTTTTCAAGCGATCCATGATAATTTCGTCATAGGCAGCCTCGATACTTTCGACTAACTGGCTATCTTGACGATGTTCTTTACCTAAACGTTGCTTGGCATTTTGAATTTCCTCGAAGGTCGAATCTTCTGTAACTCCAAGCTTGTCATAAGCGTTTTGCATACTCATATTAAACCTCCTGTTGCTGCATCCACCATCTTAATTCACACAGTTTATCCTTATTCTAATTTGTTCCTTCCGTAACTATTCGCGATCTTCGTGATAACGAGCAATTAAATATAACAATGCCATTCGTACAGCAACACCATTGGTCACTTGTTGGGGAATTAAGCTGAGGTTGGAGTCATCCATGAGATCAGAAGTGATTTCTACACCTCGGTTAACTGGACCAGGATGAAGAATCTTTACATTTTGTTGACAGACTCGCAAACGTTCTCTGGTAATTCCGTATCTTTGCTGATACTCCCGTAAACTGGGAAGCAGGTGATCGCTCATCCGTTCTTTTTGCAAACGTAGGGTCATGACAAAATCCGCTTGGGCGAGGGCAGGTTCTAATTGCCAATGGATAAATAACTTGCCTGGGGGGTTTCCTTCTAGATGAGTAAAGACTTGGGGTAGGAGGGTAGGAGGGGCAGCAAGATGGACTTCCGCACCAGCACTAGTCAGACTCCAAATATTAGAACGGGCAACGCGAGAATGGAGTATATCGCCGACAATGGCAATCTTTTTCCCTTCTAGCAGTTCAAGACGGGGATGGTCATTATCGAGAAAGGAACAAAGGGTAAATAAATCTAGTAGTCCTTGGGAGGGGTGTTCATGTTGTCCATCGCCAGCATTGAGGACACTTACCCCTGATTGTAAGCGGTTCATCTCTGTCGCGATCGCGTGGGGAACACCTGCTTCTGAATGACGAATAACCAGAATATCAGCCCCCATAGCTAAATAAGTCTTGGCGGTATCTAAAATTGTTTCGCCTTTGCTTAAGGAGGAACTTCCTGGGGCAAAGTTGAGGGTATCTGCGGATAAACGCTTGGCTGCGAGTTCAAAGCTACTCCGAGTTCGGGTAGAAGGTTCAAAGAATAAATTTGCGACCATCATTCCCTGCAAGGCGGGAACTTTTTTCATTCGTCGTGAGAGAACTTCTTTAAAACTAGCTGCGGTTTGCAGTACAGTATTATATTCCTCAGTCATGAAATCCGCGAGGGAAAGAATATGACGGCGTGTCCAATGAATGTCTTTAGGCATTAAAAGTTGAAGGTTACTTGTATCCTTGCCCTTGCATATTAATATGCAGTGACCTGATTTGGTCTAGTTATCCTAGAAGAAGAATGGAATGAGCCTGGGAAACTAAGAATTTCCTTGGTACGTCCAAGAACTATAATTCGTCATCAACCCATTATGAGCATGAAGTCTCCTTGGATGCCTTTATTGGCTGGATTAGTCGCGATCGCGCTTATTGGCTGCGACCCACAAACTCAGAATGAATCGTCTGTCCCAGACCCTAGCCCTACTTCAACCCTGCCCTCAGATCCTGCTGAAACCCCAACCGATGGGGAGGAAATAATTACTACAACGGAAACTCCTCCTAGTGAGGAAGAACAAGTTACCCCCGTAACCATTTACCGTTCTGACTCTCAGTGCCTAGAACACGTTGCTGAAGAGGTGGAAGTTCCAGCTAAAAACCCGATTGAATCTGCTGTTGGTGAAGTTATTAAAGATTTAGATAGTGTTGAATTCGATATTGTTGCTTATCAGGTAAATGTTAACTCTGATAGTGGTATTGCGACCATTGATATGCAGATAGACCCTGATTCTCAGCGACAGTTTGTTTCTCTTTCGAGTTGTGAGAATTTTGCTCTTTTTGGCAGCTTGGATAAAACCCTCACCGAAAATGAACAGTGGAATATTAGAGAAGTTGCCTTTACGACACAGGGAGAGGAAATTATTTTCTAACTGATTAGCCGTCTTGAAAAACAGTACGTGGGGATCTCTGCTACTGTTTACGGATAACCTGACGTAAAAGTAACGAATTGTTAAATAGGCAAATATTTCGCATCTAGTTGACTAATTATGGGTTTATCTCTCTAAAGAAACCCATATCAGTTTCTCAGATCAAGTCCCGATAGATATTCAATAGGATTGATCAAACAAAACATTACCAGGGGTATTACTCACTGCTCGTTTAAGGGCTGCGAAGGATCGATTATAATTAATCACGGCTCGAACTAAATTCCCTCTGGCTGTGGTTAGTGCTGATTGAGCAGCAATGACATCAGTTTGTGTTCCAACTCCAGCTTGAAAGCGTAAGCGAGCCAGACGAAGGCTCTCTTCTGCTAACTCAACAGCAATACCTGCGGTATTAATATTTTGATCATTAGCTTGGAGGGTGTAATATGCCTGTTCTACCTCAAGGCGAATTTGACCACGAGCATCATCAAAGCGAGTTTCTGAGATCTCCACATTGGTTTGTTCTTGTTCCGCCCTAGCTCTAGTTGCGCCTCCATCAAAGAATGTCCACTGCATCCTTGCTCCCACAGAAAACCCGTCATCTGTGGTGACATTATTTCCTAAACCCCCTGATAACCGATAACGAGAAAATAAGTCCACTTGGGGACGGGTCTGTGCTAAAGCAACTTGAATTTGATTTCTATTGATTTCCCGTTGAGATAATTGCTGTCGTAATTCTGCCCGATTACGATAGGCTTGAATAATGCTTTCTGGAAGTTCAAGTTCCCACTCTCCTGCTCTCTCAATCGCATCTGCTGCAACAAAGGTTCTTTTTCCTCTCGCCCCCAAAGTCTCTACCAAGGCTTGACGACGAATTAATTGATCCGCAAGGGTCTGTTCCAAATCTTGGGTAGAATTGGCAAGTTGTACTTCTGCTCGTAGTACATCAAAGCGAGTTCCCAGTCCAGCTTGCTCTAATAATCTGGCATCTTGTAAACTCTGTTGAGCTTCGATCACTGCGGATTGTGCTACTTCGACTAAAGCATCAGCCTCTTGAAGGTTATAGTAAGCACTGGCTACGTCTAAGCGTAGTTGTTCCGCTACCCTTTCTAAATCCAATAAATTTATCTGGAGACCTTCCCTGGCTATGTCAACTAATGCTGATCTACGCCCTCCACTATAAAGGTTGTAGTTAGCTTCTAAGGCTGCATTTAAAAATGTTCCTGTTGTCGGTCCAGAAGTATCACGGTTTATGTCAGCAGTCGTACCCACGTTAGGACTCCAAGCAGCTAAGGCTTCTTGCAAACTCGCTTCTGCTACTTCAAGATTAAACTGCGCTATCTGAAAATCTTGATTGTTATTGCGAGCAATTTCTAGGGCTTGTTGGAGGGTAATCGCCTCGACAGGACCAGCATCTACTTGCTGAGGTTGGGTGGGAAAGTATAGGGGATTTCCTGGGGAAGTAGTAATTACCGAGGGAGTGTCTCTCGGCATAACTGGCGTAGGTTCAGTTTCAAATGTGGGAAGTTGAGTTATCAGCGCAGTGGGTGTCTCAGTTATGGGTTCAGTATAAATTACAGTTGACTTTTCCCTTTGATCAAATTGAAAATCGGATAAAGTAACCCAAATTACTTTTGAGGTTTCTAGAGATGGCAGAAAGTTTAATCTCTCAGCAGCATCTGTGTCTAATTCCCCTAGTGCTAAGGAGGTTATTGACTCATCCACAAGTTTAGGGTTTTGAGATGCGAAAGAGAGTTTGGGGGTCAGGATAAGTGCAGCCCCAAGACCAACGGAAATTAAATAACGTAAACCTAGCATCAGTTCCAGTTTCTCACTTCTCCAATATTATTCCAACATTATCAAGATATCAGGCAAACGTGAGCTAATAATATCATTTTATATTCGTCTCGTCGTTGTTGCTTTCTGTTGTAGTCTTCGCCAAAGCCTGCTGACAGGTTAATATTGAGTTTAGATCTAATATTTACATTTTATGAGTTCATTTCTATTAGAAGTTGGGACTGAGGAACTTCCAGCAGATTTTATTGAGAGCGCGATCGCGCAATGGAAGGCGAAGATTCCCACTAGTTTACAGGAAAATTTCTTGATTCCAAACGCGATCGCGGTTTACGGAACACCTCGTCGTCTGGTCGTCTTATTAACAGGTTTACCCACTCAACAACCTGACCGCGAAGAAGAAATCAAAGGACCTCCAGTTAAAGCTGCTTTTAAAGATGGAGAACCGACGAAAGCAGCAATAGGATTCGCCAGTAAGCAAGAAGTGGCGATAGAAGATCTAAAAATACAGGATACCCCCAAAGGAAAGTTTGTCTTTGTCCAAAAACAAATTACTGGTAAACCCCTGACAGAAATCCTCCAGCAACTAATTCCCACCTGGATCACAGGCTTAGAAGGTCGGCGGTTTATGCATTGGGGAGATGGGGACTTGAAGTTTCCACGCCCAATTCGTTGGTTAGTTAGTCTGATTGATGATCAGGTCTTACCTATCGAGTTAATTAGTGGTTCGAGCCATGTTAGGAGTGATAGACTCTCTCGGGGACACCGAATTTTACACCCCGATCCCGTTAGTATTCCCCATGCAGAGCAATATCTCGAACAGTTACGCTCCGCTTTTATTGAAGTTGATCCCCAGATTCGTGCTGATAACATTGCTCGCCAAATTGAAGCCCATGCAAAGGAGATTGAGGGGAAAGCAATCATTTATCCTGAATTACTCCAGGAAGTAACAAACTTGGTGGAATGGTCAACGGCGATTGTCGGACGTTTTGATGCAGATTTCCTCATCCTACCTGGTGAAGTGATTACAACGGTGATGGTGAAGCACCAGCGTTACTTTCCCGTGGAAACTGAGTCGGGGGAACTATTACCCAACTTCATAGCGATCTCTAATGGCGATCCCGAAAAGAGTAGTTTAATTGCATTGGGGAATGAAAGGGTTATTCGCGCCCGTCTCGCAGATGCACAATTTTTCTATAAGGCTGATTGTGATGAACCTTTGGATACTTATCTTCCACAACTGGAAACGGTGACATTTCAGGAAGATTTAGGGACGATGCGAGATAAGGTGGAACGGATTGTTGATATTAGCCAACGCCTTGGGACGCAATTAAATTTAAGCGAACAAGAACAGTCTGATATTGAAAATGCTGCTCTGTTGTGCAAAGCTGACCTAGTAACTCAGATGGTTTATGAGTTTCCTGAACTTCAGGGGGTAATGGGAGAAAAATACGCCTTAGTTAGTGGGGAATCGGAAGCGGTAGCTAAGGGAATTTTTGAGCATTATTTACCCAGAGGCGCAGAGGATAGCTTACCTCAATCAATTGTCGGTCAAGTTGTGGGACTGGCGGATCGTTTAGATACTTTAGTTGGTATTTTTGGCTTAGGAATGATTCCGACGGGATCTTCTGATCCTTTTGCGCTGCGAAGGGCTGCGAATGCAATTGTTAATATAACTTGGAGTGCAGAATTAGCACTGAACTTAGACCAAATTCTCGCCGAACTTTGTACAGATTTTGTTACTGCTCATCCAGAACGGGAATCTCCTTTAGACTCTTTAAAAGAGTTCTTTCTTCAACGGGTACAAACCTTGTTACAAGAGGATTTGAAGGTAGATTATGATTTAGTAAATGCGGTGTTAGGGGAAAATGATCGAGAATATAGCCAACGAGTTTTACAGGATTTGTTAGATGGGCGCGATCGCGCTTTGTTTCTTCAAGAAATTCGCACTGATGGTAAGCTAGAAGAAATTTATGAAACAGTAAATCGTTCTACTCGTTTAGCAGCTAAGGGAGAATTAAACACTACTAAACTAGATCCCGATAAAGTAGTGAATCCTGATTTATTTACCCAAGATTCTGAACGCAAACTTTACCAAGCTATTGAAAAACTACTTCCTAAAACCTATTCTGCTCAAGCAGAACGGAACTATCAAGCCTTAGTTAATGCTTTAGCTGAAATTGCGCCGACAGTTAGTAACTTTCTTGATGGCGAAGATAGTGTCTTAGTTATGGCTGATGACCCAGAAGTTAGACAAAATCGCCTTAATTTACTCGGATTATTGCGTAATCATGGGCGAGTGATAGCTGATTTTGCTCCCATTGTTAAACCTTAGTAGCTGTTGGGGGGCTAGGGTGAATTTATTAAAGTTTGACACTTTTCCCACAAATAGGAATCACATATATTATCTCTCTCCCTCTCTCCCCACCTCGATAACTAACAAAAATATTGAGTAGTTTTGACCGCTTATTATATCGACCTATCCGAGAACTGAATAGTAAAGTTAGCTAAAATTCAAAGCTGAGATTATCATGGGTATATTTGCGATACTGTTGCATGCGCTTCAAAATTAGCAGTATTTCTGCGAGTAAAGTAGCATTGTTACAGATAACATAATCAACGACTTGTTCTGATTCTAAACTTAATTCTTCTAAAGAATTCCCTTCTAAATCGCACAGTAAGCCCCCTGCATTCTTCAAAATAGGATAAGCTAGGAGATTGAAGTTATCAGAAATCTGACGTGCTTCGACAATTAAATCCGCAGCATTACGAGCTACTTCACAAATTTCCATGGCTGAGTTATCTATGGCGCGTAGATCTCGACAGAGGAGAAATAAAGGGAAACTCTTCTCTAGTTGTTTTTTTGCGGAAGAATAGCCACTGCGAAGATAAGCGGTCGCTTCTGCTAGTTCAGTTTTACCTGCGGTGTGAATAGGAACTATTTTTTGCAGGAGGTGACTATGAAAATAGGACATACCCTCTTGGGTATAATAATAATCGCCAGAACGAAACCCCTCGACATAAGCGTATTCTAAGTCTTGAAGTTGAATATCTTTGGTTTTTTGGGTAATCGCGATCGCGATACAAGGATCACCCACACCCCGATCCCAATTGAGAGAACCATCAATGGGATCAATAATCATCGTAAACTCAGCATTCTTTTTTTCAGTAATCTGAGCAGATTCAATATAGATATTACAAGGATAGTCTTTTAACTTTTCCCAAATCACTTCTATGGCAATTTTATCAACTCGATGGGTAGATTTTAAAGAATAGGGATTGCTTAAAGTTTCACCAACAAATCCAGTTTCACTCAAAGCTTTAATTAATTCTGCTTTAACTTCCTGACTAATTAGGCGACATAAATCAAGATAATCCACTTTTCTATAAAACTTCGTGGGTATAAGAATGTTGTTTAACGTTATCTTCTGTGCTGACAATATTTTTCGCATTGAGAATGCGCTTGCGTTCTAAGGAGTAGTTAAACTCTTTATAGACACCTCCCAGGGGAATATGGGTTTGGGCTTCAGGACGATATTGGTAGGTACGCGCAGCAGAAACCGCCCGTTGGGTAAAGTTTTCCGCAAATTGTGCGTTTTCGGGAAAGTCTGCTGGGGGGGTAAGTTGTCCATCCGCAAAGATATCCCCTAGAGTTCTCGCACAAGCAATATTATAAGAAGTGGGGACTCCCTTTAAAATAGCTTCTAAAGCAGATGAGGGAATTGGTTCGATAACTTGTACTTCAGAAACTTCACCTTCTTCGCTGATGAAACAAGTGGCGACACCGAAGACACAGTAATCTTGAGCAGTAACATCTGGAGCGTTCGGAAATAGGGTTGTAGTGGTCATAAATATTTTTTCTTTTAGTTATTGTCAAGCCATCGTCTTGATTGTATCAAGGATTGCGGTGAAGCTACTTCTCGAACAAATTTCTTGAAATGTTTTCTTTCTTAGTACAAAAGTTCTATGATGGAGATAAGTTTTAAAAAATTAAAGTTTTATATCGCGTTAAGCAAAAATCATGGAATCTTTGACCGTAGCACAACGAGAATTATATGAGTGGCTGGTGGATTATATCCGCACTTATGAACACTCTCCTTCGATTCGTCAAATGATGCGAGCAATGGGATTAAGATCTCCTGCTCCTGTACAAAGCCGTTTAGAACGTTTACGCAAGAAAGGCTATATTGATTGGACTGAAGGTATGGCTCGTACTCTCCGCATTATACATCGAGAAGATGCTGAAAGTATTCCTGTCTTGGGAATGATCGCAGCGGGGGGCTTAGTTGAACCCTTTACCGATAACCCAGATAATTTAGATTTAGTTGGTATTCTACAGCGTTCCAACTGTTTTGCTCTGCGTGTCGTTGGAGACAGTATGATTGAGGATTTGATTACGAAAGGGGATGTGCTGATTCTGCGTTCTCCTTCTCCAAATCAACCTGTGAAAAATGGCGAAATTGTGGCTGCGATGGTGGAAGGACAGGGAACAACTCTAAAACGATTTTATCAAGATCGCGATCGCGTTACCCTCAAACCTGCTAATGAAAGTTATAACCCGATAGAATTAATGGCGGATAAGGTACAAGTACAAGGTATCTTAGTGGGAGTTTGGCGCGGAACTATTGCTGCTATTGGTAATTAAATAAATGTCAGAATCTTGGTTACAACTGGGTTTTACCGCTATCCTCGCTTTTTATGTGGCTTGGAATTTAGGAGCAAATGATGTTGCTAATTCTATGGGGACTTCTGTTGGTTCAAAGGCGGTTACTTTACGCCAAGCCTTAATTATTGCAGGGGTTTTAGAGTTTAGCGGAGCGTTGTTTTTTGGTCAAGGAGTCTCGAAAACTTTAGCAACGGAGGTGGTAAATCCAAGCCTATTTGTTGAGCAACCCCAAGTCCTCTTACTCGGAATGATAGCGGTATTAATTTCCAGTGGACTTTGGTTACAAATTGCTACTATTCAAGGCTTACCTGTGGCTTCTTCTCATGCGGTGGTGGGGGGAATCGCTGGATTTAGTATAGTTGCTGTCGGGGTGGGTGCGGTAGCTTGGGGAAGTATCGGACAGATTACTTTAGCTTGGCTAATTGCGCCTGTTATTAGTGGCGCGATCGCGAGTTTACTATATTTTATCCTCAAGGGTTCAATTCTTAATGCTCCCAACCCCATCAACCAACTACAAGAATGGATTCCCTGGCTTAGTTTCCTCTTAATTAGTGTCTTTGGTGTGATCGTTTTTCCCAGTCTTTTTAATAACTCTTTCTTTACCTCCTTAAGCGTTCCCACTCATGATTTTGCCTTATTAACAGGAGCAACAGCGATTATGGGTTTAACGCTGTATAGCTGGAAACAGCTTGGTAAAGGAATAAATGATTTAAACGTTGAAAATTCGCAAAAAGACCCCGTAGAGAGACAGCTTGGGCGGTTTCAGGTAATTAGTGCTTGCTTCGTTGCCTTTGCACATGGCTCTAATGATGTGGGTAATGCGATTGCTCCCTTGAGCGCGATCGCGCATATCCTGAGAACAGGTACGATTCCCCTGGGAGACTTTACCATCCCCTTTTGGATTCTCGCATTAGGAGGTATAGGTATTGTTAGCGGTCTAGCGGTACAAGGGAAAAACGTAATTACAACAGTGGGAGAAAATATTATCCCCCTACAACCCAGTAGCGGATTGTGTGCGGAAATAGCCACCGCTACCACCGTCCTTATCGCATCTCGCTTAGGCTTACCCGTATCCACCTCTCAAGCCCTAGTAGGAGGAGTCGTAGGTATTGCTTTAATACAACAGGGAGAGAAGTTAAAGCTTCAAACCCTGCAATCTGTTCTCCTCGCTTGGGTAATTACCTTACCAATAACCGCCTTATTAGCTGCGATTAGTTTTACCCTTTTACGATGGCTATTCTCTTAACTATATTGCTCATTAACATCCAAATCGAACAAAACCTGTAAAGACTTCATCGCCCTTTCCCTCGTTTCAATATCCTGCTGCGCCCGTAGTTGTACCATCGGGTCATGGAGGATTTTATTGACAATACCTCTGGTTAAAGCCTCAATAACTTCCTGGTGCTTTTCCGCAAATTCTGTACCTAAACGAGATAAAGCTTTCTCTAACTCTTGTTCGCGAATCACTTCTACTTTTTGGCGTAAACAGCTAATCGTAGGAACAGTTTCCAGGGATCTCACCCAAAGTTCAAAGTTTTCAACCTCTTCTTCAATAAGTAATTCTGCTTCTTGGGCAATTTTGCGACGAGTTTCTTGGTTTTGGGCGACAACTTCTTTTAAGTCATCAACGTTATAACATTCAACACAAGAAAGTTCGGAAACATTACTGTGAATATTACGAGGTACAGAAATATCAACAAGCATTACACCTCGGTTCGGGTTAAGGCAATTTTCCAGTTTAGCGCGTTCTAGAATCGGCTCTGTTGCCCCTGTACTAGTGAAAACGAGGTCAGACTCAGCAATCACTTCTAGCATATCTGGGAGGCTGTACAGTTGCATCGGTAGTTGAGAAAACTGCTTTGCCAATTTTTCTGCACCTTTGCTAGAACGATTAACAATAGAAATAGTTGTCGCCCCTTTCGAGATTAGGTGTTGGACTAACAAGCGCGACATTTTCCCAGCCCCAACAATACAAACACGACATCCAGCCAAGTTGGGCATTTTTGCTTGGGCGAGTTCTACCGCAGCAGAGGAGATAGATACAGCCCCCGTACCAATTTCCGTTTCACTGCGTACTCGTTTCCCACAGGAAAGGGCTTGTTTAAATAAGCGGTCGAGAAGTCTTCCTAAGCCGTTGTATTTTTGCGCCAGTTTATGGGTAGTTTTTACCTGGGCTAAAATTTGTCCTTCTCCGAGTACCATGCTTTCTAAGCCTGCGGAAACACGCATCAGGTGGCGTAAAGCATCGCGATGGAGCAACATAAATAGGTTGCGTCGCAGTTCCTTGACGGGAATTTGGCTATGTTCACAGAGGAATTGGACGATATTTTTAACGCCCTGTTCGGTTTCTTTGGCGATAATATAAATTTCGAGTCGATTACAGGTGCTAAGGATAGCAACTTCTTCAATTTGAGGGTAACTACGAATTTGCGCGATCGCGTTTTCGAGATCCGCCTCTGGAATACTTAATTTTTCCCGTACTTCTACAGGTGCTGTTCTATGACTTAAACCAACGACTGCAATATTCATGAATCCTCCCAAAATCCTTTTTTCTGACCCCTTGAAATCATTCTAATCTCACGGCAAAATAACAAGGGTTTGTAATATTTATTTATTTTTAAAACTTTGTTCTTTTTACAAATGAAAAAAGGGAGAGATGAAAAAAGCTCAAAATCTCCCCATTTGCTTAAACTATCCCAAAATCGAGAAAGTTTAAAGAGCTAATTTTAGCGAAGTTGGATAGACTTGGGTTTATCATCCAACAGGTGAATCGTATCAACGAAACGGGCTGTTTTGGACTGAGAAGAAATTACCAAAGAATGAGTTCTTGCGCCACCATTAAAGAAGCGAACTCCATCCATGAGAGTCCCTGATGTAATCCCTGATGCTGCAAAGAGGATATTTTCACCACTAGCAAGTTCATCTGCATTATAAATCTTATCAGGATCATTAATGCCCATGTCAGTGAGACGTTGAAGGTTGCTTTCTCGGCTTTCACCAATTAAACCAGTTTTTACTTCTTCAGGGTCATAGATTAGCTGTCCTTGGAAGTGACCACCTAAGCAACGCATTGCTGCTGCGGAAATAACGCCTTCAGGGGCTGCACCAATTCCCATTAGAGCATGAATATTAGTTCCAGCAAAAGCACAGGAAATAGCTGCGGAGACATCACCATCGCTGATTAGGCGAACTCTTGCTCCTGCTTGACGAATTTCGGTGATCAAGTCTTTATGACGAGAGCGATCCATAACGACAACAACTAACTCTTCAATAGAGCGATTGAGACACTCTGATAAGATTTTCAGGTTTTCGGATGCGGATTTAGTGATATCAACGTGACCTCTTGCGACAGGAGGCGCTGCTAATTTCCGCATGTAGAAATCAGGGGCTGCAAATAAACCACCTTTTTCCGCGATCGCGAGAACCGCCATCGAACCAGGTTGACCATAAGCCACTAGGTTTGTACCTTCACAAGGGTCAACCGCAATATCAATCTCAACGAGTTCATCTGGGTTACAATAAGTTTTCGCATCTTCGCGAGTACAAATACCTACTTCTTCCCCAATATAGAGCATAGGAGCATCATCTCTTTCCCCTTCGCCAATTACGATGCGACCACGCATATAAATTTGGTTCATGCGGTTACGCATAGCTTCCACTGCAACTGCATCAGCGGTGTCTTTCTCGCCTTTACCCATCCATTTGGCGGACGCGATCGCAGCTTGTTCCACTACTTCAATAATTTCTAAACCAAGGGTATTTTCCACTAAGATTTTCTCCTAATTATTTGTATATCTTTGAAACGTAGATCTAGCCTACTCTCCGAATAAAAGTTTATCAGATCTCGGTCACTTCTCTAATAGTTAACGGCAATTTTGCCTAATATTAAGTTTTGCGACAAATGCAAATTCCGAATCTTTTCTTACTGAGTCTTACTTGAATTGCGCCCTATCTTGCTGCTAAAACAGGTTCAGCTTGTTGATTTGTTTCTTGGGAACTATTAAACTGACGGCAATAAACCTCACAGGAATTATTCGGGCTTTCGATCAATTTTACCTTATCGAGTTCTACCCCAAGTTCTGCGACAGGGGACTTAAGTAAGTTACAAATATGAATCGCAATATTTTCTGCGGTGGGTACAACTTTCCCGAAATAAGCAATATCTTTATTCAAAAAAGTGTGGTCAAAGGGTTCTAAAATATAGTCATCAATTACCTTTTGTAAATCTCCCAAATCCACAATCATCCCTGTACGAGAATCTATTTCTCCAACTACCGTAACTTCTAGATGATAGTTGTGTCCATGACCATTCGGACGAGCGCACTTACCATAAACTTCTGCATTTTCTTCAAGACTTAATTCTGGTAAAGCTAACTGATGCGCTGCACTAAAATGATTTTTAACTGATAAAGATGCTTCCATGTTATTTCCGTAATATTCTGCCCACAGTTCAGGATGTTCAAAAAGTTGAATTTTGACTAAAGGTAAATGACCACTCAATCTTTGCCAAATTACCCGCGCAATGTTTTCAGTAGAGGGAAGAGTTTCTTGAAATTCTGCCCAGATATCATTTAAGTAACCATAATCAAGCTGACTGGTCACTTCTCCTTTAATTACTTTCTTCACGTTAGAAAGGTTTTGTACCATGCCATATTGGTCTAGAGATCCTTCCAAAGAGACATACAATACGTAATTATGCCCATGCCCAGGAAAGCGACTTCCTAAACCAAACCTCTCCCAGTTTTCTGCTTCATCTAATTCGCTTAACCAGTAGCGGTGACTCGCTGAAAATTGGGCGCGACGGTGAATAATGCACTTCATGAAAAAATATGAGTTACCTGTAAAGTTTCGTTAACTACTCTTCCCTCTAGGATATATGATCTCAATAGCTTGAGACAACAAAAACTTTTAAAACTCTTATTATGAACTTACCTTCTTTCCTCTGGCTTTGGAAAATAGCAGCTTGGTCTATGGGACTAGCAATTTTGGCTTATTTTCTTTTAGGGATAACTGGAATTTGGTTAGCCTGGGGACGAAAAGAAAAACAGCAACGCCCTCAGTGGTTACGTCCGACTCACTTCACTATTGGAGTAACTATGGTGAGTTTAGTGTTACTCCTCTGGACCATTGGTATTATCGGCACATTGGGCTACTATGGCAGCTTAGGACATTCGCCTCATTTAATCATCGGTTTTCTCGTTGTGGGCTTCGTCTTATTCTCGGCTTGGAGTGCTACCCAAATCCATCCTCAACGACCTTGGGCGCGTTCTCTGCATGTTGGGACTAACATTCTGCTTTTGATCGGGTTTATCTTAGTCTCTCTCTCGGGTTGGGACGTGGTACAAAAATATTTACCATGATCGCTTCTTATTTCTAAAAAAACCTAGTGAGTAATAGTAAATTTCAGTAGTTTCACAATTTACATCTAAGGTCAGTTAAAATTAATATCAAGTCATCTTTGATACAGGAAAAAAATGAAACCTATTTCTATTATTTTTGCAACCTTTGCCCTAGCAATGGCAATTGGTGCTGTATTAGGGGGGCGCATTCCTATTGGAAGTCAGAGTGTTGATTCCAACAAAATTAGAAAAAGCTCACCTCTCCCGAAAGTTATTCCCGAATCGTCACCCACCGCAACACCTGGGGCGACTACATCTGGGACTACGACAACAGAAATTCCTGTGTCTATACCCACACAACCCACAACATCGCAATCTGCGCAACGAGAATCCTTACTCCAACCAACTACTCCCTCAGAAACGAGAACAACCTCCAATCCCCCAGAAATAAGAACAACCTCCAATCCCTCAGAAACGAGAACAACCTCTACTCCCTCAGAAACGAGAATAACCCCTACAGAAGAAACTTCTGTCGCTAGTAGTAGAAATGAAGCCTCTACTCAAGTTAGGGTTGAACGTTCCACATCAACTTCTGACTCACCAGCAGCAGAAGCAACAACTCAAACAGGTAGAACCTCTGGTCAAGCTATTCCTGCCCTATGGTAAAACTAAATTAGTGAGCATCAACTACTAAATGCAAATCTAACCTTCATCCTCTGCAATCACTTTCAGGCGGACTCTCCGTTCTCCAGTGTCATCTAAAGCAACTTCAATTACTTCTCCTGTAAGGGGTTCTAGACAAGCTAAGAGAGAACGTAAATGAGGGTTACTCGCACCAGTTTCGACATAAAGACGATCTGCTAAAGTTCCCATCCGTTTCCAAGTGGTATAAAGTTTACCAACGGTTTGTTCCAGGTTGGTTGCTTGTTTGACGAGATCCGCAGCAGTATTGAGACAATCTAGGCGTAGGGCTTC
>JBBQDV010000038.1:0-19271 GCA_038320005.1 Cyanophyceae cyanobacterium
CTAGATTTAGCCCACCGCTTACGGGAACAAGGCGCGCAGGAAGTTCTTGATCAAATCTTTGCTGAAATTGAACGCAGTTAGTTCAGAGTTCAGGGTGATGGGTTCAGAATTATCTACCCATCTCCCGAACCCTATGTCTAACTGAAGTTGCAAGGCATTTAACCGATGAGAGAACTATCTTTTTTTCCTTCCCAACTTAAAACTAGTAAGGCGTTAATAATTGCAGCAGCGACGGGAGAACCTCCTTTGCGCCCTTTAACTGAAATTTGGGGGACAGGGGTTTGAGTGAGGGCGGTTTTAGCTTCGAGGACGGAGACAAAGCCAACGGGTGCGCCAATTACTAGAGTGGGCTTGGGGTTTAAATGAGGGAACTGTTCACACAGGGCGAGGAGGGCGGTAGGGGCGTTACCAAAAACGTAGATTGCTTCGGGGTATTGTTCTAAGCATTTCAGTAGTCCAGTTTCGGTGCGGGTTTTTCCTGGTAAGGCTGTTGTGACGGTTTCGACGGCGGTGATAATGGGGTTATGGAAGGTTTTAGTAATCATGGTGGCGATTCCTTTTCTGACCATACCAACATCGGTGACAATGGGGATTTGGGTGGGTAAGGTTTCTATGGCGATTTGAATAGCATCGGGACTGAATTGGAGTAGTTGGAGATATTCAAAGTCAGCGGTAGTATGGATTATACGTTGCGCGATCGCGTATTCCTTCTGATCTAACCCATGTTCCCCTACTTCGCTATCTATAATCGCAAAACTCTGCTCAACAATCGGATGGTTTAGTTTCATAGTGGGAAATAATCCTATGGTGAATCAAAAAATAGCAAGGGAAAAAGCTAATTTTGTCAGTATTAACTAAACAAAATCAGCCTCCTCCACACCACTACTACTGATTAAAAGGTTCAGCGGATTTTATCTCACAGCTTAATCCCGAACAAGCAGAATCTTGAGGTCCGGTTTCCTCAAAACCTGTCTTAATCAAACGGTTATTAACTAACTCAGCAAAATCCGCTGATTTACGCCGTTGTTCCACTTCATCTTGCAGTTGCTCATATTTCTCCTTAGAAATACGCTCAAAAGGTAAGCGAGGGAAAGGAGCATCAAATTTGGCTAATAATGCGGAAGAAATATAGCCTTCATCATCGCGAATAGCTTCATAAATCCGTTTACCGAGAGGTTCAATCTCACTTTCAGTAAAGAGAATCGTGCTACTGGTATTGTGAGTTGTCCAATGCTTCTGCACCTGCATATAAAATTCAAAGGTCGCCAATGCAGTGAAACTATCCATTTCAATCTCATTTGCGCCAGGAAGGTCTGCCCAAGGGACTTCCGTGGGTATTTCCACTAACCATTCCTTCACTCTTTCATCAAAAGGATCATTAAGGAGATTACCATTTTCATCTTTATCAGATTGTCCTGGAATCACCGCAAAACCGTAGTCAAGACAAGCTAAAGCAACAGGATCTTCTTTCGCAAAAGTAATCCGACGAATCCAGTGTAAGCCAAAGGGAGGATGCCAACCAGGGGAAGCATTAGTTAGCAGAGATTTTGTGCCAGAAGGTTGGACACAAGTACAGCGATTTGGGCGTTTAAGTCCCTGTCTATCGCAATAATCCCACGTGACCTGATGGACAGTATCACGCCAACGAGTGAGATATTCTGCTTCTTGTGCCTTGAATTTTTGTCCTTGTTCTGTATTGGGGCGACCTTCTTGCCACCACTGTAACCATTCCACACCAAAGGCATTAACAAAGAAGTCAAACAGTCCAGTGAAGGACACACCCACAATCGGATCTAGTTCACGACTATAGCGATAGCGAGGTTCAATAAATTTATGATTGAGCAGGGTAGCAACAGATATTGCACCAGCAGCAAAGGCTTCTTCTTGCTCTTTATTATTATGTGGGTCGAGTCGATTTAAGTGAACCTCTGCTAAATTGCACTGTCCCGTTAGTGTTCCACCAAAGACTCCTTTATGAAACTCTGGCTCATTAAAGCAAAATGTATCATGAAAACCATCTAAAGGTTCTACAGAGTGGATAACTTGCCATTTACCTTTACATTTAGGTTTATGACCACGACTGGTATCTAGACGCTGACAAGGAATGGTTGCACAATCTGTTATTTGTAAATACCAGAGATCCTGCGTCCTTGTTCCCAAATTAGTTTTTTCTCCAGAACGTGCAACTAGATTAATCGATGAACGAATCCCACATTTGAGTAGTAAGAGGTAAACACGATAAGCACGCTCATAGTTGGAGATATAAATACGAATCCCACCTGATGGAACATTAGAGCCATCAGCATCAGCTAGTCCAGCCACAAAGTTCAAAATTGACTCGCGATCCCAACTAGCCATTTCCTCAAAAGGTTCAGGAGAGTATTTCAGGGCGCGGACATGGTTCGGGTCAAAGTTAGTTTGAAAGCCAGTGTAAAGAAGACATGGTAATTCTTTGGAGTCCGTATAGTAATGTTTGATACCAGAAGTTCGTCCTGCAATTGTTAGTTCTTGGTCTTTTTTCGTTCCATACAAACGAAGCTGTAGTTGTGGTTTATCTTTAGAACCGCAGACAGAACCATCTCCAACTAATTGACCAAGAGTATAAGCAATTGTTGGTTCAACAAACTTACCCTCCTTACTAGAAATTTCAAATGGCTCAGTATGCAAAAGATATTTGCTAGTTTGAACTTGTTCTGCAAGCTCTAAAGTAGTGACTTCTTCGTAGTCTTTTCCAAAACGATGTTTAACAAAGAAACGATGCTTCTGGGTTACATCTAAAAACGTTCCATCACTAAAACGAACACGGTATAGTCTCCGATTCCGTCCTGTTACAAAGGGAGTGACTTCACTCCATTGCTTACCATTCCAAATTTCAACAGACTGGTCAACCAGATCTTGAATTTGGTGCATTCCTTCACGAGTAATCAACATTGTATTTCCTGCAACACAATGAAAATTAGAACCGATGATTTCCAGTATTGTTATCCTAAAGGCTTTTTATCCTCTAGTTCTATAGGTTCATTTCCCTATAGCTCGGCATACATTTTCAGTCTCTAGACTGTCGGACGCTCGTGCCAGGATTATATTCTCAAAAAGTGAGTTTCACCTGGTATGCTCTACGGTGCTAAAGGTTTTTTATCTCCTTTAGTTACCTCGGTATTAGCATTGCAGCTTTCACCGATTTCGCCCGATCTTTAACGTGAGGCAAAATTACTTACCACACGGATTTAGCCCAATGCGAGCTAAACGATGTTCTAACTCATCAGCATCAATATCTCCATAGTGTTCTTGTATCCAGTCTTTTGCTTTTCCTTTTTCGTAGGCTTTGAGGAAATCTAGTCGTTGTCCAGGTTCTTGTAATAGGTCGCAGTTTGCTCTAGCTATAGCTTCTCCTGCCCATTGAATTGCACCCTCCCCTGAATAATACTGCTTGCGTGTGGCTTCAATACACTCTTCTTCTGTAGGCTTACGATGGAATACTCTCGTATGATTTGCCATACGGAGGGCATCCCGTTCAGGATCAATACGCCAATTACCTTCTCCATCTTGCTGCCATAAATTATCTTTGGCAACGGCGAAAAGCTTGTCTGTGCTTGCCCCCTGCCTCATTCCGGCACTGCGCCGGATATTCCCTGCAACTATGGTGACGGCAGCTTCATCAATAAGTATGCAGCACTCAACGGAGGTGAGTTGTCGTCCAACGGTTTTATTTAATAACCTGGCGCAACGCTGATAGAGGGGGGCAAGTTTAACGGGGTTGGCTACGCCTCCAAAGCCTTTTAGGGTTTCTCCGGCGGGGCGAACATCGCTAAGGTCAACAATTACTTCTACGGTGTCAGTAAAGCGTTCATCGGTGGAGAGTTCGAGAATGGTTTGATAGGACTTAACCCAACCTTGGCGAGAGTCACCGACATGAAGATAAACGGTATTTTCGGCAAATTTAACTTCGGTTTCTTCCCTGCGTTGGTCGGGGGGAGTTAAACCAATTTCACCTTGTACTTTAATCTCAAGGTGATTGCGAATTGGGGGAAGTTGCTCAATATACTGCGATTCAAGGACTGCCCCTGTGCCACAACCCATCATAGCGAGATCCATCATTAAGCCAAAGGCACGCCAGTCTTGAACGTTGGTTGAGGTGCAGTTATATGCCCCTGAGAAGTTCTTTTGCTGGTCGATCCACTCTGTACCCCCAACCCAAAGCCAACGCCCTGAAGGGAGGCTCTTGAGGGGACGCATCATTTTATATAGTAGTTCTGTTTCATCGGCGGTGAGTTTGCCTAGTTTTTCTAAGCCTCCGATAGTGCGATCGCAAACTTGTTCCCAAACTTCTCGTCCTTCTGCTTTACGACGGCTATAAGTACGATAAAATACAGGATTGGCAGCAGGGGCAATTTCAGGAAAGTCTGAAAAGCGTTGCTGACGTTTTAATTCTCTGACCATATTAAATTAAAGATTGTTTAAGACTAGATTTTGAATATACGCGATCTATCCCTAGCGGTAAAGGTTGATCTTTTTTGTATTTTGCGCTAAATGTAGAGCCTTATGGTTTGGGGTCTAAGGTTCAGGCTGAGAAGTTTCAAGGATAATATTTGCTGATGAGCGATCGCGAGAAGAATCCTGTTTTGTTAATTCATGGCATTTTTAGAAAGAAGGCTGTCTTTAATAAAATGGCAGCTTATTTAGAGCAACAAGGTTTAGAAGTACATCGCTTTGATCTCAAACCGAATAACGCGACGAAGGGTTTAGATTTCTTGGCGCAGCAGATTCATGATTATATCGAGAAGAATTTCTCACCATCTCAAAAAATCAATTTACTAGGACTGAGTATGGGCGGGTTAGTAAGTCGCTATTATGTACAAAGGTTAGGAGGAATTGAAAGGGTAGAGCGATTTGTGACAATTTCTTCACCTCACAATGGCACTTGGATGGCATATTTGTTACCGTTCCAAGCTTGTGAACAGATGCGCCCCAATAGTGCTTTCTTGCAAGATCTGAATCAGGATATTGAGATACTAAACCAAGTTCAGTTTACTTCGGTTTGGACTCCCTACGACTTTATTATTGTTCCATCTGCGAGTTCCCAAGTTAGGGTGGGTCAGGATGTTAAGGTGAAGGTGTTTGCCCATTTTATGATGGCAAGAAATGCTCAAAGCTTGAAAGCAATTTATCAGGCTTTAGTGAAAACTGCGTCAGAAAATTGATAATTTCATAAGCCCAAGTAATAGCTAATATATATCTTGCTATCGTTATTTACGTGATTTACGGTATAGTCGTATACATCCTCTTTTTGAAAATTATCTTACAATTAGGCTTATTGTAAATAATATAAGCTGCTAACTGAAGGAAATAAAAAAAATGCTTTTTGTTCTCACTTAGTTCTTACTTAAGTAACTAGCTTTGTACCGAGTAGCTCTCACTTAAGTAGCTAGCCACAATTCCAAAAATAGGAGTCCTTTTTGTGTCATGACAAAGTTAGCCCTCCCTACGCTACAAATGCTCTTAATTAGTGATCATTTAGCAAGCGTAGAGACTTTTAATAGTATCGGGAAACAGCACAATTTAGAGATTGAAACAGTCAGGACAATCAGCGAATGCTTAGAGCTTATTCAAGAAAAAGATCCTGTGGCTATTTTACTTGATCTTGAGTTAATTCAGTGTAAGCACTTAAGGGCTTTGACTCAGCTTAGAAATGAAATGAAAGGGTTGAAAAATATTCCCATTGTCGTTTTAGTGAGTGCAGCTAATGAACACTTAGGACGACAAGCCCTTCAATCTCAAGCAGAAGACTATTTGCTTAAAAGCGAATTAGAGGCAAAATATGTTGATCATGTCCTGCGTAGAGCTATTGAACGTCAAGAGCTTACTTTACAAATGAGATATACAGCTTTTCAAGAGTTAGAAACAAATCTTAATTCAATTAGTGCTGCCGAGGAGATTCCCAAAGAGAAACAAGCGGAACAAACTTATCAGCAAGTAGTGACAAACGGAAAATCGACTTCCATCAAAACAGAAGAAATTCTTAGTAGCATCCGCCTCCCTTTCTTCAGTCTCGATGCTGACTGGTGCTTTACTTATCTTAACTCCGCTGCTAAACAAATATTGTGCAACTCTCAGGGAGAAATTATTGGGACTAATATCTGGTCAGAGTTTTCTAATTTTTTCAACTCCACTTTTGAGAAGGAATTTCGTTGGGCGCAACAGCAATCCTGTTGTGTGGAATTTGAGGAATATAGTCCTGAACTTAAGGTTTGGTTTAATATCCGTGTCTGGCCCTGTGGTGAGGGGGTATCAGTTTTACTCGAAGATATTAGTCAGCGAATTGTTGCCCAGACTACGATTGTAGAACGGGACAAGTATTTTACGGCTTTGGTTGATTTACAGCTATGCTTACTTCGCTGTCCTACTCCTCAAGTTGCTTACAACGAAGTCCTCAATTGCTTGGGAAATACCAGTCAGGCTAGTCGAGTTTATATTTTTGAAAACTATTATAATGCTGATGGTCAACTCTGCATGAGTCAAAAAGCAGAATGGTGCGCCTTGGGTATCGAGTCCCATCTCAATAACCCACAATTTCAAAACTATCCTTATCAAAAAGGTTTATCTCGTTGGGAGGAGATTCTCAGTAAAGGGGGAGTTTTAGCGGGGAATGTTTGTGACTTTCCTAAGTCAGAACAACAATTTTTGAAACCTCTCAAGGCGCAGTCAATATTAATGTTGCCTTTAGTTGTAGATAATACTTTTTTCGGCTATATTGGCTTTGACAATTGCCATTATCCCCAACCCTGGCAGACTTATGAAATTGATCTTCTTCGCGCTGCTGCTGCTGCTCTTTCTCTTTCCCAAAAGCGAATCCAGACTAGTATTGCCTTAGCAGAGAGTGAAACCCAATATCGTTCTGTTGTGGATAATGCTGGAGAAATTATTTTTCAAGCGGATACTAAGGGAAAATTAACTTTTCTTAATCGGGCTTGGACTGAGATTACAGGACTTGAGGTTTCAGAAACTATTGGTTATTATCTCGTCGATTTCATGGCTGCTATTGATAAGTTCGAGATTTTAAAATGTTTAGAGTCCCTAACCGCACAAAAAGCCTCATCTTGTTGTTTTGAAGCCCGTTATTTTCATAAAGAAGGGAAGTTACGTTGGCTCAAGGCTAAAATCCGTTCTCTGCGCGATCGCGATGATAAGATTATCGGTATTACAGGAACTCTTGATGATATAACCGAGCAAAAACTAGCAACCCAAAGCTTAGAAAGAGAACACCAACATCACCAACAAATCATCAACAATGCCCCCATCGCCATGGCAATGTTTGATAACGAGATGCGTTTCTTGGCACATAGTCAGCAATGGTACACAGACTATAACGTCAGCAACAGCAAATCTCTCCTGGGGCGTTGCCTTTATGATATCCTCCCAGACTTACCAGAAACTTGGAAAAGATGCCATCAAGAAGCCTTAGCAGGTAAACCCTTTGTTAGACCTGAATGTCTATTGGAACGAGAGGATGGGACAAAACTCTATCTGCGTCGTTCTCTCCATCCTTGGCGGACTCCAACAGGAGAAATTGGCGGAATTATTATTGCGACTCAGAAAATCAATGAATTGGTAGAAGCGAGAGAAGCAGCCCTAGAAGCTGCCCAAATTCAAACCAACTTCCTCACGACAATGAGTCATGAACTTCGTACTCCCCTCAACGGGATTTTGGGTATGGCTGAACTGCTGCTAGAAACAAATCTGAGTTTCCAACAACATGATTTTCTCCGTACTCTGCATTTTAGTGCCAATAATCTCCTCTCTTTAATCAATAATATTCTCGACTTTTCTAAGCTAGAAGCCCAAGAGATTCAACTCGATTTACAGAAATTTAATTTACATAACTGTGTTGAAGAAATTGTTGAACTTCTAGCTATTCAAACTGTCGCTAAAAATAACGACTTATTTCTTTTTATTGATTCCGATGTTCCTTTATCTATAATTGGAGATTCGTTCCGTTTGCGTCAAGTTTTAATTAACTTATTGGGAAATGCCATTAAATTTACGGAAGCTGGAGAGGTGCGAATCAGAATTTCTGTAGAGAAGATGGCAAATACTAATCTAGAAGTTCAGCCTCCGATTACCCTCCGTTTTGAAGTGCAAGATACGGGGATTGGTATTTCCCTGGAGAATCAAAATAAGCTTTTTCAAGCTTTCTCTCAAACGGATGCTTCCATTGCTCGCCATTACGGTGGAAATGGTTTAGGGTTAATGATTTGTAAACAAATTGTTGAGTTGCTAGGAGGACAAATTGGGGTTGAAAGTCAAGTTGGTGCAGGGTCAACTTTTTGGTTTACCGCCAAATTTTCTGCTGCTGAAAATACTGCTTCCCTTGCTGTGCCTCAGTCTTTAGCCTATCGTAAGCTGTTAATTATTGATTCTAATGAGACTTATCGCGATTTCGCTTATTCTTATACCCAAGATTGGGGTTTACAAGCTGAGAGGACTGCTAACCTAGATGAGGCGATAATCCTTTGTGAAGAAGCTTATTTAAGGGGTGAACCTTACGATTTGGGTTTACTGAGTTTATCAGTTTCGGAAATTGAGACTAACCGATTTGGAAAAGTTCTGAAAAATTATCCCTTTTTAAGACAAACGCAATGGATAATCGCGATCGCGATCACTCAACATCCTCAAATTCCCCTCCTCTTAAAACAAGGGGCTGCGGACTATCTCCTGAAACCCCTGAAACCAACTCAACTGCTGGAAACCCTTTCTCGAGTTATTGAGCCAGAATCTGCTACTATGCCCACCGCAACCTCATCCTTAAGGATCTTAGTTGCCGATGATACAGCGATCAATCAAAAGGTTGTTCTCAATCAACTTAGTCTTCTCGGTCATACTGCGGACTGTGTTGGGGATGGTCAAGAAGCCTTGGAAAAGCTTGAGCAGAACGACTACGACCTTGTTTTACTTGATTGTTCGATGCCTATCGTTAATGGCTACGAAGTCAGCCAACGCCTGCGAGAAAAGGGAGGGAGAAATCACCAGACTGTGGTAATTGCCTTAACCGCTTATACGCTTTCGGAAATACGGGAAAAATGTCTGGCGGTGGGGATGAATGATTATCTCAGTAAACCTACAACTATGGAAAACCTCAAAGCAAAAATTCAGTCATGGTTTCCCTTCCCTACCCATTCTTCCTCTATCCCTAAAGCTGATTTAGCCCCAATTGATATTAAACAGTTACAAGAATTCTGTGGCGAAGATGTAGATTTTCAATATATGTTAATTGAAACCTTTCTGGAAGAAGCTCCCAAATACTTAACTAATATTCAAAATGCTCTCGCCCAAGGCAATTTTGAGGAGGTTGAAGTTATGGCTCATCGCCTGAGAGGTGCAGCAGTCATTGCAGCAGTGCAAAAAATAGCTGAGATTGCTAAACAATTGGAGTTCCAAGCTAATCAGGGATATTTGAAGTTTGATGAAACGGGTTTTTCCATCAGTCAAATGTACAAAATATTAGGTGAGGTTAAGGTGTTTATCAATGATTTTGTTAGCAATTCTCTGCCTAACTAGGTCTACCTTATTGACTTAACCACGCGATCGCGCGACGAATCCATTCTTCTGATTTAGGATTTTTTAGCAGTTGTGCATCTCCACTCAAGGCTGATAGGGCTTGTTCTATTTCCGTATCTGTATAGCCAATCGCCATCAGAGTCATTTCAACATCTTCTTGTAATCCAGAATCGGGAAGACCTGAACCCTTAGTAGTGCTAGGTTTTGCCGTTTGTCGCCATTGTGCTAGTTTTGTTCTTAATTCTAGGGCAATTCGTTCGGCAGTTTTTTTCCCGACTCCAGGGGTTTTTGCTAAGGCGTTGATATTTCCAGTTACAATTGCTTGGACTAAATCTGTTAATCCTAGTGTATCAATAAGCGCGATCGCGAGTTGCATACCAATCCCACTGACACTTACTAGTTGACGAAACAAATCCCTCTCGGCAGAACTCATGAAGCCATAGAGAACTTGTTGGTCTTCCCGTACTTGTAGATGAGTGAAAACTTGTAACTCACTTTTCAATTCTATTTCCCGCGCAAAGCGAGAAGGAATTTGTACCTCGTAACCAACTTGATTAACCTCAAGAATTAGGGTCAAGCGGTTACTCGATCCTCTTATTGTTTCGACAGCTTGACCTTTGAGATATCCAATCATAGAAGTTAATCTTAAATAAAACCAAAATGTCCTAAACCTTCCATTATACCACCTGCACAAGAAGATTGGGCAAAATAGAGATTATTATTTTGGTTCTCTTCATACCATTGGCGTAACTCAGGTTGAGCATTTCCCACGATAATTCCTTTCGCCGAGGGAACACTATAAAGAGCAATATCATTACCCGAATCACCACAGACTACCACAGGAATCTGCTCAAGCTGCCAGAGTGCTTGCAAATGTTGTACAGCTAGACCTTTGTTCGCCTTCTTGGGCAAAATATCCAGGTCTTTTCCACCGCTATAAATCACTGTTGTCTCTAAGCGATGCTTCGCCAGGGCGGATTCTAAATGAGGAACAAAATCTGCTGTAGTGGCTTCTTTGAGGTGGTAACTGACTTTAAATTCCCCTTGTTCAGAAATAGGTTGAGGCACTAAATTAGGAAAATGAGTTGCTATCTCTATGACTGTATCACGATGCCATCCCCAGGCAAGAATTTCTGCCCATTGATGATTAATAGATTCTTCCTCAGTTGGGTTAAAATACATTTCTGTTCCCACCGCACAAATCAAAGCATCAGGGAAAAGGAGAGATTTTTCTTGTAATAATTGCAGATAGAGAAAGCGCGATCTTCCCGTAGCGTAAACTATCTTTGTGCCATATTGTTGACGATGAGCAGCCAAATGAACATTAAGCTGTTCTAAGGCAAGATCATCACCTACTAAAGTATTATCAAGATCGCAGACAAATAAAATTGTATTCATATATTTAATTTAAATAGACTAGCGGAAAAACGAGTGAAAAATATTCCCCCTCTTGACTTAACCAGACAATATAAAGAGATTGGCGAAGAAGTAAACCAAGCTGTTATTGAGTTGCTTCATTCAGGAAATTACGTCGGGGGTAATGCAGTCAAGGACTTTGAGCAGCAATTTGCCCTCTATACAGGGACATATGAATGTGTTAGCTGTAACTCTGGGACAGATGCTCTTTATTTAGCCCTCCGTGCTTTAAATATTGGCGAGGGAGATGAAGTTATTACGACTGCTTTCTCTTTTATTGCGACAGCGGAGATTATTTCTCTGGTGGGGGCGACTCCTGTTTTTGTCGATATTACCCCAGAAAATTTGAATTTAGATCTTGAGCAAGTTGAAAAGGCAATTACCGCTAGAACTAAGGCAATTTTACCCGTACATTTATTCGGTCATCCCGTCGATATGACGAAGATTATGGAAATTGCTCAAAGCCATAATCTCTATGTTATCGAAGATTGCGCTCAAGGAACAGGAGCAGAATGGGCAGGGCAAAAAGTCGGTAGCATCGGTCATGTGGGCTGTTTTAGCTTCTTTCCCACCAAGAATTTAGGGGCTTGTGGTGATGGGGGTGCAATTACAACAAACGATCGCGCGATCGCGGAATCTGCAAGAATACTTAAAGCTCATGGTAGCCGTCAACGCTATATTCACGAAACTATTGGTATCAACAGTCGCTTAGATGCGATACAAGCAGTTATTCTTCAAATTAAACTCCGCTATCTTGATAGTTGGAATCAACAACGTCGAAAAGTCGCCCAACAATATACTCTTTTGTTACAAGGCTTAAAGCATTTGCAACTACCCCAAGCAAACCCGCAAGGTAAAGCAGTCTGGAATCAATATACAGTCCAAGTGACAGGGGGAAATAGAGAAAACTCCGCTCTTGCTTCCGATTGTTACCGCAATGAGATTCTCAGTCAACTACAAGCCCAAGGGGTCAATGCGATGGTCTATTATCCCGTTCCTCTCCATCTCCAACCCGTCTATAAAGGCTTGGGTTATCAAGTTGGACAGTTACCCTCTGCGGAACAATCCGCTTACCAAGTTCTCTCTTTACCGATGTTTCCCGAATTAACTACCCCAGAACAAGAACAAGTAGCTTATGTCCTCAAAGAAGCCTTAGAGTTATAGGTTCTGACAGATAACTGCATCTGTGACTTGCATTTGTAGCTGTTGAGCAGCACTACCCTGATTAACAGCTATTTCCAGCCAACCGTGACTACCAATGATGGCGGAGATTTCTCCTAAAGCGCGATCGTTATAGGTTACACTTTTGGGAATTCTTACCGTAGCAGTTTTTAAAAACCAATTTGTCTCAGCCAGATTAGCAATATTAGCAGGAATATTAGTAATCAGATTACCGAAATGGTCAATATATTGAATACAGCCTTGAATCCCTTCTGGGGTAATTCGCACCGCTTCAATCGGAAGCTCTTTTAAAGAGTTGGGATCAACTTCTCTACCTAAATCAGTCAAAGGAACACCAGAAGAGAGGTGAGCAGCAACAGGGGCAAAAATATCTCGTCCGTGGAAAGTTGCACTGGGGGTAGAAGTACGCCAGTAATGAGGATTAGTTAACTCAACTACCTGTTGCGCTGGAGAAAATTGCCAAACCCCACTGAGTACCCCATTATCAGGTGCAACGAGATACCCTTCTTTGATCGCTACTGCTATCCCTCGCCTTTGACTTCCCACCCCAGGATCAACCACAACGGTATGCACTGTTCCTTGGGGGAAATAAGAATAGGCATTCATCAGGTTAAATCGAGCAGCTAAGACATCTTGGGGCGCAATCTGGTGGGTTAAATCAACAGTTGTGAGGTTCGGGTTAATTTGAGCAATTACACCCTTCATAACCCCCACATAGACATCTTGCAGACCAAAATCCGTGAGCAGGGTAATCAGCGAAGAAGTTAGCACGATAAGGAGCAGGTTATTTTAATTCAACTTTTAGATCAGGAAGTCCTTCTAATTTAGCTACTTCAGCAGAACTTGAGTCATGATCTGTCGGTACAAAGATAGTTAAACTTTTCGGAACACATTCAATCTTAATCGGAGTTGTCCCGATCATCTCGCCGTCAAGAACGACCTTCTGGGGAGGTTCGGTGCTAATTTTTACCCATTTAGCGCGAAAGTAGCCGATGTCGTCCCGTTGAGAAGCTTGCTCACTCATAGCTGTTTGGAGAAGATGATAAGCAGACGCGATCGCGCTCATCGCATTAACCGTCGCCACAATAGTAATATCAAGAAGTCCATCATCAACAAAGATGCCATCAGTTCCCTGAGCCAAGATTGAAGTAGGGGGTGCAGCATTAGCCACCGTTACAGCCACAGCAGTCACAGAAATAATTTGTTCTTCTGTCTCCAGTGTAGTCGCAAAAGTCTCAATATTTTGTAACTCTCCGATTCCTGAAAGGACATAAGCAAGCATTCCCCAACGTTTTTTCTTTTCACGGTCTGTTTCTTCCACAGCTTGCGCTTCAAAGCCAACCCCAGCGAGTAATAACATCGCTTGGTCATTACACAAAGCCGTATCAACAACTGCGGTTGCTCCCCCGATGATTACCTGACAAGCCCCTTCAATTGTGGTCGGAATACCTAAAGCAGCAGCAAAAGCATTTGCCGTTCCACGAGGAATAACACCTAAAGGAATTTCCGTATTGATTAAAGCTTTCGCCACCCCTGAAACTGTGCCATCTCCCCCAGAAGCAATAATACACTCAACCCCTTGGGCAATTGCTTCCTGAGCCAGTTCACTACCATCAATTTCTTCAGTCGTTTGATGTATCGTTAACTCGAATTCTGGTTCTAGAAACGAGCATATTTCTTCTAAGTCAGTTTCTGGATTACCACCACCAGCAATAGGATTAAAAATCAAGTAAGCAGAACGGTTCATTATCTTACAAAATTTTAATTATAAATAAATATTCAGCAAATAACTAGAACCTGCATCAAAATTATCGACTATTCCATTTTGAGTATTTATTTAAGAAGTAAAGCTACGATATTTCAAGATATTTATTTTAGCCTCTATCTTTAGAAAGATTTAACTTCATTCATAGATAAGATTCTTGTCAAGAAAATGGATATCCTTATCAATAAATTAGATGTTTTCACCTTTGAATAGTTGTATAATGCTATACTTTGGGAGTCAAATCACTCTAAGGAAAAATCATGAGTTTAGAAAATAGAGCTAAAGCAACTGCAAAAAACATTGAAGGTAAAGTTCAAGAAGCTGCTGGTAATGTAACTGGAGATCCAGAAACAAAAGCAGAAGGAAAAGCTAAACAAGCAGAAGGGGAAACCCGTCATGCAACTGAAGATGTCAAAGATAAAGCAAAAAAAATAATTGACTAAAGAAAGTTTAGTGAAGATTGACTTTTGTTTTCACCTTGTCAAGGTTATCGAAGTTATCTAAACTAAGCCTTAGCTCGCCAGAAAAAATCGCGATATCAGATATTAAAAGTTATTCGTTAGAACAATTTCTTTTCTTAAAATACCTTTTTTAGAATGGCGAGTGGACTTTATCTGCCAAAATTGATAACTAATCAAATCAAATGTTAGGGAGTGTTTGAATCATGAATATTATTGCTTGGTTAATCTTGGGTTTAATTGCGGGGGCAATCGCCAAGGCTATTTACCCAGGTCGTCAGGGTGGTGGGATATTTGCAACCATTGCACTAGGAGTCGTTGGTGCTTTCGTTGGCGGGACTATCCATACGCTAATCGCGACAGGAACTTTTGATCTAACTGCTACTACCATAAGTCTATCTGGTTTGCTTGTAGCAGTCCTGGGTGCTGTCGTAGCGATCTTCATTTGGGGTTTATTAACCCAGAGAACTTAAAACTTTTAAGAACAAGATTTTTAATTAAAAGTAAACAGCGTTTCGTTCTAGTTTAAAAGCTAGAACCAGACGATATTAATATAGGTCGTTGATTACACAAAATTGTATGATGACCTATATTTTTACATATAAAATAACTTAGCTAGTCTCTTCAATTATTTAGCTACTTTTTCATGAACACTATTGTGAATTACTTTTTACCTTGTGGATAATACCTCACTTAAGACTTTGGGTATACCGAATAAAGTATTAATTAAGACTTTAGGTATACTCACCTCCAAATAGCTATATGGCATACTTGAAGTAACAAACTAATAGTATGAGAGGCAAAAAATTATGAGTGGAGAAGATAGAGCTAAAGCAACCGCCAAGAATGTTGAAGGCAAAGTTCAAGAGGCTGCGGGTAATGTAACTGGAGACCCAGAAACAAAAGCAGAAGGAAAAGCTAAACAAGCAGAAGCAGAAGTTAGTCATGCCAAAGAAGATGTAAAAGATAAGGCAAAAGAGGCAATTGACTAAAGAGAAAATGTTATAGAAAGACCCCTGCTTTTCTTTTATCACCCAAATTTTCTAAGCTGAATTTTTGGTGTGTTACTAGAAAAGCTTCGCTTTTTAAAATATTTCTTTTTGTAGAGTGTGTGAGGTTTTAAATATGTATGAAGTAGGACAAAAAGTTGTTTATCACCTTTCATTGACTGGAGTTGAAAATGCTTTTAAATTAGGAAGAATTCGCTGGAAGTTATCCGAAAGTCGTTACCAATTAGACAACAATGATACGATTCATGAGTCTCAGATTGTAGATATTATTAAGTCTTCTCAACCTGCTTATGAATTCCAGCTTTGATTTAATTTAGTTAAGCTCTTACATCTTAGATATGAGTTTCTATTCCCACTTATTTATCTCAAAGCTAATGCAATAGAATTGAAATCAACCCGATTTTTGGATATTTACTATCTAGGAGATTAATAATGAGAATCGCCCAAGTTTCCCCCCTATGGGAGAAAGTCCCACCACCCAGCTATGGTGGAGTTGAGTCAATTGTTAGTTTACTAACAGAGGAATTAGTGCGGAGGGGTCATGAGGTGACATTATTTGCTTCTGGTGACTCGACAACCTGCGCGAAATTAGAATCTGTATATCCAAGGGCTTTGCGCTCAGATAAAATGGCAGATAAATATGAAATCTATGGGAAGAAAAACATAGATCGAGTTTACAACCAAGCGGATAACTTTGATATTATTCATTCCCATCTTGGCTGTGAAGAAATGGTTTATGCGAATATCTACACTAAACGGGTAAAAACACCAACTATTCAAACTATTCATGGGGCTTTTACCTCCCATAGTCGCCAAATGTTTGCTCAAGTCGGGGCTTTACCTCTTGTTAGTATCTCAAATGCTCAAAGAGATCAAGAGCTAAAGTTAAATTATACTTCTACTATTTATAACGGTATTGATCCCACTGCTTATATATTTCAGCCCCAAAGAAAGAATCCTCCTTATTTAGCTTTTTTGGGTCGTATGTCTCCTGAAAAAGGACCTCACTTGGCGATCGCGATCGCGAAACAATCTGGTCTACCATTAAAAATGGCAGGTAAAATAGATGTAGTTGATAAAGACTTCTTTGAAGAACAAATCCAACCTCATCTCGACGGTGAACAAATTGAGTATATCGGTGAAACCAATCATGAGGATAAGGTTTCTCTGTTGGGAAATGCCCTCGCCACCCTTTTCCCGATTACCTGGCAAGAACCTTTTGGATTAGTCATGATTGAATCAATGGTTACAGGTACTCCTGTCATTGCCATCAATCTAGGTTCAGCAGGCGAAGTCATTGCGGAAGGAAAAACAGGCTTCGTTTGTGACACAGTTGAAGATTGTGTTCAAGCAGTGGAAAAAGTTAAGACACTCAATCGTCAGGATTGTCATAACCACGTCTTAGAGAATTTCACTGCTGAAAAAATGACAGATCAGTATGAAGCTCTGTATCAAAAAATCTTAACAAAAAAGCCCCTTGAGATCACTTCTTGTCTAAATGTAGCCTAGCCAGGTCTGCTTTCCCCCGATTAATTTCTTTGATAGACCGAGACAAAATAAAACATCTCACAAATAGCCATGTTAGACACCGTGAAAATCGAGAACAGAACCTTCGTGTCTATGGAACAAATGCCAATTAAAGCTTGGCAATCGCCAACGGTTGATACTCCGACAGGAATTTCCCATCATCCTGTGACAATCCAGACCCTGAAGAATGATGATTTATTTTTAATTACTGACACCCTCGGAAATATCTCGCGGGAGGGTTGCCCAACGGGGGGAATTGAGAGCAGTATGGGGCTATTTTGCAATGATACTCGTTTTCTCAGCCGTTTAGATTTACAAATTGAAGGGAAATCTCCGCTTTCTTTTAGTAGTACAGCAGACAAAGGTTTTGTCATCTTTGCCCTATGTTCCAATCCGCCGATTAATGAACACATCCAAGCAGAAACTATTGGCATCCAAAGAGAAATTGTCCTGAAAGGGGGTCTATTTGAGGAAATTGAACTAACAAATTATAATACTCATCCGATTAAATTTAACCTCAGTCTTAGCTTTGCTGCTGACTTTCTCGATCTATTTGAAGTCAGAGGGGTAAAACGGAAACAGCGAGGTATATTACTAAGGTATTTACCTGATGAGGAAACGAAAGAAAATGGTAATGGCGAAAAAATTTCCTCTCCCCAAGGGATAGTACTTGCCTATCAAGGTATAGATAAAGTGTTGATGGAATCTCGCATCCAGTTTAAGTTCCGTCAACCAGACGAAATAAATGGCTATACAGCAATTTGGAATTTAGAACTATATGCCCATGAATCGGTGAAGTTGGGCTATTGTATCCATTTATTTACCGATAATCGTCCGACTTCCAACGTTAGCATTCCCCTGTCTTTTTCCCAAGGGAAGGCAGAAGAGTTAATTGAAGAAAAAATTTGGTCAGATCAAATTTGCCGAATCAAAAGTGATAATGAGTCTTTCAATAAAGCTATTGAAAAGGCGATGCAAGATATTCATCTCTTAAAACAAGGCTTTAAAGGTAATCGGGTTCTTTCTGCGGGAGTTCCTTGGTTTGCGACTTTATTTGGTCGCGATTCAATTATTGCAGCCTCGCAAACTTTAATCTTAGATCCAAATATTGCGAGAGATACCTTAGTAGTTTTAGCAGCTTATCAAGGTAAGGTTGATAATGCCCTGCGAGAAGAAGAACCTGGTAAAATCCTCCATGAGATACGCTTTGGCGAGATGGCAAGGTGTGCGGAAATACCTCATACTCCCTACTATGGTACAGTAGATGCGACCCCGCTCTGGTTAATGCTCTATTCTGAGTATTATTGCTGGACGGGGGATGAGGAAACTTTAGATAAGCTTTGGGATAACGCGACAGCAGCGATGAACTGGATTGATCGCAATTGTGAAGAAACAGGTTATTTGCGTTATCTTTGCACTTCTGACAAGGGCTTACCCAACCAGGGTTGGAAAGATTCTGATAACTGCATTGTCAACCGGGAAGGGAAACTAGCCCAGGGCGCGATTACCTTAAGCGAAGTCCAAGGCTATATTTATGCAGCGAGAATTCGCATGAGTTCCCTCGCTAAAAAAAGAAATCTCCCTGAATTAGCAGACCGTTGGGAGAAGCAAGCAGAAGACCTGAAAATGCGCTTTAACAAGGACTTTTGGCTTCCCGAACTCAATTACTGTGCTTTAGCCCTAGATGGGGAAGGAAAGCCCGTTGATAGTATTACTTCTAATCCAGGTCATTGCTTACAACTAGGCATCTTTGAACCCAAGAAAGCGATGCTGGTGGCAAAACGGCTACAATCCGCTGATATGTTCACAGGGTGGGGGATTCGTACTCTAAGTAATCTCTCTGTCGCTTACAATCCGATGGGGTATCACATTGGTTCAGTTTGGCCTCATGATACCAGCTTAATCGCTTTGGGTTTGCGTTCCCTCGGTTTGGTAGATCAATCCCTAGAACTAGCAAATGGTTTAATCGATATGACCTTAGCCCAGCCTTATTTTCGCCCACCAGAATTATTCTGTGGCTACGAACAAGATGGTTTTAGTTCTCCTGTTCCCTATCCGATTGCTTGTTCTCCTCAAGCTTGGGCGAGTGGGACAATTTTTCAATTAATTTCGATGATGATTAACCTTATACCTAATGCTTCGCGTAATCAACTGCATATTGTTGATCCGACTCTACCAAGTTCAATTAATCGCCTCTCGATTGAGAATTTGCAAATCGGACAAACTACTCTTGATCTTCAGTTCTACCGCTCTGGTACTCGCACTAGTGATACAATTGCCTGTCAGGTGAGTAATAAAAAGGGTGATCTCAGGGTAATGATTGAAGTCTAAGCCACTTTGGGAAAACGATAAACAGGA
>JBBQDV010000039.1:0-18967 GCA_038320005.1 Cyanophyceae cyanobacterium
AAAATTGCTTGATCATTTGAAAAAAGGAGGTTGGAGCAATCAGGGTAACTAAAACTATCTGGTTGCTTGCGCCAAAATAGGGAAAATAATCAAAGTTGATTTTTCCTAACTTATTTGCTAATAAGGTTAAACTAACCTCACCTGAATGTCACAAGGAGGCTGGCACTCTATCCGTCAGGATGAGTGACCAGAGGAATTGTGACCAGGAATAAAACGTGCGAAAGCACACTGTATTTTCTATCTTTATGCTATACTCATGGTGGTGAGTTTTTAATAGTCGCGGAACAAGTCTTGACCTTGGTTGTAAAGCTTCAAGTGGATAAACAGCAGAAAGAATTGCTGTTTCAAACTGCTATGGCTTTTGCTGATGCTTGTGACTGGATTAACACGAACGTCAACCCCAAGCTAACTAACCGCAACTCTATTCAAGCGGTGTGCTACCACGATGTAAAATCTCAGTTCGGACTATCTGCTAATCATGTGGTTCGAGCCTGTGGGAGAGTGGGAGCTAATCGCTTGACTGCTAAACACAAAGGCAGGAAAGTTAAGGGGTTTAAGCCTACTAGCTTTGACTGTGATGCTCGTACATTCCGCTTTGTCGAAAAAGACTGGATAGTTAGCATCAGCACAGTAGGTAAACGACTGAAAGCAACGATTAGAGCTAGTAACTACCACCGAGGCAAGTTGCTAGGGCAAAACCCCACTTCTGCTCAGGTGTGTTTGCATAAAGACGGTGATTGGTATGTCCATATCCAACTTAAGTCCGAACCTCCAAACAAAAAATCAACTGATAACGTTATCGGTGTTGATTTTGGGAGGCGAGATATAGCTGTAACCAGCACAGGGATGTCCTGGTCAGGTCAAGACATAAAACAAGTTAGAGATAAGTTTAGCCAGGTTCGGGCTTCTCTCCAGAGGAAAGCATCTCAAGGCACAAGGTCAACTCGTCGTAGATGTCGGCAGATCTTGAAACGGCTATCGGGGCGTGAGAGAAGATATCAGCAGTGGCTAAATCATAACATAAGCAAAGTAATCGTTTCTGAAGCAAAAGAAACAAACTCCTTTGTCAGCATCGAAGATTTGACAGGTATACGAGAGAGGACAAATAAAAAGCCCAGGAACAAGACCGAAAGAAGACGGTCTAACTCTTGGGCTTTTTATCAGCTAAGAAGCTTCTTGGAATACAAGGGTATTAAAGAAGGAGTTGAGGTTATTGCAGTCAATCCAGCATATACAAGTCAAACCTGTCATTGCTGTCTGCATATTGGGTTAAGAAGTAATAAGTCTTTTACGTGCAGTAACTCCAGATGTGGTTGGAGTGGCGATGCAGACTATAACGCTTCGGAAATGATTGCTCTAGTGGGGCTGAGTGTAAACCAGCCTGGAGGCTCGGAACTATTGGCTTGTCCGATAGAACCAGGGCTACTAAAAGCCCGCGCTGTACCAAAGGTCAGCGTCGGGTAGTTTACTCGTCACTATTTATTGCTGTAGCTGCTAACTTTCTTTCCTTTAACTTCAAAATAATCTCACCATGAACTTCTTTAGAAAGGGGATAAAAATAAGCGATAACTAAACCTGCGACGAGAATAATTGCGGGTAAAGGACCAATAGCGATGCGAATCGCCAGTAAAGCAGCATCGGGTTGGGTCGGAATCGGTTGACCTGGAAGTCTTTCAATAAATCCTGAGTATTCTAAGACTAAGCCAACTAAAAATAGACCCAAAGCTAAACCAAATTTTTGCAATAACACCATAAAGCCATAAAAGATTCCTTCCCGTCGTTGACCTGTATTTAGTTCATCCAAATCGACAACATCGGGAATCATCGACCAAGGAACAAGATAGGCGACAGACACCCCAAACCCTGCTAAGACAGCTAAGGTGTACATTAAGGTTATTTGACCAGGTTGGATGAGAAATAAACCAGCTTGGGCGATAATCCAGACCCCTGTTCCCAGGAAATAAACTGCTTTTTTCCCAACGCGATCGCTAACTGCTTTCCAGAAGAATAACATCAGTAAAGCTGTTCCTTGTACAGCCAAGGCGACAGTCGTGAAAGCAGCCTCTGATAGTCCCATCCAACTGACTACATAGTAAAGCAAGATGGAAGCGGTTAACTGGACTCCTAGCCAAGAACAGAGATAAATACCGATCACATAGAGAAAGGCTTTATTACTAAAAGCAATGCGAAACTGTTGAACGAGAGGAATTGGTGGAAAGGTCGCGATTCTTTCTCGTTCTTTGATTGCATCGGGGTCAGTAAGATTAGCTTCTGTTTCATAAAAAAGGAGGGTAAAGCTAAACCCGAAGCCTAAGAGTCCTGCGAGTAAACTAACTACAGCTGTAAGAGTATTACCCGTTATTATTTGCCAAATACCGTAAGCAAGAGCAACAATAGTAATAAACGCGATCGCGATTCCCAGTTTCTTTTTCTGAGATCCGCTTAAAAGAGGTTGCTTACCCCGTTCTTGAATAACTGAAATACACCAGAGGACTGGGATGATTGCTAACATCATCGAAATCAATCCAAGAACCTGATATTGACGAATTCCATCGTCAGGAAAAGCGTTAAAAATTACCCCTGCTAGAATTAGAGATAACAAACTTCCGCCAATAGAAAAAGCAAAACGAAAACTATTTAAACTAGTGCGTTCATTGTAGTCTTGAGTTATTTCGGGAGTAAGGGCAGTATAGGGCAGGTTAACAGAAGTATAGGCAATATGAAAAAGAATCGCAACCGTGAGATAATAAGCAAATAGTCCCCAAGTATTAACCCCATCATCACCACTAATTGGGGGTACAAACCAAAGCAGGGAAAATAACAGACCGAAGGGAATTACCCCAAACAGCATCCAGGGTATTCTCCGACCCCAACGGGTAGAAGTGCGATCACTAAGTATCCCAATTAAAGGATCATTAATCGCATCGGAAATCTTAGCAAACATTAAAATACTACCTGCCAATCCGACAGGAATTCCTGCAACATTTGTTAAAAAAGGTAAGAGGAAAAAGATCAGCATATTTGCTGTAATCGCAGGACCCATGTCTCCTGCACCAAAAGCAAGTTTGGTTGTAAAATTAAGCTTTTCCCGTTTGGGTTTTGCAACTTGATTCATTAGTTTTATCTTTGCTAATCTTGGATATATTCTTGACCTTCACGCAAAGCAAATTCAGCCCGCATAAATTCCCGTCCTAAATAAGCTGCATGGTCTAAGAAACTCACTTTAGCAGGTTGAGATTCTTCAAGAATTTTTACACACAATTCTTTAGATGTTGTTCCGCTATAAATAGTTTCAGCAGTACGTTCCACCTTTCCACGCGCAGGAATTGGTTTACCTGTTTCTGGATCAACGGCTAAACCGCGATCGTCAATAATATTTGTATAGTGTTTCGCACAAATAAGTTCCGCTTCCCTATCTATATAGATAATAAAATAGCCAGCAGGATCTAGGTCAATATGGCGTTTTGAGAGTTGATCATCAATTGTTGTCATCTTTTGAGAAAGTTAATTCATGAAGTTAAGATTTAAGGAGAGAATTTCTATTTTTTATCTTAAACCTTGTTGAGGTGGAAGTGGCTTTCAGCACGCTCGTTAGCTATTGACCACCACTTATCACCCCAAAATTAGGAAAAAATGGTAAGATAAAGGAATTTAGTCAAGAAAAGATACAATAAGCAAAAATACTCATTCTAAATGTACTAATCTTATTTCAGTATGGTACTGACAACTTCCGATCTCAATCCCTGTGTTCTCTTGGTCGAGGCTGATGAAGTCTTTAGCCAACGTGCAAGTCATGACCTCCAAGAAGCAGGTTACAACACAGTATTGGCAAAAAATTCTCAGGACAGTTTAGATCAATTCCATGAACTGCAACCAGCAATGGTCTTAGTTGACCAAATACTTGCAGGTGATGCAGGACAAGAACTCTGTCGGGAAATTCGGCGCAGTGGTAGTAGAGTGCCTTTGCTGCTGTTAATGGCGAAGGAAACCGTAGCAGATCGAGTGATGTGCTTAGATATCGGGGCTGATGATTATTTACTTAAACCCTATCGTTCTGAAACCTTCATGCAACTGGTTCGCTTGTACTTAGATCCTGTTGTGGGGGCGAGTGAACAACTCCGTTTTGGAGAATTGACCCTTGACTTAGCTCTGCGGTGTGCGATTCGCAATGGGCGCACCATTGACCTGACGATGAAAGAATTTGAACTATTGAAATATCTCATGTCCTACCCCAGGGAAGTTCTGACGCGGGAAAAAATTCTTGAAAATGTCTGGGGTTATAACTTTATGGGGGAATCTAACGTAATTGAAGTTTATATTCGTTACCTCCGTCTCAAAATTGAAGAAGAAGGGGAAAAGCGTTTAATTCAGACTGTTCGGGGTGTAGGCTACGTTTTACGGGAATCGTGACATCTCGATTTTAAGGGAATTGCCAGGAACTTTTTCTTTTGACTTACGGTCTTCCGAAACTATAACGTCATTTCCAAAAATGATCATGAAAAAGTTCGTCAGTGTTCTCATTGTGGCAGGGGTAATCCTCAGTGGTTGTTCTAACCCAGTGGTAAACAGTTTAGAGTCGAGGGTAGCTTCCGAAATAGCAGAAGCAGAGGATTTAGGTCAAATGCTCCCGATTGAGGCTCAGATGATAGTCGGGGATGAAACTATTGATTTAGAAGTGGCTCGAACTGCTGAAGAACAATCTATCGGGTTAATGTATCGCGAATATCTGCCTGGGGATAGAGGTATGTTGTTTCCCTTTGAGACTGAACGCCAAGCTAAGTTTTGGATGAAGAATACGAAGATTCCTCTGGATATGATTTTTGTCCGAGAAGGAGAAATTCGCGCGATCGCGGAAAATGTCCCCCCCTGCACCACTAATCCTTGCCCCAGCTACGGACCTTCTGATCTCGTTGACCAAGTGATTGAATTATCAGGAGGACGGGCTGAAGAATTGGGATTAGAAGTAGGGGATCTAGTCGTGATTAATTATCCCGACAGAGAAGTTTCAGCAGATTAAAGCCAAGAAATAAACCCAGAAAATAATTTAGGGCAAGAGAGAGCGTACAATAGAGTGTCACAGCCTCGATTTGTACAGGAGAAAAATCATGCCCGTTGCCGTGGGAGTAATCGAAACATTAGGGTTTCCAGGAGTTTTAGCAGCAGCCGATGCAATGGTCAAAGCAGCGGAAGTGACCATTGTTTTCTTTGATAAAGCTGAAAGTGGTCGCTTTATCGTTGTAATCCGTGGACATGTGGCAGAAGTAAAACGGGCTGTTGCCTCTGGAATCATAGCTGGGGAAGACACTTATGGCTCTGAGGTCCTGTCCCATTACATTGTTCCCAACCCCCCTGAAAACTTGGAAGTGATCTTGCCAATTGACTATACAGAAGCAGTTGAGCAATTTCGACCACTAATTGACTGATGTTAAAACGAAATTCAGTAGTTTTAACCTGAATGAGATACCCGAACAGCGTAAAATGAGTTAGTTGAAAATTTTATTGTTAAATCATAAAGGAAATAGATAATGCCACAAGCAGTTGGTTCTCTCGAAACAAAAGGCTTTCCAGGTGTGCTGGCAGCAGCAGATGCCATGGTTAAAGCAGGTCGCGTAACTTTAGTGGGGTATATTCGGGTAGGTAGCGCCCGTTTCAACGTTAATATTAGGGGCGATGTTGCGGAAGTCAAGATGGCGATGGCAGCAGGAATAGAAGCAGTAGAACAAGCTTACGGTGGCGTATTAGAGTCTTGGGTGATTATTCCCCGTCCCCACGAAAACGTGGAGACAGTATTACCAATTGGCTACTCTGAGGAAGTTGAGCAATTCCGTTTATCAGTGCAGTAGAATAGAGACACGGTATTATTATGCAGATAACTAAGCCGTGTCCTCGCAAAAGCTTTTCCTTGCGAGAAATCACAGATTTGTTTCAGCTAGTTACGACCATTTAAAAATAAGAGTGTTATACTTAGATGCGAGTAATAAAGATCGGTAACAACGTTTGATTTCAGTATTAACAGTATTTTTCACGTTTATATTGACAGGCTTTTCCGAAATCTTGACTCAATGCACACCCCTGATTAAGGAAAACAAATCATGTCAATTTATGTAGGCAATCTATCCTACGATGTCACCCAGCAAGACCTCACTGATGTCTTCGCTGAATATGGCACAGTCAAAAGAGTTCATGTCCCAACAGATCGGGAAACAGGTCGGATGCGTGGTTTCGCTTTCGTCGAAATGGACTCAGAAGCAGAAGAAACTAAAGCCATTGCAGAACTAGATGGCGCAGAGTGGATGGGTCGCGAACTTAAAGTGAACCCTGCTCGCCCTCGTGAAGATAAAAGAACTGGCGGTAACGGCGGTGGCGGTGGCGGTGGCGGTCGCAGAAACAGCCGTTTCTAAACTGCTTACATAAGCTTAATAAAGATAGTGGGGAGTTAGCTAAAATGATGGCAAACTCCCCTTATTTTTTCGTTGTCGTTGCTTAAATCCTTTCGCAGCTAAAGCATAACCGCCATCTGCACTATCAATTAAATGGACATGATTATCACGACCTTCAAAAATCAAGCAAGTCATCAAAGCGCGATTAGAAACATGAATACCATAGACAAGATTACCATCTTGAAACTGTTGTTCTAAATATTGTTCTAACTCTTGGGTTTGAGAAGGTTTACTAACAATTACCATTCGTAAAACGTCATCAATTTTCTGGTAATCAGAAGCAGTGGGGATATCTTTCCCATATTGTCCCCAATTTATATTTCCGACTTGGAGCTTGAATTTCATCAAAATCAAGCCTATGATATTTTCAATCATCATTTTGCCCAAGTATAGTGTTTCTTGCCAAATATTATTAGCTTTAGCACGAGCTTTCATTTCGCCCCGAAGCTTACGGGGGTTAAAACTTAACTTCATTGCAGAGAGAGAAATGGGGTGATAGCCTGGAGTTTTTCCGTAGAGGCTGTCAATTTTCTTGATGATTTCTTGATAGATATTTTTCTCTAATTTGCCGACAGGGTTTAAAGGTGAGACGATGAGACTAAGGGTATCTCCGCAGGGACTGAGAATATCTTGCCAACGACATTCTAAACCAGAAAGATCCGCTTTTGGTATATTTCCAACTTGCTCAATTTGATAAATCTTATTTCCTTTAATTAAATCAGTGGCATAGGTTAAGCCTCCCCCCATAAAGTTCGCTTGGCTGTATTGGGGTGTCACTCGTAATTTGGCAATCATGAGGGGATATTTATTTTTAAGATCCTTTACTGGTACTATACCGACCCGTAACTCCATCTTGAAGGCTTCTTGGGCAAGTCTACGCAAAGCTGATAGTGCTTGACGTGATGCCCCTAAAACCGAGGGAGGAACAACAAGAGATGCCCCATCTCCCCCAAAAATAAAAGGAATTTGCACTGCACCGATTACATTTAAGACAGAAATAATCGAACTTGCACCGAGAAGATTAACCTCTTTATACTGACCTGCTTCAATGGCTTGGGTTGAATCGACAATATCAGTAATGAGAAGATACCAATCATCAGGAACTTGGACATAGTGAACTGGGTTAGCTAAGTCAAGAAAATTATTAAAAGGCTTGAGGTGTAAATAAAAATCTTCTGTCGTCATGAAGGAGAAGCTCTTAAAGATAGTGGGCTGCTATGCTACTTATAATTCAATCACGAGTATGGTGCTTCAGGAAATTAATTTAATTCTTTGCAATAAAAAACCTTCTTATGAGTCTTAGTTCAGTTAGGGTAAACTTGGCTGTTATAGTTAGATAATTCAGGGCAAATGTAACCCTATCTCCTGAAAAGTAAACCTTTTGTGGCTATGACAAAACCAATACGGATTCTTTTGCAAACAACCCTTCTAAGCACTGATGAGGATGACTGGACAATTCCTCACTTTTCCTTGTTAAAGGAGTATTTAACTTCTCTCACAGATGAGGAGGGAGGGGTGTTATGTGAAGTTACGTCGCGCGATCGCGTTCCTGATGACGAAGGAAACGATACTATTCTTAGTCATTTATCCCGTGATTATTTTGATCAACTCTGGCTTTTTGCTTTAGATGTGGGAGAAGGTCTGAGTGAAAAAGATCAAGCAGGGATAACTCACTTTTACCAGGAAGGTGGAGGAATCTTAACCACCAGAGATCACCAAGATATGGGTATTTCAATGGTAGGTTGCTGTCTAGGAAGTTATCACTATTTCCAAAGTCAAAATAAGCATCCTGATCCTTCCCATCACCAAGCAGATGATATTTATACTAAATCTATTTCTTGGCCTAACTATCACTCTGGTAAAAATGGTGACTATCAGATCATTAAACCTCTCGAACCGATTCACCCTCTCCTCAAAAATCCTAACTCACCAACGGGTATCATTCGTTATTTTCCTGCACATCCCCATGAGGGTGGCGTAGGAGTTCCTGTCGGGGCAAAAAATGCCAGAATCATCGCTATGGGTAATAGTAAAGTCTCAGGGCGAGAGTTTCCCCTTGTGGTGGCTGATGAGGGGGAAGAATTTGGGCGTGTTGTGGCGCAATCTACGTTTCATCATTTTGTTAACTACAACTGGGATATTACTAAAGGTTCTCCCAGTTTTGTGGAGGAAGTCCCTGGAGATGGAATGGTAAAAGAACCTTCTGCGATGGATGATATTAAGGCTTATGTTAAAAATTTACTGCTATGGTTACAGCCACAATAGTTGAATATTGCTGATTGGGCGCAGGGAATGCGCCCGTAGATTATGATTTATTTAGTTAAGGAAGTACCACATTTAGAACAGAATTTCGATGAAGCAGGATTTTGCTGTCCGCAGTTGGTACAGAAAACATCGGTTTTGGTTGCTGTGTTTACCTTCGCGTTATCTGTATTCACTACTTTGGGGGAAGTTGGAGTTTGGACTTTGAGTTGATAGGTTCTGACTACTTCTTGGATGATAGCGCGATCGCGCCGATAATCTGGACTATCTTTTCCTCCTTGTAATTCTTCACTCCGTTGTTTTAGGTATTTGACTAACTGGTTATAAAGGGCTTGTTTTTCTGCATCGGTTTCCGCGTTGGTATATTTCTCCTCAACTTGGCGTTGAATTTCTTCCCTATCTTCACGACAGGCTTTAACTTCTAAGACTTGTGAGGTTTCTTCCCAACTTGAAGCCAAGTCCACATTTTCTGCTTCAATGGTGTTCTGGCGTGTATAACGAATCACACTTTCTCTGGTACTGGTGTTAGTATCTTGGCGCAATACGTCTAACGCCCTTGCTTGGACGATTAGTTTAAATACTTGCGGGTCTTCGGGGAAAATATCCCAGAATGGTGGTTCTTTTTGTAGGTGGACGGGAATCGGTAAGTCTCGGCTTTCTCCCCGTAATTGCGCCCGTTTTGCGGTGATAAATTCGCCTTTCCAATCGCGGTAAGATTGACGCAGTTCTTGCATTCCATCGATACAACGGAGGGAGAAACCGCCAATTTCTTGGACGAAAACAATGCGGTGGCGTTCTAAGTCTCCTAATGGTTTAATATCATCTTCGTTACCGATAAATTCTTTGATTTTGGGTAGTAACTTCTGGGCTGCGGGGTTGCTAGTGTGAACTCCTCCGAGTAGGGCGACATTAGTGTTACGGGCGGGGGTAAAGCCAGCATCTTTACTATTGAGTACGGCTTTATTGAGGACGATAATCGGTTGGGATTTGTTGTAAGCGATGCGAATATTATTAGTGATTTCACTCTCATCATTATAGACTTTGAAAACGCGATCGCAAGCAGATAATTCTTGTTTTAAGCGACTACTTCCTGGGGCATTTAAGATTACTGTTTGGGTTCTTTCTAGAATAACTTCGCGAAAATCTTCTTCCCGTACATCAGGAATCCTGGTAATATCAAATAATGCCATTACTCGATCTGCGCTACGGGTTTCATCCCATAAAGGACTCGCTTTTCTTAACACATCCTCCGACATTGTGCTACAAATTTGATTCATACCAATCTCATAGGTAGTTTGACTTCCTTGGGATGCCCCTGCGAGTTGTTCAATCAAGTCTTGATATAAGCCATTTAGTTCTTGACGGTCATATAATTTAATGCCATTAATTACTAAAGCATCGGCACTTTCCGCTTGTCGGTCGGACACTTCTTTGAAATAGTCACGGGCAATTCTTAGCCTTTGGTTAAAGCTATTTAAACGCTTTTCTAATTTTGCTAAATGCTCTTCTAAGCGTTGAATAACTGTTAAGCCTAAAGTTCTACTTTTGCGCTGAATTGTGGCATTAAAACTCCCTTCTAAACCAGAAAGGGCGGTTTCTGCATACTTCTCCATTTTGTCTTGTTTAGTAATACCAAACTTATCTTTATACTCGTTTATTTCCTTTATCGCGTCTTGATACTGATTTTGGCGACTTTCTTCATTTTTCGTCCAAACTTGGTCTTGTTCGCGTCGGAAACGTTCACTGGCGTTCTTAAATATCTGCCGTACTTTCTCAACAAAATCGTAAGCAAAGCGTACTCCCCTTGTTCGGTCTTGCAAGATAGTATAAAACTCGGCTTCTAGGGCTTCTCTACCCCTGATAATTAGTTTGTCGCGATTATCATACATTTTGGTGAAGTAATCACCGTGAGAACGTTCATCGGGGCTAATTTCGCGGAAATGATCCGCACGATAAGCATTAACTTTTGGCTCTAAATATTGACTAACAAAGCCTAAAATTTTGCCTTTTTCTGAGCCAATAATATTAACTTGTTGTTGGGTACATTGCAGCCAGTTCTCTTGAGTAATTTCGCTGCGAATACTATTAACCCATTCGGAAATTACGGCTGGATAAGGACGGTCTTGGGCTGCGGATAAATCAGCGATAATTTCCATTTCATTTAGGCGCATTCTTTTGAGAATATCACCGCGCACTAATTCCAACATATCCGCAGGAAGAGGTGCGTTTTCATTTAACCACCAACTAACTAAATCTTGTCCTAAACGATTCGATAAAGAAGTCCGCATTTGGGCGATGGGAATCTCAATGGTGGAGAGTCCAAAACTCATAAAGTTCTTTGGATAACCCCTTCCTCCTGGGTCTGCTTGCGCCCAAGAAGCTTTGATATTATCGCGGATGGAACGCTTATGAGGGGCGAATTCACTGGTTAAGTCAAGAAAGATATTTTGGGCAATCATTTCACGGATTTGACTTAATTTAAACTCGGTTTCGGTGTTTTTTGTGCCAACTAAATAAGTAAAATCAAAGGGGGGTTTCGGACTGCGGACTTCATCAACTAAGCCACTACTAAACTGTTCTGCATATTCGGTACGATGGTCACTAAAGTAGCTAAGTTCCATCATCGCTGCATAACCATTCGCTAAAACGCGATCGCCAACACTAATTCCAGCAAATGCTTGGGGCATTGGTACAATAGCGGTAACGGTGGGACTACCTTCAGATTGCAACCATTTACGAATGCAGTAACCCATATCAATCAGCATTCCGCTACCCGTTCCCCCAGACAAAGAACCAGTGAGAAAAACGTTAACTGAATTGGTGCTAACGTTGATGTTATAGCGGTCTAGCATATAACTTTCGTGACCTTTAATCCGTTTCGATGAGGAGAGAAACTGTTGCTGAATCCCGTGATAGTTACAGAAAAAAGCAAAGCGACCACAGGCGCGAATTTGTCCAGCCCCGGCTTCTAATGAGGTGATATTTCTCTCTAATTCCGTGGGAAACCAACGACTAATCCAAGGATAGTTACCCTCCATGTTGTTAATCATGGCGGAGACTTCTCGACCCCCCACTTTCGCCCAATACTTTTCTTGGTCTTTAAATTGTGTTCCACTGGCTTCGGGGTCAGTGATTTTATAATCTTTATCGGTATCAACTACTAAGAAACTGATAATGGGGAAATTCTTTAAGTCGCCATAGCTTTCTTCAATTAAACGTCTTACTCGCGAAAGAACTTCTGCCCCTGTTCCGCCGACACCGACTAAGATTGTAGGGACCATGCTTTTTTCATCAACTTGTGCCATTATTTTCTCCTAGTTTGTGATAATTCAGTTTCAGTGGAAATAGCTAACATTGAGATAGAAAAGGAAGACCTTCTGCTAAACGCCAAATAATAAAAGGGGTTGCGGTTGTCCAAAAGAGGGCGTTACTTAAGGCTAATCTTCCTGATAGGTTCATGGGCATTCTTAATAAGTCTTGAAATAGCCAACGGTCTATCGGCATTACTAATAGCCACATCAAGGCGATCCAGGTTAAGCCAGCCCAAAAGATGATCCAGTTTAGGTTGCTATTAAAACGGTTGAAAAATCTGTCTGTGAAGAAGGTTTGTAAGTTGTTAATATCCCCCGTTAGATAGATGCCTCCTGTCCCTGAAGCGGTGGTTTGTAATGCGTCTGCTTCTGCACCCACAACCATAGAATTAACTCTGATACGATTCGCGATCGCGCTTGCAATTACTTCAGGCGAAACCGCCCCCTGTCCGTCAGTCACCAGCAAAATTTCCCGACAACCCTTTTCCACACCCCTTAAAGCCTCAATTCCAGCATTAATCGCCCTAGTCAGATCCGTTGTTCCTGGGACAATTTGATTCTCTAAGTTCGGATTTTGTAAGGATTGGGTTAATTCTTGCTTCACTTCTTGCCCATTAGTCTTAAAACCACTAGTTAGTCCGCGGACAACCCCAGCAAAGCCAAAAACTTGCACCTGATTAGGTCGGCGTAAAATACTGGAATTTTGGTCTAAGTAGGATTCCACCGCTGTCACCTGTCCTGCCATAATTGTTCCTGGGGCGTTAAAGCTGGCGTTTTCGTAAGTGCTATTACTTAAATTTAACGCGATCGCGACATTAACTAAAGGTCTTCCCACACCCAAAAAGCCAAATAAGAGGGTAGTCATCAACAGGATGCAGAAGCAAATTAGGGGAATTTGAAACAGGGGATAATTCCAGAGGGGGCGACGTTTCACTAGCTATAGGTTCTCCTCAAGATAATTTAAATAGGGTCGAACTGATGTTTTGCGCCTGCTGGACCCGCAGTTCCAGGAACAGCTTTCACAAGAGGAACTTCCAGTAAGATATTGAAATTCGTATTGGTATTTGCGAGGGGAACGCCCTGATTGAGGCTTTGTAATACTTCTGAACGTTGGGGGTTATCACTTACTGCGGTTACTAGGGCTTGCATAGCATCAGAGACCGCTGCGGTGCGCCAGTTCACTCTTCCTTGCCACATTTGGGCTGCTTCTTGGGCAAAAGCTTGGCTAGGGTCATGTCGCCAGGGAACGGCAATTACTAAGCCATTAATTGCATCTTGACCTGATACTAAAACTGTGGGGCTATAGAGGGCATCACTGGCAACAATGGTGAGGGGTGATGGTAAACTAGCATTGGCTTTCGCGATCGCGATCGCGCTTTCAACTCCTTCTGGCGGTAAGGCGATAAAAATTGTATTCGCACCCCCTTGACTAGCTTCGGTTAGGGCGGTTTTTACATCTACCCCAGAGGCGATATCTACGTTTTGAATGACCTTAGCATTACTTGACGCGATCGCGCTTTCAAAGGCTGCTTTCTGGTTCGCGCTATACCCCTTACTACCATCATAAAAGAAGACTACCGCTGGATTTCCATGTTGCGTCTGAGCATATTTGAGTAAAGTGTTATTCATCCCCAACAAATACTCTTCAAAGAGGGCGCGACCTTTAGCATCAGTGGAAACAGTTTTCAGCATTGATCCCCCCCCCGTCCCGACAACAATTTCCGTATTTAAAGGGGAAACCACCGCCACTTGTTCAGCATCATAAATGGCTAAAGCTTTTTGGGTATCTTGGGTCGCCCCATGTCCGAGTACCCCCAAAACACTAGGCGCATTAGCTAAATCATTAGCAATTTCCCCATTACTCCCTGTACCATAATCATCAACAATCACCATCTCTAATAATCGTCCCTTGGGGGGAGACTGATTAAAACGATCTTGATATAAAGCTGCGCCCCGCAACATTTCCTTAGCTGCATTCACATCAGCAGTAATGGGTAAAACTAGGGCAATAGTTAAGGGATTTCCCGCTTGGCGAGCCTTAGAGTTGTTGTAGTAAACACGCGCTTCGGGATCATTGCGATCTGTCGCAACCGCCTCTTCATATTCCGTTACCGCCGTATCCCAATCCTTAACCGCAAAAGCATTCATTCCTGCTTCTTTCTGGGGAGTTGTATCTAATAACAGCTTTTCCCCTTGACTTAAAATATCAGGATTACTCGCTGTTTCAGCTACCAGTTGATCCGATACAGTTGCTTGAGGTTGTCCTGAAGTGCTTTCTACTACTTCTGTTTCCCCATTTTCATCACCAGCAGTCATTTGTTCATAAACTTTGTATCCACCTACTGCGAGTCCAGCCAACAGAACCACTACCCCCACACCAAGGAGAGGAATTAACCAACGAGGCTTGTTTCCAGCCCCAGAAATAACCGTACCTTGTCCAGTTTTTGCACTTCTAGGTAAACCACAAATTACACAATCAGGTCCGTAATTTTCGTGAGGTTCATGGGGACTAGGTTCATTACCATAGGATTTGCCATCCTGTGCTACACCGTCACAAATCTAGGAATTTAACTGACTCATAAATATTGCAGTTCTTGCTAGTTGAGCAAAATCTTCTAAACTTTTATCATGGATTAAGTTATTCTACTTTGACATACTCCCCCGTTAATTACTAAAGCAATTTAACGGGGGATTCTTAAGTTTACACCTAAGAGTTTCTGCTTCAAAGACTCTTGGCTAGGCATTTCTACCCCTGCTAAACCGTCTCCACAGACATTTTCTGATACGCTATGCCCTAGCGCATTTTCGATACCGCGATTTCTGGTTACTTGTGCTGCTGCAACGTCACGATGAGCTTTGTAACCACATTCAGGACAGTTGTGTTCTCTTTCGGAGAGTAACTTTTTACCTGTGTGAGCATTGCAGTTGGGACAAATCTGAGAAGTATAGTTCTTGTCCACTTCGGCAACAAAAACATCCCGTTTCCACGCCACCCATTCCAGGATAGTAACAAACTGTCCAAAGGCAGCATCCAGGGTGTGCTTCCCAAGCATTCCTTTTGCCCAAGATATAAAATTAATATCTTCAAGGAATATGGATTGAGCTTGGTCACATAAATTGTGGGCTAACTTAAAGTGCCAATCTTTGCGAGTATCAGAAACCCGTTGATGTAATCTAGCGATTCTTTGGTTAAGCTTGTGACGATTATTAGAACCTTTCTTTTTATTCTTCAATCTGCGTTGTAGTAATTTAAGCTCACGTTGCAGTTTATCTAAAAAGCGAGGTCTATCTACAAGTTGACCATCAGAAGTCGCTAAGAATTTATCCAACCCTAAATCAATTCCTAATGAATGCCCATGAAAGGGAACATTAGGAATATCGACATCCAATTGAAGTGAGAGCATCACGAAGTAGCCAGATGCCCTTCTCACAATTCTTGCTTGTTTAACTTGAAAACCTTCAGGGATATCCCTTGATTTTCTGAATTTCACCCACCCCAATTGAGGTAACTTAATCGAATTGCCTTTGACGCAATCCTTGAGCATTTGAGGATACACGAAAGAGCGCATCCTACTTTTATTTTTGAAACGAGGAAAACCTAATTTCAGGGATTTCATCTCAAGAAAAGCTCTTTCTAAAGTCCTTAAGACTTGTTGCAGGACTTGAGCATTGACAGCTTTCAAGCCTTCGTTAGTTTTCTTTGCTTCAGTTAAGTTCTTAGCCTGGACATGGTAATTAGGGTAGGGAGCATCAACAGGAATTATATATTCCTTTTCTAAAGAGCAAGCATTGACAGCACACTTACGAGAGGAAAGCCAATCTTTGCGCTCTCTTAAAGCAAAATTCCAGACAGAACGACAGATACTTAAGGTGGTTTCAACTACCTCTATCTGCGTTTTATCTGGAATCAGCTTATACTCGTGCGTTAGTGTTATCATGTTACAACTTTAACGCATTCTACACAAAAAGGCTAGTCGAGTAGAGATTCGCTATCGCTCAGTTTATTTGCTGGTCAAAATTCATCTCACCGTTAAGCCTGTACCGCTTTAACGGGAGTCCTCTTTTGACACTTAAGATAGTTCGTCTCAAATTTTAAGATAGGTACACATATCATTAGACTTAACCCTTATGTCATCTCCTGCTAGTAAAAAGACGCTCTTAAGTAGCGACTCCAAACCCTATATTGAACTTAATAATCGGGGACAAAGACTGCGGTTTGATCTTGATCAGAATATGTACCGACTAGGACGTAATCCAGCTTGGTCTGATGCTAAAAATATTCCCTCAAATTGGGAAGTTATGTCTCGCCATCATGCAGTCTTACATCGCGAAAAGAATGGCTACCGCATTTATGATGGGGATGGTCAAGGAAAATTGAGCAGTAATGGTCTTTGGGTCGATAGAGTACGGATCAAAGCCTCTGGGCATCTTTTGACTCATGGTACTCAGCTAGAAATTGGTCAAGATCCCCAAAACCATATTGTCATAAGTTACTTTGATCCTGATCGGTCTGAAAGTACCGCAATTCCTAGTAAAAGACGGCTCAACTTAAGCAAAATCAAAGAATGGCCCGTTGAACTAGGACGCGAACCCAATCCGAATCGTTATGCTTCAATGCAGTTAGATGCACCAACTATTTCTCGCTTTCACGCGACTATTGTACCTAATCCCCAAGGCGGATATAAATTAGTAGATCTTAGTACCAATGGCACTTTTGTCAATAGCCAACCTGTTGCCAAATCAGTACAGCTAAAAGAGGGGGACACGATCCAAATTGGACCTTTTACTCTGATCTTACGGGGGGATATATTAGAACTATACGATCGCGGTAATCAAATTCGCCTTGATGCCCATAATTTATATCGCACCGCCCTCGATCAAGAAAAGAAAGAAAAAGTTATTCTTAATCAGATTTCTCTGCCCATCGAACCTGGACAACTGGTAGCTTTAGTGGGGGGAAGTGGTACAGGAAAATCAACCTTACTAGGAATCGCCCCAACCCAAACAGGAACAGTTTATATTAACGGGAAAGATCTGCGCCAAAACTTCGATATTTACCGTTCTCAAATCGGTTATGTTCCCCAGGATGATATTGTTTATTCTGACTTAACTGTTACTGAAGTATTAACTTATTCTTGCCAGTTGCGCTTACCCCCCGAAACGAATGTTCAGCAAGCTGTAGCAGAAGCCCTGAAGCAAGTTAAACTCGATTTTGTCAAAGATAATTTTGTGCGCGACTTAAGTGGGGGACAGCGTAAACGAGTTAGTATTGCGGTGGAATTACTCGCTGATCCTAAGTTATTCTTCCTCGATGAACCCACTTCTGGACTAGATCCTGGCTTAGATAAAGCGATGATGGAACTATTGCGAAATTTGGCAAATCAGGGTCGGACTGTTATTCTCGTCACCCATGCAACAGCTAATCTGGCGGTATGCGATCGCGTTGCTTTTTTAGGTCGGGGTGGGCGATTATGCTATTTTGGACCTCCCGAAGAAACAATGCAGTTTTTCGGTGTTCAGCCAGATCTGAAATACTTCGCTGATATTTACCTGAAGCTAGAAGCAGGACATGATCCAGAAGCAGTAGATCAAGTAGTTAAGCGTTGGGCGAGTAAATTTCGGGCTAACTCCGAACCCTACAATAATTATGTTAAAGCTGCCTTGAGTTTTGATCCTTCTCATCCCTCTGAAGGAGAAGAAAAAACGATTGCTTCCGTTACCCCTGTCGGGAAACAGCCTGTTTCTGGTAAAGCGAAAGTAAAACATCACTCAGGCTTCAAGCAACTAGGGGTACTCTCCCGTCGTTATCTGCAATTAACAGGGCGCGATCGCGCTAATCTTGCCTGGTCTTTACTTCCTGCCCCCGTTGGCATCATCCTCACCGCCTTAACCATTGGTAGGACACCATTTGTCGCCTCAGACCCCCCAGCAATGACCCAAGCCCCCGACGCTCTGAAAGTTCTATTTGTTTTTACCTTTGCTGCCCTTTTAGCTGGCTTATTGAGTTCCCTGCCAGAAATTGTCAAAGAAGCCAGTGTCTATTTACGAGAGCGTTTAGTTAATCTCGGTTTAATTCCTTACCTAACTTCAAAACTGCTAGTACGTTCTGCTTTAGCAGTGATTCAAACCCTATCCATCGTCCTCATTATCCTAATTTTCTTCCAATCCCCCAGTCCAGAACTAATCCCCTGGTTTTTGGGGCTAAGTATCACCACCTTCCTCACCATTCTCACCGCCCTCAGTCTTGGTTTAGCTATTTCCGCCCTCGCCAGAACTGCCAGTGCAGCCATGAATAGCCTCACTTTGATCCTATTACCCCAAATTATCTTTTCTGGGGTCTTATTCAACCTCGAAGGCGCATTTGGCACATTAGTTTCTTGGCTGACCATCAGTCGTTGGTCAGTAGGGGCTTATGGGGCGTTAGTTAATGTCAATGCCCTCGTCCCCGAAGCACCTCCTCAGATGCCAGGATTTCCCCCAACCCCTCAACCCTTTGCGCCAACACCTGTGTATGATCCGACCTGGGAGAATTTGCTCCTCAATTGGGGCATCCTTTGTCTTCACACCGCTGTTTATTTAGCCATTACCTGGGGGTTACAGAAGCGTAAAGATATTTTTTGAGTACCTTAGCTCTTATTTCCCTCTTGCCAAAGTTTCATAACTAACCCTTGTATTTGCTGTAAAGGTTTACCAGACTGACGAGCAATCTTAGCACAATCTTCATACTCTGGTTGAACATTGATAATATTTTCCCCCTGAGAAGCCACCTTCACCCGAACCTCTCCATCTTCTGTTGTTACTATTTCAATTTCCCGTTGCAGAATTGAGCGTTGTTGTCTAGAGTAACGAATTCCTAAAGTAGTGGTTTCTTGGAATATAATTTCCTCGCAATCCTTCACCTTATCCAGTGGACAAATAACAGTTATTAGTGTTCCTAAACGAGATTTTTTCATA
>JBBQDV010000040.1:0-18468 GCA_038320005.1 Cyanophyceae cyanobacterium
ACCTCTCTATCAAGGTCACTCAAACATCCTCGTCGGTATTGCTTTCGGTCTAGAGAAACCTGCTACTGTTGCTATCGTGGACGGAATAACAGGAAAAGCCATCACCTATCGCAATGTTAAACAACTTCTCGGCAAAAATTATACACTTCTCAACCGTAAACGCCAAGAAAAACAGGCTCAATCTCATCAACGCCATAAAGCGCAAAAACGCTCTGGTTTCAACGAATTTGGAGATTCCGAGCTAGGACAATACATTGACCGTTTATTAGCCAAAGCAATTGTCACTGTCGCTCAAAGCCACGGTGCAGCGAGTATTTTTGTTCCCAAGCTTGAAGATATACGCGAAGTAATCCAAAGCGAAATTCAGGCTAGAGCAGAAGAGAAAGTCCCAGGCTACCTTGAAGGACAAAAGCAATATGCTAAAAGGTATCGAGTCCAAGTCCATCAGTGGAGCTATGGCAGATTAATTGAAAGCATTAAGTCCAAAGCTACCCAGCAGGGACTTGCAATTGAGGAGGCAAAACAAGAAGTGCGAGGTAGTCCAGAAGAACAAGCTAGAGAAATAGCCATCTCTGCTTATCATTCTCGTTTAAATTCTTAACAAAATCTACTACCACTTTCTGTACCTTGACAATAGAATAGGAATAATCGCGCCGTAGGTCATGTTCCTTGTGAACCGCTGAACTACGAAAAATTTGGGTTAGTTTGCTTGCTCAAAGGCAAGTGTGCTTTCTGACCCTGGTAGCTGTCCGCCCTGATGCTGATCTTTGCTGAAAGATTGCAAAGATGATTAACCTGTAAATTAAAGTTTCTGATGATACTTTTATTCTACGGGGTCGGTGCGCTCCCAGCAACAAGCGGTGTGGGTCTACCACAGTGATGGCTACCGAATCACCCCCGACCAAGGGGGAATCCACCCCATTTTTTTATTTTTGACGGAGCGAAGCGGGGGCAAAATCATGCTTAGGTCTGTCAAAACAAGAAAATCCTTTCCCAATCTGTTTTCTAGGCTTTCATCTAGTCTCTAAGAGCAGTTTGAAGAGAGCCAATAGCGAAGTTTTCGGCAGGTCTGTCAAAAACAATGTGAGAAGGCAATCTAGGTCAGGGTTTTGGAGGGAGCGGTTTCAATGACCATCCCGACTAGGGATGGGTTGAAAGAATCCCTGCCTCTTTGAGAACCATTGCCGACTTGGTTTCAATGACCATCCCGACTAGGGATGGGTTGAAAGGAATCCGAATAGTCTTGCTGGATAACGAGGAACGGAAGTTTCAATGACCATCCCGACTAGGGATGGGTTGAAAGTAGATACATACAACAAGAGGATAACAATCATGGTTTCAATGACCATCCCGACTAGGGATGGGTTGAAAGAAAGCATACCGCTGTTTTTGGATGTTGTAATATTTGCTTAAGCTAAATAAATAGAGGTGGATTGAAAGGTAAGGCAGAGGTCTGCCCCACATTAACTAAAAAAATAGAGTCCAACAAATATTGTTTGTTGAACTCATAGGAAAAATGACATTTAATTTGTCAAGATGACACTAACTTGACAACGATGATAAATAAAGTGTCAATCGACAAGAAAGGCGGCACCCAGATTTGAACTGGGGATAAAGATTTTGCAGACCTCTGCCTTACCACTTGGCTATGCCGCCATTACGCATCAGTTTCTTATTATATCAGAAATAGCCGACAATTCAACTGTTTTTCCAGTTTCCGCAGATTCACGAGCAGCATCAGCAACCTGAAGTGCATAGAGACTGGCTTCTAAGCTCACATACAAAGGTTTTCCTTCAATGAGATTATCTAGGACTAAAGTTGTATCTTTTGTGAATAAATTTCTACGGGGTTCAATTTCAATGGGTATTTCTTCTTCGCCTCGGATTAATTTACCCTCTTCACCGATAAAAATTAAATTTCCTCTATCTCCAGATAAGGTAAAGTTGCGAGTCCTTTCTTGAAACGTTTCTCCTTTTCCATAGGTTACTTCCGCGATTAAACCACTCTCAAAGCGTAATTGTGCTTGAGTGAAACAACTGCGATAATATCCCGCTTCTGTATCCCAAAAGCGAGTCTGACAACTGACTGTTTTTACTTTCCCAAATAAATCTGTTAGGCGGTGAATTCTTGATAATGCAGCAGTGAAAGGAAAGCCAAACATCTGATGATGATAAGTCCAGCGTTTTGGGGCGGGGTATTGGGGGACAATAGTGGTGTAACTGGCGAAAAAGATGTCTCCAGCTTCCTTAAGAACTTTTTTCATTCCTTGATGGAGTCCCCCTAGTAGTTCGATATGTTCAACGTGGAGGAGTTTTTGTTGCTTTCTTGCTAAGGTAATTAAATTAGCTGCTTCTGTGGGGTCTAGGGCGAGGGGATATTCTACGACAACGTGCTTTCCTGATTCTAAAGCGGATTGCGCGATCGCGCTATGGTCTCGATTTATAGTACAAATAATTACTAAATCAACATCTGGTAAATTTACTAACTCCTCCCAGCTATCAACTCCCTTAACCTGAAAATCTTGGCAAAATGCTTGGGTAATTTCGGGGTTATGTCCGACCACAGCTACTAAATTTGAGCGTTGGTCTGCTTGAACCGCCTCAGCACGTTTTCTCGCAGCGAAGCCAGTACCAACAATCACAACTTGGATGGGAAGGGAAAAAGACGAATTGCTCATTAAATAATTAAATTTACTCCTACTATGGCGCAGGTTGAATCTTTCCTATTTTACCCACAACGCAAGATCTCAGCTAGAAAAATAGTCAAAACTTCCCGTAAGCACAAATCATCGATTATTGTGATAACTATAACTAATGCTGATTTGTCGCAAGTACACCCCCTCAATTAGACAAAGCACAAACTGCCAAAGCCACTGCCATTAAAGGCATTACGAGTATATGCTTCCCACAAGTTTCTGGGTTGAGTTTTCAAAACTTCTTATAAGCAAAAGTTATTTTAAATTAGATTAAGAATCTCATTGCTAATGCCATTTAAACTGTAAGAGATTTTCCCCTACTATCGTAAAGAGAACACATTAGTCGCACAAGCAAGTTCAAAAATAAAACTCGTTTGCTGCATAGCTTAGTTCATACTGCCGTCTATCTCAAAAGGGAAAATAAATATTATGGCTACTTATAAAGTCCGTTTAGTAAGCGAAGCAGAAGGATTTGATACCACTATCGAAGTACCTGATGATGAGTACATCCTTGACGCTGCGGAAGAACAAGGAATTGACCTTCCTTACTCCTGTCGTGCTGGTGCTTGCTCTACCTGTGCAGGTAAAATCGAAAGCGGTGAAATTGACCAATCTGACCAGTCTTTCTTAGATGATGACCAAATCCAAGCAGGTTATGTCCTCACTTGTGTTGCTTATCCCAAGTCTGACTGCACTATTACCACTCATCAAGAAGAAGAACTTTACTAAATGCCTCAACTCTCATTGTTGAGATAAGTAAAGAATATTGAGCAGGAGGAAATAAGCTTCTCCTGCTTTTTATTGTAAAATTCAAATTAAACAAAATGATTGCCCTGATTCTTTACCCTAGTTGAATCAAAGATTATCCCCTTGCTACAATGGGAGAACATTTTATGTTGACACGGTGCAAGGATAATGCCTAAGAGTAACGAGTTCTCCGCTGTAACAATTGATTTAACCAACTGTGATAAAGAGCCAATTCGTATCCCTGGTTCAATCCAACCTCACGGTCTGCTTCTCGTACTCCAAGAACCGAACTTAATTATTAGACAAGTTAGTGGTAATACTAATGATTTCTTTGACTTGCAACCTCAAGATATTTTGGATAAACCACTTAACTTTTTAGTTAAGCAAGATGATATCAATACAATCAAAATTTGCTTAGAACAAGAAAACTTTAAAAGCAAAAATCCTCTTCCCATTCAAGTTACCATTCCAGGAAAATCTCCTCAAAATTTTGATGGTATTTTACATCGAAGTAACAAACAAGTTATTCTGGAATTAGAGCCAGAAGAAAAATTCAGTAATACTTCTTTCTCTAACTTTTATGACTTAGTTCGCAATGCAGTTTCCCAACTCCAAAGTAGCTCAGATTTAGAAGGTTTATGTCAAACTGTAGTTAAAGAGATTTATCAAATCACTAAGTTCGACCGAGTTATGCTTTACCGTTTCAATCCAGATGGAAACGGAACTATTGTCGCCGAAGAAAAGGGAGCAAACCTAGTTCCTTATCTGGGTTTACAATACCCAGCCTCGGACGTACCGACCCAAGCAAGAGAGCTTTATTTATTAAACTGGTTACGCTTAATTCCTGATAGCACCTACACACCTGCGCCCCTAATTCCTGAAATTAATCCCGTTACTGGTACTCCCACTGATTTAAGTTTTGCGGTGTTGAGAAGCGTCTCCCCAATTCATGTTAAATATTTATCTAACATGGGCGTAACAGCATCGATGTCTATTTCAATTGTCAGAGGAAGTAAACTTTGGGGATTGGTTGCTTGTCATCATTATTCGCCCAAATATGTCTCTTACGATATTCGCAAAGTATGCGAATTTTTGGGACAGGTGTTGTCAGTGGAACTGGTGGCTAAAGAAAATAATGAAGACTATGAATATCAGATTCAACTTAAAGATATTCAGAATAAAGTCTTAGAATATATGTCTTCAGATGAGAACTTTGTCAATGGCTTAGTTCATCATCAACCAAACATTTTAGATTTAGTTAATGCTACTGGCGCACTAATCTGTTTTGAAGGTAAATATACGACCGTTGGCAATACCCCGTCTCAAGCCGACTTAGAAAAATTACTAGAATGGTTGTTAGAAAACCATGCCCAAACAGAAATTTTTGTAACTAATTGTCTCAGTAAATATTATCCTGAAGCGGAACAGTTTCAAGAAGTAGCCAGTGGTTTACTTGCCATCCCTATTTCCAAGATACCGAAAAATTATATGGTGTGGTTTCGCCCTGAAGAAAAGACAACTGTTAAATGGGCAGGTAATCCGAATAAACCCGTTGAGATTGCTGCTGATGGGAGTAATTACTTAACTCCTAGAGCTTCTTTTGAAATGTGGAAAGAAATAATACAGGGTAGGTCAGTGCGCTGGAAACAGTGCGAAATTGATGCTGCTTTAACCTTGAAAGAGGCTATTGTTAAAATTGTCCTCCGTCAAGTGGATAAACTAACTCAACTCAATACTGCATTACAACTGTCTGAAGCCCAAACTCGCATTAAAGCGCAAGAACTACAAGAAACTCTAGAAGAATTGCAACAGACCCAATCTCAACTGATTCAAAGTGAGAAAATGTCTAGTTTGGGGCAGTTAGTAGCTGGGATTGCTCACGAAATCAATAATCCTATTAACTTTATTTATGGTAATATTAGTCATGCCACTGAGTACACCAAGGATTTACTCAATCTTGTTTATCTCTATGAACAACACTTAGCTTTACCCTCAGAAGCGATTGCGGAGAAAAAAGAGGCGATTGATTTTGACTTTCTGGTTGAAGATTTACCTAAACTCCTTAGTTCTATGCAGGTTGGGGCGAACCGCATTCGCGATATTGTCCAGTCGTTACGCAATTTCTCTCGTTTGGATGAGGCGGAAAAGAAATCAGTTGATGTGCATGAAGGGATTGATAGTACCTTATTGATTTTGCAATACCGTATCAAAGCTAAACCTGAACGTCCTGCGATTGAAATTATCAAGGAATACGGTGACTTACCGAAGATTGAGTGTTATCCAGGTCAACTTAATCAGGTTTTGATGAATTTACTGGCAAATGCGATTGATGCTGTCGATGAGAAATTTGAAATTCCCGAAGCTAAGAAAAATCCAGAAATACATATTCAAACGGCAATAATCGATGACGACTGGCTAAGAATTTCTGTTATTGATAATGGTGCAGGGATACATGACGATAAGAAAAAACACGTGTTTGACCCTCTTTTTACCACAAAACCTATCGGTAAGGGAACAGGAATTGGGTTAGCGATTAGTTATGAAATTATTACCCAAAAACATGGGGGAAAACTAAGCTGCAATTCTCAACTGGGGGAAGGCACAGAATTTATTATCGAGATTCCCCAACACCAGGTGTGATATCTTGTGGAAAGTAGTAACAACTCATTTTTTGATGACTCAAGCAATAAATCTATCTCCCTCTACAGCCCAGACAACTACTCCTAAAATTTTTTATCAGGTGGCGATGTCTCGCCCTGAATCTCACTTATTTGAAGTAACGCTTTACTTGGAAAATGTTGCTGAGTCGGTTTTGAATTTAAAAATGCCTGTCTGGACTCCAGGTTCTTATTTAGTGCGGGAATATGCGAGACATTTGCAAGATTTTTCTGCTAAATCTCATCAGGAAGTTTTAACAAGTCGGAAGGTTAGTAAGAATCAGTGGGAAGTTGATACGAAAGATGTTTCAGAAGTGACTGTTTCTTATCGCGTCTTTGCGAATGAGTTGACAGTCAGAACTAATCACCTCGATAGTAGTCATGGTTATTTTAATAGCGCAGCTTTATTGTTCGATGTAGTTGGTTTAGAACAGCAACCGATTGAAATAACGATTATTCCTCCGCAACCAGAATGGAAAGTTACTACTCCTTTACGGACAGTAGCAGGGAAAGAAAATACTTTTTATGCGGTAGATTTTGATACTTTAGTTGATAGTCCTTTTGAAATTGGTACTCACAAGGTTTATGACTTTGAAGCGTTAGGAAAACCTCACCAGTTGGCGATTTGGGGGGAAGGAAATGCGAACCCTGAACAAATTATTACAGATACGCGCAAGATTATTGAGGTTGAGGCGGATTTATTTGGCGGTTTACCCTATGACCACTATATTTTCTTGTTACACCTTTCGGGGACAGGATTTGGGGGCTTGGAACATAAAAATGCTTGTTCTCTAAATTATCCTCGCTATAGCTTTCGCGCTAAGGATAAATATAACCGCTTTATGCAGTTAGTCGCCCATGAGTTTTTCCATCTCTGGAATGTGAAGCGAATTCGTCCGCAAGCTTTAGAAAAATTTGATTATAACCAAGAAGCTTATACGACTTCTCTGTGGTTTTGTGAGGGAACTACTAGTTATTATGATGCGGTGATTCCGTTAAGGGCGGATATTTATGACCAAAATACCTTTCTGGAAAATATTAGTAAGGATATCACCCGTCTGCAAACTATTGGGGGTCGGAAGGTACAATCTCTAAGTGAGTCTAGCTTTGATGCTTGGATTAAGTTATATCGGCGCGATGCTAATAGTAATAATTCACAGATTTCTTATTATCTGAAAGGGGAGTTGGTGACGTTTTTGCTTGACTTGTTAATTCGCGCCCAGCATAATAATACTCGTTCTCTTGATGATATTATGCAGAAAATGTGGCAGGGGTTTGGGAAGGAAGAGATTGGTTTTACCCCCGAACAGTTGCGAGAAACGATTGAATCTGTCGCAGGGAAGGATTTAACAGACTTTTTTAATCGCTATGTGGATGGGTTAGAGGAGTTACCTTTTAATGAATATTTGCACCCCTTTGGCTTAGAATTAGTTGCAATTCCTGACCCAGATGCTGTTCCTTATCTCGGTATTCAGGTTGTAACGGAGAATGGGAAAGAGATGATTAAATTTGTCGAAAGCGAATCTCCCTCAGCAGTTGGGGGAATAGATGCGGGGGATGAGTTACTGGCGATTGATGGGGTTAAGGTGAGTGTTGGACAGTTGCGCGATCGCGTTCAAGATTACGCAGTAGGTGATAAAATCAACGTTACGGTCTTTCATCATGACCAATTGCTGACCCATCAAGTCCAACTCGGACAACCTCAACCTAGTCGTTATGAAATCAAGGGAGTTAAGTCTCCTTCCGAGAAGCAAAAGCAGCATTTAGAGGGTTGGTTAGGTAAGCTGTCAAAATAAACAGCTATTTGCTCAAGTATAATTATTATTCAATTTATTATCATCAACAATGCATAATTTTTTACCGATTGCCTATTTTGAAAATAACTTTATCCCCTTTAAAGATGCTAATATTTCTATTGCTACCCATGCTTTACATTACGGGACAGGGGCGTTTGGTGGTTTAAGGGGAATTCCGAATCCTGAAAATCTTGAGCAAATTTTATTGTTTCGTTTAGATGACCATTGTCAGCGTTTAAGTAATAGTGCTAAATATTTAAACTTCGATTTACCTGCGGATAAAATTAAACAGATTATTATTGATTTTGTCAAAAAGAATAAGCCAGATTTTTCTTTTTATATCCGTCCTTTTGTTTATACTTCCGATTTGGGAATTGCGCCACGTTTGCACAAAGTAGCTAAGGATTTCTTGATTTACGGTTTGGAATTAGGAGATTATTTATCGCCAGATGGGATAACTTGTCGGATTAGTTCTTGGACAAGACAAGAAGACCGTAGTTTACCCCTGCGCGGTAAAATTAGTGGGGCTTATATCACCTCTTCCCTGGCGAAAACAGAAGCAGTAGAATCGGGATTTGATGAAGCAATCATGATGAATTCTCAGGGGAAAATTTGTGAAGCAACGGGAATGAATATCTTTGTGGTCAGAAACGGTAAGATTATCACCCCTGGTGTCGAACAAGATGTTTTAGAAGGGATTACACGGGATAGTGTGGTTAAGATTGCGAGGAGTATGGGGATAGAAGTATTAGAACGCCCTGTTGATAAAACGGAACTTTTCATTGCTGATGAAGTCTTCCTCAGTGGGACAGCAGCTAAGATAACGCCTGTTAATCGGATTGAAAACTATTCTTTACCAGCTAATCGACCAATTACAGAGAGAGTGAAAGAGAAGTTGGTAGCAATTACCGAAAATCGCGATCGCGATTTCCAAGAATGGGTATATATTATTGATAAATAGAGGGAATCTATTTAAGTTGAGGTAGAATTCATTCTAACTGGAAGAAACTAAAAATCCTATCTGTTTCAAATAAATAACTATGACCATTTTCTTGCTTATTGCTGGAATAATTAGTTTAGTCGTTAGCTTTTTTTGTTTCAAGCATCGTTCTTATCTCAAAGATAGTATTTTTGCGGTCAAATCTACCTCAACTTCTACTATTGCGGAACTTCAGAAACTCCAGACAGACATCGCGAGAGAGTTAGAACATTCAGGTTCATTCCGCGAAATTGTTGAATTAAAAGGAGTCATTCGTTCTAATAATCCTCTCACCTCCGATTTATCAAAACGCCTTTGTGTCTATTACCAATCAATTGTCAAAGAGAAATACGAAAAAACGGAATACACAACAGATAGTGAAGGAAATCGTCAACGTAATACAAGTCAGGGAACGAAAGTAATTAATAATAATCAAACGCAAATTAACTTTCGCCTTGAAGACGAAACAGGGACAATTGTTATTAACCCTAAAGATGCTGAAATGGAGGCGATTCAGGTCGTCAATCGCTTTGAACCTGTCAATTCAGGAAAAAGTTCTTTTTCAATAGCAGGACTCAATATCAGCTTGTCTGGTTCTTTCTCCAACGACTATAGAACCTTGGGATATAACTATGAGGAATATGTTTTACCTATTGATATCCCGATTTATGTCTTAGGGGAACTATCTGACGCAGATAATCAGTTAATAGTTAGAAAGCCTTTTGACCCGAAGAAACACTTTATTATTTCCCATAAGTCAGAAGAAGAGTTAATTCGTGACCATGAAAGTAATCTCAAAACTACAACTTTCTTTGCGATTTTTTGTTTAGTTGGAGGTATTATTTTGCTAGTTGCTTCAGTATTTTAAAGATAACTTTTTCCAGTCTCTCGATTTCTTTGCCTCTTTCTCAGTAACTCAACCAAAGTAGCAAAGTCTGTCTCAGCTAAACTTAATAATTGTACAATTGCCTCTTCCACAATTACTTCTTTCTCTGGTACATTCCTTTTACTTATATTCAACTGAAGCTTAAGATAAAGCTTACTCAACTGTTCCAGAACTACGTCGTTGATTAAAAATGTTTCCAGTATTGGAGTATCTAACTCGTCAACTTCCTCATCTTTTGGTATGATAGCTTGTTCTAAGCCAGCTAGTACCCTTTCTGTCGAATTAAGAGGGTCATTCTCTTCATTAAGTCTTGCCCGTCGTTTTACCATTTCTCTTCCTTTAGCTTACTGTAATTAAATCCGCGATCGCGCGATAAGGTTTCACCAACTTTGCATCATTAGTATAAATATGAATAGGTTCTCCTGCCAAACTTGACTCAGAAAACTTAATCGACTTAGGCACAGGATCAAAAATATGGATATCAGGAAGTCGCTTGTGTAAAGACTTTAGAATATCCTGAGCCATAATTGTGTTCATCTCTGCCATTGTCGGTAGAACCCCAAGTATCTTTAAATCACGGTTAAGACGCTTCTGCACACTTACAATTGTCTCAAGCAAAGAAGCCAGCCCCTTCAGGGCAAAAAACTGGCACTGTACAGGAATCAATACAGCATCTGCTGCGGATAAAGCATTAACCGTTAATAATCCTAATGAGGGAGGACAATCAATCAGGATGTGGTCAAACTGAGATAAAACAGGTTCTAAGCGTTCCTTAAGAATATAAAAATTGCCTACTTGGCTCAGAAGTTCTGTTTCCCCTTTCGCCAAAGTAATGTCAGCAGGAAGCAAAGTAATACCAGATGCTGTTGAAACCATAGCATCTTCAACTTCCACCTCTTCTGTTATTACGTCATAGCAACTAACTTGGTCATCAGCGAGAGTCACGCCTAAGCCAGTGGTCAGATTTCCCTGGGGGTCAAAATCTATCGCTAAACAAGAACCACGGGATGCGAGTAGTCCCCCGAGGCAAATGACTGAAGTTGTTTTTGCTACCCCGCCTTTTTGGTTGGCAACGGCTATCAGCATATCTTGTCCCAGAAACAATATAATCTTATAGCTTACTGACAAGTCAACCAGTTGGCAAGGAACAAATTAAACAGAAGCAATAATTACTCATTCACCTGCATAGGCGAACGCTTCATAAATAGCCTCTTGTTGTTAATTTAAGATTTAAACTTAGTTAAAGCACCATATATTGTCCAGATTCCTAAAGCGCGGAGATAATGACTAGCGCGGAAAGTACCTGTTGCGGTAATTGCTTCAGGAGTACGGAACTGTAAACCATTCTCATATACTTGCTTAACCACTGCTTCCGTAATTTTGAAAGCTTCTTCTTTGCGTCCCAACTGTATCAAAAAGGCTGCAATTCCAAAGTTAATTCCTGTCCAAACTTCGAGGGGATGGGTATCATTGGGGTTTTCTGGTGTTCCATCTGGTCTAACGCCATTTGCTGCGCCATATTTACCGTCATGGAAGTTGAGGAAACAGGAATTATAAATAGAAGTTAAGGTAGTTTCTACTCTTTCTGATTCAATAATATCTGGTAATCCTAAGAGTTGAGCATAGAATTGACCACAAAGTTGATCCGCCATGACTACATCTGAACCACTTTCACTATCGAGATTGTAATATTGACCATTCCAAAGTGTCTCATTATAAATCGGTTTAGCTTGCTCTAACCAAGCTTGATATTGGCTAATATTATTTTCAATCTCGCTTTGATTTCCCCCTGAAACTTGGGCATTAATGGGAGGATTAACGAGTAAGATATTTCCTATTGCAATAGCAGCTTCTAATGCAGCCAACCATAAGCCACCACAATAAGCACTAATTCCTTGTAAGCGCCAATCATCAAAGGTTTGGTCTGGTGCGCCAGAGTTTTCTGGGATGCCGTCTCCATCGGTATCAAAGGCTTTTAGATAAGCTAAGGTCGCGGTTACTGCGTCCCAACATTCCCACAAAAAATCCGTATCTTCACTTCCCGTTAAGACAAAATCTCGATAGACTTGTAAGACAAAATCACTAGATAAATCTTTCCACTGATTACAGTCTTGATAACTGGTGTAGTTGGTTTTCTCCCAAGGATGTTCATTGGGTGCGCCTAAGTCGTGGGGAGTGGCTGATTCTGCTTTACGAATTGCTTCTGCCTGGTTGTAACCAATAATACGAGGTGTATCGTCACTGGTGGGAATTGCTCGCGCAAAGGCTTCTAGAACGGCTTTATCTAAACGGGGGAATAGCATCAGATGGGCAAATGACGCATACATGCGGACATCAAGGCTTTCATACCAGCGATAATCTAGACATTCTAAAATGCCGAATTGTCCCACTGGATCGTTTTCTGTTGCGGATGTCCAGAGTGTTCCCCCATCGGTGAGGAGGTATAACTCGTTGAACAATGCCATTTTGAGCCAGTCGGGTAAGTTTTTGTCAGCTAAGATGGGATTTTGCCAAGCCTGAACGCGATCGCGCCACATATCGCTATGCTTCAAAGCAGTCCGTACCACCGTCCAAGCATTACTTCCACTGCGTCCAAAAAAGTCCGTATAACGGCGATAATATTTAATATCCTGGGCAAATTCTGTTACTGGTAAATCCCAAGCTAAGACAAAGGGGATTTTACGAGTTCTTCCTGGTCTAACGGTAAATCGGATCGCGATCGCGGTTGCAATTTGTTCTCCAGGGGAAGCTGGAGTCTCATCTTGCTTATCTGGGAGAGAACCATCTCTGTTAAAGCTATCCCAAACCTCACTCCCATCACCTTTTGGATTCCAACGTCCGAGGTGAAAGACTTCTAAACTGGGGTTCATGATACTCGCGATCGCGAGTTGTCCTTCCCCCTCTCCCACATCATCACCCAAGCGCACCCGATCCATAATTGCGCCCACCCGATAATGATCCGCAATCCACTGATTATAATTCCCCGTACTATCACCCCAACGAGGCTTATACTCATATTCAGGGCTACCATCATCACGAACCCTCACCTGGGGGTCTTTCACCGCATTAGTAAACCAACCCATCATATTTTGCCAAGTCAGCATAATACTAATCGTAATCGGCTTATCTGTGGGATTATGTACCGACCAATCGAAACAAGCGACAGGATAACTACTTTCTTGGTAATTATGCGCCAAAATGGGCGAAAACTGCTCACAAACAATCTCGCTTTCAAAAACCCCCTCATACTGAAACCAACTACGAGGATAGAGGGCGTGATAATTCCCCTTCTCTGGTGGATACCAACGCCAACGGGATAAAGATCCATCCTTGGGTGCTTCCGTCGCCAAAGCATAAACCTGAGTTTGATTTTCTGACTGCTCAAAAATACTAAACTGACAAGCAGGGACACTCTGAAAAATATGTTCCCCCCCATCCAAATGCCAAAGGTTGAAATCCCCACTAGGAGAGCGACCTATGCACCCTGAACCCATCCCTCCTAGAGGCATTCCGTGAAACGCACCATCATCGAGATTACTAGCGTAGCGAACCGTATAGGGATGATCCCAACCTTTACCGATAGGACGTTTCCAGGTACAAGCAGGAATTTTGGGAAGGGAGATATTGAAGACCATAGAGGCGATCTTAGCTGTCTTAGTGAGTAGTTTACAATTAGGCTTTATCTAGTTTAACTGATGTGGGGTTTTGAGACAGGTTTCGCTGATTAGTCAACCTTTGCCATAATAAAAGCAAAATAAACTCATTTTTTACAACCATGAGTGATAAAACTATCTCTGACTCTATTAATCCCGATTCTCAAACTGAATCTACATCAGAAACCCTACCAACCCGAACTCCTCCTTGGGGAAAAGTAACCGTTCTCGAACAGGGAAAAGCTTATCGCATCAATCGCATTGAAATAGAACCTGGACATCACATGAGTACCCAAATGCACTATCACCGTAGCGAACATTGGATTGTTGTCTCAGGTACAGCAAGGGTAATCTGTAATGATCAAGCCCAGATTTTAATCTCACGCCAATCGACCTATGTACCCATGAATACTAAGCATCGGGTAGAAAATCCTGGGGTGATTCCCTTGGTGATGATTGAGGTGCAAAATGGCGAATATTTAGGAGAAGATGATATTATTCGTTTTTCAGAAGCTGATTTTTCTGTAAATCCTAGTCAATAGAAGTTAGAACTACTATTTTTATTTAAAATCTCTATATCTTTAATATTTAATCATGCAAGAAACCCAGGTTATTCAGGATAGACTTAATAAAAAACCAACTAGAGGTGTTTCTTGGTGGAAAAAAGCGATCGCGATCATCGCAGTCATCAATTTATTAATGGCTTTATTTAATTTTTCCTATGTTCCTCTACGAGATTACTATCTATATCAATTTCCCCAGCTAGTGCAGAAATATGATCCAGTAAAAGGCATAGAACCTCATCCCACGACAGAAGAATATTTGCACAAAGTAGATCAGCTAGAACAGACTTATCCTGGTGCTGGAACCAGTGATCCTCAAGTTGAAAAACTATTAACAGATCTTCGTCAAGAAAGCCGAGAAATAATTGAGAATAATCCGTTTCTTGCAGCTTCTAAATTCACCACCTTTGCCAAGATTCAACGAGTAATTCGCCAACATATGGGGCAAAAAAGGGCTGAAGATGCCTTTATGGAGTTTTGGACAATTCCCCATTTAGAAAGTGCAGGTTGGGAACAAGAACTAGCTTTTTTTGATCTATATTTACGTCCCGCGATCGCGAGTAATTATTTTCGCAATGTTGATGATTTTGGACAATACATTGATGAGTTTTGGCGCGTCGATATTTTCTTTATTCTCTTTTTTGCAATAGAGTATTTTACAAATAGTTTTGTGATCAGTTTACGCCAAGAAGAAACCAGTTTCTTAGATGCACTTTTGCGCCACTGGTACAATATATTTCTGTTGATTCCCTTTTGGCGGTGGTCACGGATCATTCCAGTCGGGGTAAGACTTCATACTTCCAAACTAATCAATTTAGAGCGAGTAATTGCCCAAATCACCCATGAACCTGCTGCTTATTTATCCAATCAAGTATCTCAATTTCTTTTAGTACGGCTTGTGAATCAAGCTAAAGATTCTGTATCGGGGGGTGATTTTGTCAAGTCCTTAGTAACTCCCGAAGGTTATATTCAAATAAATAACATTAATGAAGTTGAAGTAATTATAGATCGGCTCTTATCATTAACGATTTATAAAGTTTTACCCAAAGTACAACCAGAACTAGAAGCCTTATTACATCACTCTTTGCGCCGTGCTTTCCAAGACTCAAAATTTTATCGTAATTTACGACGCTTACCAGGAGTGGGAGATCTACCAGATGAATTAATTGAGAACTTAGCCAATCAATTAGCAGATACTTCCGTCGATATCTTATCTTCTTCCTATGCAGATAATGAAGGGAGAAAACTGTTTGAAAAATTGTCAAAAGACTTTATTCATTCAATACGAATTGAATTACAAAATGAAGCAACAAGCAAAGAATTAGAGTCTTTAATTTTCGATTTATTAGAAGAATGGAAAATAAATTATATTACTAAGTCACAATCCCAGGAATATGATCCAACACAAATCTTAGAGGAAGTTGACCATATTAACTATTTGCAAAATTCTAAAGTTAATTTGCAATAGGTTACTTAACACTAAAAGCAAAGAAAAAGAAAATGATTGACCATGATCGCCTTTTTAAAGAACTTTTTTCGACCTTTTTTATTGAGTTCATTGAGCTATTTTTTCCCGAAATCATGACTTACTTACAACCTCAGTCATGTACATTTTTAGATAAAGAAGTCTTTACTGATGTGACAATGGGGGAACAATACGAAACTGACCTTTTAGCCCAAGTCCAATTTCGAGGACAAGAAACCTATTTCCTCATCCATATTGAAAACCAAGCGAAAGCAGATACTCATTTTAATAAGCGGATGTTCCGCTACTTTGCGCGATTACATGAGAAATTTGATCTACCAATTTATCCAGTTGTTATTTTCTCCTATGACAAACCAAAAAAACAAGCAGAAGATAGTTACACAATCGAGTTTCCTGATTTTAAAGTCCTCAATTTTAACTATCGGGTCATTCAACTCAATCGTCTCAATTGGCGTGACTTTTTGAATCAGCCTAATCCAGTAGCTTCAGCATTAATGGCGAAGATGAAAATTGCTCCTTCTGAACGACCTCGCGTCAAACTGGAGTGTCTGCGTTTGTTAGCAACCTTACGCTTAGACCCAGCCAGAGTGCAGCTTATATCGGGCTTTGTGGACACCTATCTGCGTTTGACTGAAAGTGAATCAGAGGCATTTAAGCAAGAACTGGGTAGAATTGAATCAAGGGAAGTTAAGGAGGAAGTAATGGAACTAACTACTAGCTGGAAAGAGGAAGGAATAGAAGAGGGTTTACGAGAGGGAATAGAAAGAGAGCGAAATTTAGTAATTCGCCAACTTAAGCGTTGTCTCAAAGATTTACCTAATCATCTAGAAGACAAGGTAAAGCAGCTACCTATTGAAGAAGTTGAAGCTTTGGGGGAAGCATTACTAGATTTTGAGAAGGAAGAAGACCTAATTAATTGGTTAAAAAATAATTAATTATATTGGAATACTTTAATCTAAGCTAATTTGTGAGCCTAAGCGATCTTGTGGTACAAAAGTTCGCTCCATCGGTAAAAAAGCAACGGGTTCGGTAAGAGTAAACTGACCCTTTTCAATCCATTCTTTCAATTCCTGAGCTACTTGTCGAGAAAAGGCGATACTAGCTAAGGGCGCAGTACGGACTTTATTACCTTCGATGGTAATCTGACCACTTTTGAGTTGAGCATAACTTACTAAACCAAAGGTAGGGCGCACCCGACGAGGAATTGAAAAATCGACCACAGGGGCGACAATATCTTGATCAGAAATACTACAATTCTCGATTACTTTCTCATTCAATACTGGTAAAGGAATCCCAACCCCAAGCATAAGAGAAGGACCATAATTTTTAAAGTAACATCCCCTCACCCAATGGGGATTCATTTGTTTAGCATCACCACATAAAGCTAAGGTCGCAGCAGGTCCAACAGGAGTATGGTTAGGAAGGCGTTTTTGTAAGGGAAAGTGTTGCGTTCCTTCCCAAGTGACATAGCCAATTCCTCCCCCTAGAAAGATTTTGCTACCAATCCCAATCAGTTGTAATTCGGGGTCATTAAATAAGGGAGATATTGCGCCAGTATTAGAATATACTGCATTACCTAAACGGGGTTGGAGAGGTCCAAGATAAGTATAAAGGGCGCGGTCGCCAGCATTGACCCCAACAATGAAGTTTTGGTAGAGGTTACGGGGATTATAGAGATAAAATTGGTTAATCGTATCTTTAGTAATCGTTGTATCAAAAGAAGAACGGGGGTAACAGTCTGTGACCTGTCCAATAGCGCGTAAATGAATCGGTTTCCCCGCAATGAGATCTTCAATAATATGACTTCCCCCTCGTTCTGGGATAGAAGCCGTATCGCTTATCTCTCCAGTGTTAGCATAATCGACCATTCCTGTTGCACCCAGGTATAAATCTACAGCCCCAAATCCAGCATAAGCAGGGACGTTATCTAACCAACACTGACGTATTTTTATGGGGGGATCAGTATGTCCAAGGTTAATAATTGCCCCAGAGGATTCCATTGGTTCAAAAGTGCCTGTGGTGATGACATCCACATCTTTTGCTGTTTGAGAGATGCCCACTTCCCTGATTCTGGCTTTCACTTCTTCAATGGTTGCGACAGTAACGGTATGGTTTTGAATTTTCTCGTTAATTTCCGCAATGGTTCGCATATTTCTGCTTTAAATCAGGTTTGTTCTTTATTTTCCTCAATTTCGCTCACACCGCCATCTCCGTCCGTTGGCTCTATTGGTAAGCTTACTGATGTTTCTGTATTGGTTGTAGTTGCGAGGGTATAAACTGTCTCAATTTCTTTTTCTTGAGATTTGCCCCAATTATCTAAGATATCTTCTACTAGCACTTCTCTCAACCAAACTTGAGCGACAACGGCTAAAGGTAGAGCCAGAAGTAGCCCCAGGAAGCCGAAGAAGGTGGCAAAAAAGACTTGCGCGAGTAGGATGATAGCAGGGAGCAAAGAGACTTGCTGCGCCATGACAATCGGGGTGAGGAAGTTGTTGTCAACTTGCTGAATAACTATGTAGAGGATGAGGACAGCGAGGGCTTTCCAAGGTTCATCGAGAAGCGCGATCGCGATCGGGGGAATTACACTTAAAACTGCACCAATATTAGGAATAAACCGCAGCAATCCAGCCAATAGGGCTTGGGATAAAGCCAAGGGAATACCTAGCACAGATAGCCCAACAAAGCTGAGGACAGTAATAACCGCCATATTAAATAAAATCCCCCCTAACCATCCCTGTAAGGCATACTCACACCCTAAGAGAATCGTATCTACCCGACGACGGTAAAAGGAAGGAAACAAGCGCACAAAACCATTACGATAGGAAATGGGATCAGCAGCAATCATTAAAGTCAGAACCGTAACCAGCAAAAGGTTCAGTAAAATTGCTAAAGAGTTGGAGAAAATCGTAATCCCACCCCCAAGTAACTGTTCTAAAAAAGGTTGTAACTGTTGGGTGAGTTGTTCAATATCGGGGAGAAATTCCAGCACCCGAGGATCAAGGCGT
>JBBQDV010000041.1:0-18312 GCA_038320005.1 Cyanophyceae cyanobacterium
ACAGGACACAACTGACGTAAACAAAGTTGTATTTCTCCAAAGCCAGGAACCCAAGTTATCCATTGGTCTGTATCTGCTTCACACAATAGTAATGCCATATCGTCTGCATATTCTGAAGGGAGTACTGATAGATAGACCCAATCTCCAGGTTCTAATACTTTAGAGCTTTTTAAAGATATGTATTCGCAAGAGTCAGGAAGACCATTACTCAATAAATTTGCTCTATTAATTCTTTGCTCAGTGTGATACATAATTATTATAGTTCCCTTAAAATTGTGCTTTATAAAATTTCTGATTTGTCTTTATCTTAGTGCTTCCGCAAAACTTTCTGTAACTTTGGATACATAATTTAAACAATATTAGGATTTGATCACATTCTTTTTCTTGTGACTCACGGCTATGTAACAGAAGTTAACGTTAATCTAGATAAGAATTGGCAATGAATTAGTCTTTGAACCAAAGCATTTAGAGAAAGTCTATTATGGTTGAACAACCCAAATCCTGTTACACTGTGACTTGGATGCAGAAAATGGCAGACATTCCCCAAGACCAGTGGGATGCCCTCGCTTTACCTTTGCAGACTCCTTTTTTAGAGTGGGAGTGGTTACATCGTCTGGAGACTTCTGGAAGTGCTATCCCTCGCAATGGTTGGCAATCTTTTCATTTAACTATCTGGCGAGGTAAACAGTTAGTTGCTGCTGCGCCTCTATACTTGAAGGGTCATAGCTATGGCGAGTTTGTTTTTGACCATCAGTGGGCAGATTTATCCCATCGTTTAGGTGTTGCTTATTACCCGAAATTACTAGGGATGATTCCTTTTACCCCAGCAACGGGTTATCGCTTTTTAGTTGATCTAGAAGAGGATGAGGATACGCTGACAGAGATCATGGTAGCTGCGATTGACCACTTTTGCGATCGCAATCAAATTTCAGGCTGTAATTTCCTTTTTGTTGATCCTCAATGGCAATCTGTGATTGAGAGACAGGGTTTTACAGGGTGGTTACACCATAGTTATATTTGGTCAAATCAGAATTTCCACAGTTTTGATGATTACTTGAAATTATTTAACTCGAATCAACGCAAGAATATTAAACGGGAACGCAAAGCGGTTGAGAAAGCAGGGTTAGAGATTGAAGTTTTGCGTGGGGAGGAAATCCCAAAATCCTATTTCCCTTTGATATATAAGTTTTATAGTAGTACCTGTCAAAAGTTTTATTGGGGGAGTCAATATCTCACTCGTAAGTTTTTTAGTCAACTCTATGAAAATTATCGCGATCGCGTTCTTCTCGTTGTCGCCTATGTTGAAGGTAATCGAGATAATCCTGTGGGAATGTCTTTTTGTTTAATCAAAGGAGATAAATTATATGGACGCTACTGGGGTTGTTTAGAAGAGTTTGATAGCTTGCACTTCGAGGCGTGTTATTATAAACCGATTGAATACGCGATCGCGAATGGCATTCAAACCTTCGATCCAGGTGCAGGAGGACGACACAAGAAACGCCGAGGTTTCCCTGCTACCCCCAACTACAGTATGCACCGCTTCTATAATCCTCGCATCAAACAAATTTTATCCGCCTATATTGATGAAATTAACGAGATGGAACAACAAGAAATTACCGCAATTAACGCCGAACTCCCTTTCAATCGGGAAGAAATCAAATTTGATCTGTGAGACAATTTAACTTGTTCTTGCTAAAAGGAAAATGACCCAAACCCAGACACGAAAAGATGATCATCTACGAATTTGTCTAGAAGAAGATGTCCAATTCCAACAGATTACTAATGGCTTAGAAAAATACCGTTTTACTCACTGCTGTTTACCAGAATTAGACTGTAATGAAATTAGTACCGAGAGTCATTTCCTGACCAAAACTGTCGGAGTTCCCATCCTGATTTCCTCCATGACAGGGGGAACAGAAAAAGCCAAAATAATTAACTGTCGTCTCGCAGAAATTGCCCAAGAATATAAACTAGCAATGGGAGTCGGTTCACAACGAGTCGCGGTGGAAAATCCCGATGTCGCTCATACCTTTAACGTCCGTTCCCTTGCCCCAGACATTCTCCTTTTTGCTAACTTAGGGGCAGTCCAACTCAACTATACCTATGGGGTGGAACAATGCCAACGAGTAGTTGATAGTTTAGAAGCAGATGCTTTAATATTGCACCTCAATCCCCTACAAGAATGTATTCAGCCCAACGGCGATACTAACTTCAAAGGATTACTTGACAAAATCGCCAAAGTCTGCGAGAAAATCACAGTCCCCGTAATTGCGAAAGAAGTTGGTAACGGTATCTCAGATAAAATGGCACAGCGTTTAATTAATGCAGGGGTTAGCGCGATTGATGTAGCTGGGGCTGGGGGGACATCCTGGGCAAAAGTAGAAAGCGAACGAGCGCAAAACCCTCTACAACGCCGTTTAGGACAAACCTTTACCGATTGGGGTTTATCCACCGCAGAATGTATCACCACCATTAACCAAACCTCTCCCGAAATCCCTCTAATTGCCTCTGGGGGACTCCGTAACGGCTTAGATATCGCAAAAACCTTAGCTTTAGGTGCAGACTTAGCAGGACTGGCTTTCCCCTTTCTCCAAGCTGCTTCCATCTCCCCTGATGCTGTACAAGAACTCGTCCAAGTTTTAATCGCAGAACTAACAACCGTCTTATTCTGTACTGGAAATGGAACTATTGCCGATTTTAAACACGCTCCTGGGCTAAAGAAGTTAGCATAAGAAAAAAAGTTCCTGTTTCCGAAATATTTACCCTTTAATTTAAAATGCGCCAATTTATTAAGCAAGTTTTCGCCAGTGTGGTTGGGACTGTTGTTGCACTGAGTATCTTTGGTGTCATTGGTGTAACTGGTTTGGCTTTACTAATTATTACCGCTACCGCCGATCGTGGCAGACAAGTTTTGAGAGATAACTCTATTCTTGTCCTTGATCTTTCTATCCCAATCAGCGATACGGAAAGCCCTGTTGATATTAGCCAACTAGTTACAGGGGAAGCTGCTGAATCCATAACCCTACGAAAAGTTCTTCAAGGGATTGAGTCTGCCCAAGTAGATGATAACGTTGTTGCTTTGTTCCTCGATGGTTCACAGCTTTCTGGTGGAAATCCGACAGGCTATGCAGTTTTAAAAGAAGTTCGGGCTGCTTTAGAAAGGTTTCGGGAGTCAGGGAAAGAAATTATCGCTTATGATCTAGATTTTTCTGAATCGGAATATTATCTCGCTTCCGTCGCAAATCGAGTCATTCTTAATCCCATGGGTTCAGTTGAAGTCAATGGTTTGGCTTCGGAACAAATATTTTTTGCAGATGCTTTAGAACAGTTGGGAATCGGGGTGCAAATTATTCGCGTTGGACAATATAAGTCAGCAGTAGAACCCTTAGTTCAGAATGAATTTAGTCCCGAAAACGAAGCCCAACTTCAGGCTGTACTTGATGATATTTGGACTGATTATCTCAATACAGTAGCAAAAATTCGCCCCTTCACCGCAACAGAACTGCAAGAAGAAGTAGTTGATAGACAGGGTTTTCTCCTTTCTCCAGAAGCAAAAACTTCAGGACTAATAGATGAGATTGCTTATCTAGATGAAGTGATTGCTGATTTTCGCGAAATGACAGGGGAATCAGGAGAGGAAAATAGTTTTCGCCAAGTTAGCCTTAGTCAGTATAGTAATGGCTATGTCAGAGCAACGACAGATATTTTTACTGACGAACAAATTGCAGTCGTCTATGCAGAAGGGTCGATTGTCAATGGACAGGGAGGAATAACAGAAATTGGGGCGGATCGTTTTTCGCAGCTACTACGAGAATTACGCCAAGATGATAATGTCAAGGCGATAGTCCTGCGGATTAATAGCCCTGGCGGTAGTGCAACCGCTTCTGAGGTGATTGCGAGGGAAGTAGAACTAATTACTCAAGAGAAGCCCTTAGTCGTGTCTATGGGGAATACCGCTGCTTCTGGGGGCTATTGGATTGCAACAGAGGCGACCCATATTTTTGCCAAAGCAAATACGATTACGGGGTCAATTGGGGTGTTTGGGGTGTTACCAAATGCGCAGGAGTTGGCGAATAATAATGGTATTACTTGGGATGTAGTTAAAACAGGGGAGTTTGCTGATAGTAACACTCTGTCTCGCCCTAAAACAGAGCAGGAGTTGGCGATTTATCAAAATGTTGTCGATGGTATTTATGAGCAGTTTATCAGTAAAGTCGCGCGATCGCGTCAATTAGCCCCAGAGAGAGTAGCAGAAATTGCCCAGGGACGAATTTGGTCAGGGAAAAAAGCCCAAGAAATTGGTTTAGTTGATTCAATTGGTGGTCTTGATGCTGCTATTGCTTTTGCTGCAAAAGAGGCTGAACTAACCGAAGATTGGCAAGTTACGGAATATCCCTATCAGCCCACTCTAGAAGAACAAGTTCTCAAGAGAATTTTTGGCGAAGGTAGCAGCCAAAACCAAGATCCTTTAACGAGAGAATTTTTGAAACTGAAAGAAGATTTAGCTATGTTCAAGACTTTTGATGATCCTAGAGGGATTTATGTGCGCCTACCCCTTAATTTACGGATTGATTGATACTATGAAAAACCACTCCCACATCTAAAATGCCCTATGGAATTGGCTGAGTCAAGGCGTTGAAGGTCAACACAAAACTCATTTGACCACCTGCATCGGTATGCTCATCGCCTTGTTTGAAGCGGGAAGCGTTAATCTCACAAAATGGATTACCTATATTCCCGGTAAAGGCTTGTATGCTCAAAGCCAACAGCGTCGGTTGCGCAGATGGTTACATAACAGCCGAATTAATGTCCACCGCTTATATAAACCTTTGATTAGGTCTGCTTTATCAACATGGACTGAAAAAAAGATGTACTTGAGCCTAGACACCTCAGTATTTTGGGAGGATTATTGCTTAATTCGTTTAGCGGTAGTCCATCGAGGTAGAGCCATTTGTTATCAAATCGTAACAGAAAAACATCAGGGTAAACTTAATGTAAACTCGTGTCTCGGAAAAGGCACAGAATTTGAGGTTGTACTCCCCCTTAAGGTTATTTGCTAAAATCTTCATGAAGCATATACTCAGGACAATTAATCGCCTCGTCGGTAAGAACTTGTTCAGGCTTGACTGCACATTTTAAATAGGGATTCCCATTGAAATATCGACAACGATAACAAGGTATACGCTGAAAAGAGCTAATTTCCTTAAATCCATATTTTGAATGTTTATATAAGCTTATTTTTTGGACTAAAGCTAAGATGGATGCTATTAACATTAAACCCAAAAAAGTTATGCTAATAAGTTCGATATTTAGAGTGGGTTGAGAAGAAGGAGGGTTGTCGTTTGTTAATTTTTCTTCAGCCGTGGGTGGTAGAGATTCTGTGACATTTTCGATATTAGCTGGAGTAGGTTCAAAAAAATCGTTATATTCTCTAGACATTTTGATTAATTTTATTAAAATGATTTTAAAAATTTTGCAAGCTAAGAAACTAAAATGAAACCCCAAAATTAATTGCCTATTTAAACCTTATCTCAGCTAGGATTAGCTTCATTCTTCCTAGAGTTATATTTAGGAAGGGTCATTATCTCGGGAGAGGGAAAGACGATACTTATTTTTAGTCTAAAGATGTTCTAATTTTGTATGGAAAGAAATCAATTTTGGCTAATTTAGATCAGCAAGGGTCTGATCCTGGAGGAGAAAAAGTACCGCAGAAAGAGGTCGCAGGACAAAAGCAAACAGTCCCTCGATAAGATTAAGAGGAAATTGCTGATAATCAAGGAAAAAACTGCAAATGGTGAAGGGGCTACCCTAGCTTGAACAGCTTCTCTATCCGTGTCCAACAAATTTTGCTGTATAATTAGCAATAAATCAACTCACTGTTGTGTTTATATCAAAAATGCTGTATTGAGTTGTAAATAGTTGCAGATTACGGTTGAATTCATAACCTAATTAGTATTATGATAACTTATTAAATATCCCAGTTGTATATCGCCAGATGGCAGAGGAGAGCAAAAGCAAGTACAAGATTAAACTAATGAAATGATTTATCTTTCTTCATACTCGCTATTTTTACTTGGTAATTCTATTAACCTAATCTAGATCAGCTGCCTGATTAACAAGCAGCTATCTTATCTATGGGAATCAAGGCATAATCACGCCTTGAACTTAATCTTAATATTTAGATTACGAGTAGACCCGTTGCCAAACAGCAAATGGGAACACCCTATTTTATTTTTGCGGTCTTTACTTATATGATCCTCCAATTTGCCCTATGTGGCTACTAAGTTGGAGATATAGTTTGGCGTAAATAAATATTAGCAATAACTTTCAAACCGTTAGCTAAAACATTAAGTTTAAGGGCTGACGGGGAAAGACTTATATGAGCATTTTCACGAACTTTAGGTATTTATTAATATGTGTTATATCAGGAATCGCCTTTCTATTTTTGTAGATGGAAATAATATGTTTTATGCACAACAGAAAAACGGTTGGTTTTTTGATCCAAAACGAATATTGAATCATTTTCATGACGACCAAAGTGTAGTTTTAGTTAATGCTTTTTGGTATACTGGCTTAAAGGATTCTCAAGATCAACGAGGATTTAGAGATGCTTTAATTAGTCTAGGTTATACGGTTAGAACGAAAATCCTTAAAGAATATTATGATGATAATTCTGGTCGCTATTCTCAAAAGGCAAATTTAGATATTGAAATTGTTGTTGATATGTTTAATACAGTTGATCAATATAACCATGTAATTTTATTTAGTGGCGATGGTGATTTTGAACGGGCGATTGAATTACTAAGATCTAAAAATACTCATATTACAGTAGTTTCTACAGAAGGAATGATTGCCAGGGAATTGCGTAATGCTACGGATCGTTATATTGATTTAAATGACATTCGCCCACAGATTGAAAAAGTTGAATATTAAAACTAATTAATATGATATATTCGACTAGAACTGACTGATCAGTTCTGAGGTTTAAATATAAAAAATTAGCTTATAACTGAAAAGGATAGGAAGTGGGGAGTCGGAATTATATTCAAGCAGTTTAATTTGGAACTTGTTGTTATTGAGGCGGTTTAAGGCGGTAGATGCTGACAATCGCGATCGCGTTACTCAACCTGGTATGTTAACAATAGTCTATGGTAGTGAACAGGAATGGGCAGAATATCAGCAGTATCTTCGTTATCTGATGCGAGAAGGCTGGATTGATATTAAACATGGTCGGGTCAGGGTTCTACCAGCTTAGAGTCTATTACTCATCTTTCAGCAAGTCACGATAGATTAGATGCTATGGAAAATCCTAAATCAGTATCGGTGGATGTACAAGCCCCGATTAAAGAAGCCTCTCCTGAAGTCCAAGCAATCATTACCAGGGTATTACAGCTAGAAAAGGAAAAGCTGTATCAAAAAACTCCTCGCAATATTAATGATGATATTTTGACGATTATTAGAGAGATTGTGCAGTAAACTGAGGCTAATTAGATAATACAGTCTTTTGGTTGAACTACTCCCCATGAAGCTGATTTCTGTCAAGCTGTATAATTTTCGCCAATTTTATGGTCGTACTCCCGAAATATTTCTAGCTAGTGGGGAGCGGAATACGACGGTAATTCATGGTAATAATGGTGCAGGGAAAACAACGCTTCTAAATGCTTTTACCTGGGTACTATATGAAAAGTTTACTGCTGCTTTTGCTGCTCATGAGCAATTATTAAATAATCAGGCGTTAGCAGAAGCACCCCCAGAAGGTTCGGTGGAATGTTCCGCAGAAATTACTTTTGAACATGATAATAAGTCTTATCAGCTAAAGCGCAGATGTTATGGGCGCAATCTGGGTGGGAGAGTAGATTATACGCCGACGCAGTTATTTATGTTGGTTGCGGGGGATGATGGCTGCTGGCGACCTCCTCAACAACAACCAGATGATATTATTGGGCAAATTTTACCAGAGAGTTTACATCGCTATTTCTTTTTTGATGGGGAAAGGATTGATCATATTATTCGTTATGACAAAAAGCATGAGATTGCTGAAGCGACTAAGGTTATTTTAGGGATAAAGGTGTTAGAGCGCTCTATTGATCATTTGAAGAAGGCGAAAAGGACTTTAGAGGGGGAGTTACAAGGGATTGGGGATGTAGAAGTTCAGAGAATTTTGTTGGCGAAAGAGAGGTTGGAAAAAGAGCGCGATCGCGTTTACTATAGACAAGAGGAAATCGTCCCTCAGTTAAACCAGCAAGATAGTCTCAAAAAAGCCCTCAATGAACGCTTACTAAACCTCAGTGGCGCACAAGAACTACAAAACCTCAAAACGCAGCTTCAATCTCAAGAAACATCTCTACGGCAAAATCTCCTCAAAGCTCAGAAAAAGATTAAGCAAGTTATTTCCACTTCTGGTTATGCAATTCTACTTACTAACAGAATTACTCAATTCGACAGTATTATTGAAAACTTGCGCCAAAAAGGAGAGATTCCATCTGGAATTAAACAGCACTTTGTACAAGAACTTTTAAGCCAAAAAAGTTGTATTTGTGGAACAGAACTATTACCAGATAGCTTACCCTATCGCAACGTTGAATCTTGGCGAGAAAAAGCTGGAATAGCCAATATTGAAGAAAACGCTATTCATTTAGAAGCCAAAGTAAAAGATGTCACGGAGAAAGTCAAAACATTCTGGGAAATTGTTGACCAAGAACAAGAAAATATTAATCAAGGGCGCTTAAAATTAGCTCAGATTGAAAATAGTCTTGATGATACAAAGCAAAAGCTTAGAAACTATCCCGATGAAGATATTCAAAACTTACAAAAAGAAGTAGATACTATCGAAGCAAAAATTCGTTCTCTCACTTTAGAACAGGGGGGAAATCAACAACAGATAACCAAACTGACTGAAGAGATTAAAAGCAAAGAAAAGCAACTCGCAAAACAACATCTTAAAGAAACTCAACAAAACCTAGTTCAAAGAAGAATCCAAGCAGTTCAAGATAGTATTGAACGTATTATAGAAGTGCGAAAGCTGATAGAAACCGAGTTTAGAGCATCTTTGGAAATACGAGTCCAAGAAATATTTACATCTATTTCCTTTACGCCCTATTTACCCAAATTGAGTGAAAAATATGAGCTTTCTTTAATTGATAATACTACCAGAATGATGACCAATGTTGCTGCTTCGACAGGAGAAAATCAAATTCTCAGCCTATCTTTTATTGGCGGTATCATTGATAGAGTGCGAGAGTGGAGTCAAAAGCACACCTTAATTGGTCATGATAGTAGTACCTTCCCCATTATCATGGATTCCCCCTTTGGAAGTTTAGATGAAATTTATCGCCGTCAAGTAGCGAAAGCGATTCCTCTGCTTGCGAATCAGTTAATTGTTTTAGTAACTAAAACCCAATGGCGAGGAGAAGTTGAAGAAGAAATGTTTGGTTATCTTGGTAAAGAATATATTTTGGTTTATCATTCTCCTAAGCCTGATTGTCAGGAAGATTATCTAGAAGTAGATGGTAAGTTATACCCTTTAGTGAAGCAGAGTAATAAAGAGTTTGAATATACTGAGATTATTGAAATCGAACGATCAATCAATTAGGCAAAAATTCAAGAGATAATATTTCGGTTAATTTATAGGGACAAGTTTCAGGAAAGGAAGAAAGTCCTGTTTCTTTTTCCGCGCTTAGAGTAGCAAGAGGATAAATTTTTTCTAGGGAATCATCAAGACTTGGTTTAAGACTAGGATTTTCTGCTAATAGCTTTTCTAAGCGAAGACGTTGCTCTTTAATAGTTAATTCCCAACTGCGCGATCGTAAATTAGGCTGAAATTGCCATTTCAATAAGCGCATAACTAACACTTCTAATCTACTCTCCAATTGTCGCTTCTCAGAGCGTCCCATGTCTTCTATTTCTTCAGCAATATTTTGCCAATCTATTTGATGCAGTTTTCCACTACGTAATAATTTAGCTTGTTCTTGTGTCCAAGCATAAAAGTCAACTTCAGGGGCGGTTGGATTCATGGCTTATTTATTTAATAAGTATCAACTGATATTCTTTAGTTAGATTCATAATAAAAATAATTAAAGGCACAATAACTACTATGATTTTACAGTTATCATGCCCTCTAATTTGTATTAAAAACCAATCATTGCCACTAAGCTATCAAATTGCTCCAATAATAACGTTGTGAGGTTATGAACTACAGGTACACTATCAACAACCATCCCAGTGCAAAGTAGCATCATATAAAGAATAGAATATTTAAATAAAGATTTTGCTAAAGGTTTATCTTCTGGGTCTTGCTTCAACTCCCACGCCTTCTTAATAAAAATAGCCCCTAAAACTAAAGCAAATAAACTATAGATTATTCCTGATACTCCTAAAGGATAGACCAAGACAAAAGTAAAAGGTACAACGATAAGAGTATAAATCCAAATCTGTCTTACGGTTTCCTTTTCCCCTGCTACTACAGGTAACATTGGCACATTTACTTGAGCATAATCATCGCGAATCATCAACGCCAAAGCCCAAAAATGGGGCGGAGTCCAAAGGAAGATAATCAAGAAAATTGCCCAAGCTGCTAAACTTACCTCTCCAGTTACCGCAGCCCAACCGACTAAAGGCGGAATTGCTCCTGCTGCACCCCCAATGACAATATTTTGGGAAGTATGGCGTTTAAGAAGATGGGTATAAATAAGCATATAGAAAACGATTCCTGCCATAGCTAGAGAAGCACTCAGGAGGTTAGCAAAGACTGCTAGAAGGGTAAAAGAGAGTATTCCTAAAACAATGGCAAAAATGAGAGCGTGGCGGGGCTGGACTCGTCCTGATGGGATAGGACGTTTGCGAGTGCGCTGCATTTCATAATCAATATCTTGGTCATAAATACAATTAAGGGTTTGGGCGCAAGCTGCTGCGAGAGTTCCCCCCACAAGGGTGACTAGAAGGAGAAAAGGGTCTATCTCACCTTCTGAGGCAATCCATACCGCTGCTGCGGTGGTTATTAACAGGAGGGGAATGATTCGCGGTTTTGTCAGTTGGTAGTAACTGTTTATAACTTGAAGAATGTTTTCATTCTGAGGGGAGATACTTGTCCCAATCATGCTAAATTCCTTTGTCATCAAGTGTGTTCTTATATTCGTCAAAAAAGTTGAGAAGGTGAAACTGTCTGCTAAGAAAATATACCTCAATGAGCATTTACCATTCCCTTTCTATCTCGTAGGGCTAAAACGGTAAAGGCAACTAAAACACCGAGTAAGGTAGCCCCAACTCCTTGATGGGCAACTGTTAGAGGTTCAACTTGTAAATGTAACCTGAAAGTGGCAAACCCGAGCAAAATTTGTAGCCCAATTAGTCCCGCGCTTAGGTTGGCGAGTTGTCGTAATGCTGGAGATAAAGCAGGAGTTCGCCAGGTATAAATCACTAATCCCAAGGTTACAAGAGTGGGAGGAACAACGCCAATAAGATGACTATTCATAACGCTACAGAGTTGAGAAGCCCCCAAACACTGATGCAACGCCCAGCGGGATGCGACTAATCCGCCTAAGATACTTTGGCAGTATACTAAAATTGCTGCGGTTAAACCCACCCAAGGCAGTTTTCCCACTGCGGATGTTCCTTTGTAGGGAACTAAAGCCGTACCAATAATAATTAGAGTAGAAAAGAAGAGTAGGGCTGTACCTAAGTGGGCGGTAACAATATCAAAGCGTAGTAATTGGGTTACGGTGAGTCCTCCCAAGACACCTTGAAAAATAATCAGACTGAGGGCAAAAAGAGAAGCCCAGGGCAACCACTTTGGTAGATAACGACGATACCATATTGAGAGTATAGGGAGCGCGATCGCGCTTAAGCCAATCAAAGCTGCATCCAAACGGTGAAACCACTCCAAAAAAACTTGCAGATTCATTTGATCTGAGGGGATAAATTGACCGTAACACAAAGGCCAATCTGGGCAAGCCAAACCAGCATTCATGACTCGCGTTGCGCTACCCACCGCCATTAAAAGCAGGGTTGCGGAGGCAATTTTCCAGACTAAACGGCGTATTTTCTGCTCAATTTCACTTTGAGATGTGACGGACTGTTGCGGTCGGACTGATTCTGCCATAACCCCTAAAATCTTAGTTACTATTGACGTTTTTACCTGTTAATCATCCTCTTTAACCTAGCATCCCTGTCGTAAAATTTCTGCCATATCCTTCTTTATCTAATAAATTATCTACCCAAAGAAAGAATTAACCCTGAATCTAACCGACAAAATTGACTGCTGCTTCCCCTTTTTTAACACGATGTTTTACCTTAGTAGAAGAGACAAATTAATTATTTTCAGCAGAACCTCTCTGTTGAACCCTAATTTTAAGCAACAATTTTGATATCACTAGCAGTATAGATAGAAAGAGCGAACAAACTATCGTGAATATTCCAAGTCAAATAGCAACGCTTATCATCGGAGTTTTACTAACCCTTATCAGCCTTTGGTATGGTCAGAATAACGGACTGTTACCTGTGGCAGCTTCTGAAGAAGCATATCTAGTCGATGGTATTTTCAACTTCATGCTTACCATCAGCACAGGTTTGTTTCTCCTCATCCAAGGTGTTCTCATTTACTGCGTCTTTAAATTTCGTCGCCAAACTGGAGATAGTACCGATGGACCGCCCATTGACGGTAATGTTCCCTTAGAAATCGTTTGGACTGCCATTCCTGCGATTATTGTCTTTATCCTGTCAATTTATAGTTTTGAAGTCTATAACTCGATGGGGGGACTAGATCCCATGGCTTCTTTCGATCCAGGTCCAGGTCAAATGGCTCAACAGAGGTCAAACGAGGGAGGAAACTTCCTTGCCCTTGATACAGGTGGAACTCAAGTTGCTTTAGGTCTGGGGGCATCGCCAGAATACCAGGGGAAAGAAGCTCCCTTGAGCGTTGATGTGACAGGACTTCAGTATGCTTGGTTATTCAATTACGCAGATAGTGGCATAACTACTGGAGAATTACACGTTCCCTTGGGGCGACAAATTCAGCTTAAGCTCAAAGCGCAAGATGTCATTCACTCCCTTTGGCTACCTGAGTTTCGTATTAAACAAGATGTCGTTCCAGGTAGAGAAACTGAGTTAAGCTTTACTCCCAGTCGTCTTGGGGATTATCCTGTTATTTGTGCCGAACTTTGTGGTCCTTATCACGGAGCGATGAATACGCGCATCTATGTTCAGACTCCTGAAGAATATGAAGATTGGATTCAAGGTCAAGTCGCTTTAGAAGATAGCAAACTCGAAACTGTAGCGGTCAATTCCTCAGAGGAAAATATTGCAGCCTTCTCTATGCCCTTGGTTGAACAAATGGGTGTAGATAAAATGACAATTGAGCAACTTCAGACACATTCTCACCATTCTGCCCATATTCACGGGATGAGTTGATCCTTGCAAAAATTCAATCGCTTTGAAGTATTAATAAATTAAAGATATGACGACACAAGCAGAAAGTCCCGAAAAAACGGTAAAACCCACTGAAACAGGAGAACACGAGCAACGCCGTTGGCAAGATTATTTTACCTTCAATACTGACCATAAAGTGATTGGGATTCAGTACCTGTTAACTTCCTTTTTCTTTTATGGAATTGGCGGATTACTCGCAGATACGATGCGGACTGAGTTGGCAACTCCTGCCTCTGATTTAGTTTCCCCCGAACTCTATAATGGTTTGTTCACCCTACACGGGACAATTATGATTTTCCTCTGGATTGTGCCAGCAGGTGCAGCCTTTGGTAATTATTTGATCCCCTTGATGATTGGGGCAAGAGATATGGCATTTCCTCGTTTAAATGCTGTTGCCTTTTGGATGATCCCCGTAGGGGGAGCAATGTTAATTGGTAGTTTCTTTGTTGGTCCACCTCAAGCTGGTTGGACTTCTTACCCACCTTTGAGTACTTCTATGGCTCAAGCTGGAGAAGGTTTATGGATTCTCAGTTTGCTGACTCTGGGAACATCTTCGATTTTGGGTGCGCTTAACTTTTTTGTCACCATTCTCAAGATGCGGATTCCAGATATGACTATTCACAAGATGCCCTTATTTTGCTGGTCAATGCTGGCGACATCTTGTCTGATTTTAATTGGTACGCCAGTTTTAGCAGCAGCTTTAATCCTTTTATCCTTTGACCTAGTAGCGGGGACTTCTTTCTTTAATCCCACTGGCGGAGGCGACCCCATTGTTTACCAACACTTATTCTGGTTTTATTCCCATCCCGCAGTTTATATTATGATTTTGCCCTTTTTTGGGGTAATTTCCGAGGTGTTACCTGTTCATTCTCGTAAACCTATTTTTGCATATCGCGCGATCGCGTATTCCAGTTTTGCCATTAGCTTCCTTGGTCTAATTGTCTGGGCGCACCATATGTTTACCAGTGGGACTCCAGGTTGGCTGAGAATGTTCTTTATGGCAACCACCATGATTATTGCCGTTCCCACAGGAATTAAAATCTTTAGTTGGTGTGCAACAATCTGGGGCGGAAAAATTCAACTGAATAGTTCCATGCTTTTTGCTTTAGGCTTTCTTTCCTCCTTCCTGATTGGCGGACTAAGCGGAGTCATGGTTGCTTCTGTACCCTTTGATATCCATGTCCACGATACCTATTTTGTTGTTGCTCACCTTCACTATGTCCTCTTTGGCGGTAGTGTCTTAGGACTCTTCTCTGGCTGTTACCACTGGTATCCGAAGATGACAGGGCGCATGGTCAACGAGACTTGGGGAAGAATCCACTTTGGTCTTACCTTCATCGGCTTGAATATGACCTTCCTACCCATGCACCAACTGGGCTTACAAGGAATGAACCGTCGTATTGCTATGTATGATCCCCAGTATCAAACCCTGAATGTCGTTTCTACTATCGGGTCTTACCTTCTCGCAGTTTCTACCATTTTCTTCGTGATGGCGGTAGTGAGTGGTCTGCGTAAAGGGGCAAAAGCTGGTAATAACCCTTGGAGAGCCTTAACTTTAGAATGGCAAACCACTTCTCCCCCAGCTATCGAAAACTTCAACGAAGAGCCAATTTTATGGTCTGGTCCTTACGATTATGGCATTGATGTCGAAAGTATAGATCACGATCAACCCCTAGATGAACTCTTGGCTGAAGTAAAAGCAGATGTCGGTTAGTCAATCTCTCAGTTATTAAAATCCCTCAAGAGGCAGAAGGAAAACTAAAGGAAAAAATCTATGCAAGGTTCAACAGTTAACGACCAACCAGCAATTAATTATCAATCGACCTCTAGTGCAGAAGGAGCAAAACACGAAGAACATCCTGACCTACGCATGTTCGGAGTCCTTGTCTTTCTTGCTGGTGAGACAATGCTTTTTGCGGGTTTATTTGCTGCATTTCTAATTTACCGTGCCGTTGTCCCCGTTTGGCCTCCCTTGGGAACACCAGAACTGGAACTACTACTGCCTGGAATTAATACTATCATCTTAATTTCTAGTAGTTTTGTCATGCACCGAGGTCAAAGTGCAATCAAAAATAATGATACCAAAGGGTTACGTCTCTGGTTTGGTATTACCGCAGTCATGGGCGCACTATTTCTTGTTGGACAATTGTACGAATACAGCCACTTAGAATTTAGTTTGACCACTAATTTATTTACCAGTTGCTTTTTCGTTCTGACAGGATTTCACGGCTTACACGTTACCGTTGGCTTATTGCTGATTTTATTCGTCTTAATTCGCAACCAAGAACCAGGACACTATAGCAGCGAGAAGCATTTTGGGGTAGAAGCTTCAGAGTTATATTGGCACTTTGTTGATGTAGTTTGGATTGTTTTATTTATCTTGGTCTATCTACTCTGACAGAAAAGATAAAATGATCTCAAGGTGGGCAATGCTCACCTTTTTTTATTGATATCCTTGGGCTTGTAAAGTGAAGAGATGTTCGTAAGTTCCCTTGGCGGAAAGTAACTCTTCATGAGTTCCTTGTTCAATAATCTCACCTTGCTCTAAAACTAAGATATTATTAGCTCTGCGTACGGTTGAAAAGCGATGCGAAATGAGAATAACCATTTGTTCTTTGGTTACTTCGGCTAAACGGTTAAAGATTTCACTTTCTGCTTCTGCGTCCATTGCTGCGGTTGGTTCGTCCAAAACTAAAATGTCTGCCCTGATACGCATAAAGGCGCGAGATAAAGCAATTTTTTGCCATTGACCTCCTGACAGTTCAACACCAGAACTAAACCAACGTCCTAACTGAGTTTGAAAGCCTTCTGGCAGGAAATCAATAAATGGTCTAGCGTGAGATTTTTCCGCAGCTATTTTTTGGCGACGGCTATCTTCTAAATATTCCACATCCCCGACACCAATATTTTCCCCGACTGTAAATTGATAGCGCACAAAGTCTTGAAAAATTACCCCTATCTTTTGATGTAAAACATTAAGATCCCATTCTTCTAGGTCTGTTCCATCTAAAAATATACGTCCACTAGTGGGACTATATAAGCGCGTAAGCAGTTTAATTAAAGTGGTTTTTCCTGAACCATTTTTCCCGACTATGGCTAACTTTTCTCCTGGTTTAATGCGAAGATTAATATCATTGAGGGCAAGGTTCTTTTGTCCAGGGTAGCAAAAGGAAACATGCTCAAATAAAATTCCCGTATTGGGAAAACGTCCTCTGGTAATAGTTCCTTGGGCTTGGGTGAGAGGTTGTTCTAAAAATTCGTATAAGTTTGATAGGTAAAGGTTATCTTCATAAATTCCTCCTGTTGAGGCTAGGGCTGCTTGGAAGGTAGATTGTCCTTTCTGGAAGATGATCAAGTACATGGTCATATCTCCCAAGGTAATATTCCCATTAATGGTTTCGAGGACAATCCAGACGTAAGCCCCATAAAAGGTGGCGGTACTGAGTAAACCGAGTAAGTAGCCCCATATTCCCTTGCGGAGGGTCAAATCGCGGTCTTCTGCATAGAGACGACGGAAGATATTACGATAGCGTTTGAGAAGGGTGTCTCCAAGTTGGTAAAGTTTTACTTCTTTGGCATAATCTTCTCTGGCGAGAAGGATTTCTAGATAGGTTTGTTCGCGAGTTTCGGGGGAACGCCAACGGAAAAGGCGGAAGGCTTCTCCTGCAAATTTTGTTTCGGCGATAAAGGCTGGTAAGGCTGCGATGGAAAGGACAATAACTGCCCAAACTGAGAAGTCTAGGAGTAAGATGGCGTAGGTGGTGAGGGAGATAAGATCTTGGATGAGTTGAAAGCTACGGGTGACAAAGGAAAGAGGACGACTAGATGCTTCCCGACGCGCCCGACTCATTTTGTCATAAAATTCTGAGTCTTCAAAGTAAGTGAGGTCTAGTTGAAGGGCTTTTTCTAAGATTAGTTCGTTGACTTTCTGGGCGAGAAGTACCCGTAATAGAGACTGACAAACGTTTTGTCCCTGTTTGGTGGCTGCGAGGGTGATAATTAATATGGCTTCTAAGCCGACATAGAAAATAGCGGTAGAGGTCGTTTCTTGTCCTGTAGAGGCTGCTACTACGGCATCAACGATTAATTTTCCCACATAGGCGATCGCGCCTGGTAATAAGCCAGCTAGAAGGGTCAAAATGGCAATAATAATCGTGAGGGTAGCCTGAGTTTCCCAAACTAAACTAATCGCCCGTCCGCTATAGCGAAATATTTCTAAACTGGTTTGAATGTTTGAGAACCATGATTTTGATTGGGAAGATTGAACCATCTTTTTTATTCTGACTCAGCCAGGAAAATATTCTAAACTCGCGATAGTTTCTCGCTAAATGCTCTGATCATGCTATCAGGATTAGCTAAGTTGGGTAATAATGAAACTTAAGTTGTGTTGTGTGAGATTAACCTGAATGCTTAAACTTTTGTCTCCTTTACTGCGGATAAGCGCGATCGCGTCAATTAGTGCTACTTTTTTAGTAGGAACTGCTGGGAATTTTCCCGCGATCGCGAATCAGAATAAGGATAATGATTTCGAGAAATGCGCTGGCTATCTCCAAGAGATTGGACTCGCACCAACTCAAATTGCTGATGCTTGTGGAAATTCCCTGAATCCACAGGAGTTGTCTCAATGTGTAGCTTTTATCAACTATTACACAGATATTACCGCAACAGATGCTTTAAATAGTTGTTTTCGCGTCAGAAAACCGCAACAGTTAGCAGAATGTGTTATGAGTATCGATCAAGAAACAGGCAATCCTAATCAACTTGCGGTGCTAGATTTTTGCCAACGTAGCTTAATTCCTACTCGTTTCTCAGATTGCGTTGTTGGTTTGACCAGACAAATAGATATTTCCCCTACTGCTGCGATGAGAAGTTGTATCGGAGAAAGTAATG
>JBBQDV010000042.1:0-18206 GCA_038320005.1 Cyanophyceae cyanobacterium
TAAAAGTGATACCTTATTAAAGGAGAAACCGCGCAAGCTATAGCCAGAATAGGGAAGTATGGGATTAGTTATCAGTACAGTGAATATGAAAGGTGGTGTCGGGAAAACCACACTGACCGTTAATTTAGCAACTTGTTTAGCTAAAAATCACAACAAGCGCGTCTTAGTGATGGATTTAGATGCCCAAATCAGTGCAACCCTAAGCCTCATGTCTCCCCATGAATTTGCCAAAATCCGTCGTGAAAGAAGTACACTTAGCTATCTCATTGACAAAATTATTCGACCAAATAATAGAAAAAAACGTGGTGTGCAAGATATGATTACGGGGATGACCTGTAACGTCAAAGGTTTAGATATACTACCTGGCGACATTGAAATCTATGATGAATATATCGTCTCCGAAATGTTTCATAAGCAAGCAGAATCTAACCCAGAGGCGAACTTTGAACAAGTTTGGAATCATTTTGAAAGCAAACTAATTAATTCAATTTTAGAGCCAGTTAGAAATGACTATGATTTTATTATCATGGATTGCGCCCCTGGCTATAACCTCTTAACCCGTAGTGCGATTGTCGCTAGTGACTTTTATATACTTCCAGCCCGTCCTGAACCATTATCATTAGTTGGAATTCAACTCTTAGAGCGACGTATTGCTAAACTCAAGGAAACCCATCAAGATATTTCCCCTCTCAATATTAAACTGCTAGGGATTGTCTTTATTCTTTCCAGTGGGGGATTTATGGGACGATACTATAATCAGGTAATGCAAAGGGTGTCCCAAGACTTTGATGTTAACCAAGTTTTTAAAAACCGTATTCCGATGGATGTCAATGTAGCTAAAGCGGTCGATACCTTTACCCCCGTTGTGATTGCAAGTCCGAACTCTAGTGGAAGTCGCGCGTTAGAAAAGCTAACTCAGGAGTTTCTTGAGAAAGTAGAAACGATTAATCAGCAGCAATAGTTAAAGCATCACCAAGATGTGGTTATCGCTAAATATTAACCCCATACAGCAAGGAGGTGGAGTAAACTTTAATGAACTGGGCAATCAAAGATTGGAGATAGAGTCCTCTCGCAATGTAGTATAGAAAACAACTGTCATTGTCAAGTGGACAGAATTAGGTTATTTACCACTACCAAATTGCTATCTCAACATGAAGTTTACGGCAAGAGTCAATCATGTTTCTCCTTCCCTAACCTTAGCGGTTTCGGCTAAAGCCAAAGCTATGCAAGCTGATGGTATCGATGTCTGTAGTTTCAGCGCAGGCGAACCAGATTTTGATACCCCAGTCCACATCAAAGAAGCAGCCAAACAAGCCCTTGATGAGGGTAAGACGAAATATGGACCCGCAGCGGGAGAACCAAAGTTGCGAAACGCGATCGCGCGTAAACTTCAACAGGATAACAATCTTCCTTACGAACCTGAAAATATTATTGTCACCAATGGCGGTAAATATTCTCTGTTTAATTTAATGCTGGCTTTCATTGAGTCAGGAGATGAAGTTATTATTCCTGCGCCTTACTGGGTGAGTTATCCCGAAATGGTGAAACTAGCGGAAGGGACAAGTGTGATTGTGCAGACCTCTCCAGAAAACGGCTATAAAATCACCCCACAACAGCTTAAAGCAGCCATCACCCCAAAAACAAAGTTATTTATCCTCAATAGCCCTTCTAACCCCACAGGCGCAGTTTATAGCCCTGATGAGATTCGCGCCTTAGCCCAAGTTGTAGTTGAAGAAGATATCTTTGTTGTTTCTGATGAGATTTATGAGAAAATTCTTTATGATGGAGCGCAACATCTCAGTATCGGTGCAACCAGTCCCGAAGCTTTTGAGCGAACTATTGTTAGTAACGGTTTTGCTAAAAGTTATGCGATGACAGGATGGCGAATTGGCTACACCGCAGCCCCACTTGCCCTCACAAAGGCAATGACAACGATTCAAAGTCATAGTACCTCTAATGTCTGTACTTTCGCTCAATATGGGGCGATAGCAGCGTTAGAAGGGACACAAGAACCTTTACAGAAGATGTTAGTCTCCTTTACCCAACGAAGAGAAGTAATGCTGGATCATCTTAATAATATCAACGGGATTGAGACTCTTATTCCTTTTGGGGCATTTTATCTTTTTGCAAACATTAGTGAAATGGGCTTATCCTCTCTAGATTTCTGTAATAAATTACTCGAAACTTATCACGTTGCTGCAATTCCTGGGATTGCTTTTGGGGCGGATGATTGTGTGCGCTTTTCCTATGCGACGGATCTCGATTCTATTAATAAGGGGATGGAAAGGTTGGCAAAATTTGCGCGATCGCGAAGTTGAGCCTACGGCTATCGCGATAAATTACCAAGATAAATTGCCCCCATTAGGAACAGATTGCCCTATCATAGTAGATCGTGTGTCCAATCTATCCTTGCTCGGATCAGGTGATCACATGAGTAAAATGCACCGCACAAAGCTAATCTCAACTTTTGGTGCTACCTGTACGGCAAATTTAAAGGCAATCTTTTATGACTTACGCAATCATTGAAACTGGTGGGAAACAACTTTCCGTCGAACCAGGACGTTTTTACGACATCGAACTTCTTCCTGTCGAGGCAGAGGAAAGCCATACTATCACTAAAGTTTTACTTGTCAATCATGACGGTGAAGTAACCGTTGGTCAGCCCTTCATCGAAGGTGCAGAAATAGCAGGAACTATCCTCCAACATGGACGGGGTAAGAAAATTCTGGTTTATAAAATGAAACCAAAGAAGAAAACCCGTAAAAAAAGAGGACACCGCCAAAGCTTTACTCGCTTTATGGTTGAAGAAATTCGCTTTAATGGTACTGTCGTTGCTGCACCAGAAGTAGAAGCTGAACCAGTTGACACAGAAGCAGAAACCGCAACTGTAGCTGAGTAAACCTAGTAAAATTATATTAACTTAAAAGAAGAAGAAAAATGGCTCATAAGAAAGGAACAGGCAGTACAAGAAACGGTCGCGACTCTAATTCTAAACGCCTTGGTGTTAAGCGTTATGGTGGACAAGAAGTTAGATCTGGTAATATCCTAATCCGTCAACGGGGTACAAAATTCCACCCTGGAACTAATGTCGGTCGTGGTAACGATGATACCCTTTTCGCCCTCATTGATGGCATTGTTAAGTTTGAGTACAAAGACCGCAAGCGCAAAAAAGTTAGTGTTTATCCTCTCCCTGTAGCTGAAGTAGCTGAAGCAGTAACTGCTTAAAGGATAAATATTTGTATAAACTAAAGGGTCTTTTCGTTAGACCTTTGGTAGAGATATTACAGATAATATCTCTACTTTTTTTTGAGTGGATGTTACTTTTAACTAGCAACTGAAGAAAGGTCACGATAAGTAACGTTACGGTAATAGTCGTGAAGTTGTGCGGTAGCTGCTTCCCAACCCCAAAGTTCCGCTTCCTGACGGGCATTTTGGCGCAGGGTTTCTAGTTCATCACCCATAGCAAGAAGTTTTTGAGTCGCTTTAATCGCCCCATTTTCATCACTAGGATCAAACATATAACCGTTTACCCCATCGGTGACAATATCTGTAATTCCCCCAGAGTTTGCTGCAATAACTGGACAACCCGCAGCCATCGCTTCGAGGAGTACCAACCCTAAAGTTTCTGTACGAGAGGGTAAGATAAAGGCATCTGCTGAGGCAAATGCTGAAGCCAGTTCCATTCCATGTAAGTAACCGACAAAATGAGTTGGGGTGTTGGCAAAGTGCTTTTCTAAATTTTGACGATGAGGACCATCTCCCACTAAGGCGAGGCGAGCATTCGGAATTGATTCTAAGATGGGTTTAATGCGCTCAATTTCTTTTTCTGCCGATAAGCGTCCCACATATAAGAGGAGAGGGCTGTCAGGATTACCTTGGGAGAGGCGAAAGCGTGTTTTTTCCGAAGCGACACTAGGGCGAAACATCTCTGTATCAACTCCCCGTTGCCACAAATCCACCCGTTCAATACCGTGGGCAGTCAACTCTGACATCATCGCAGTGGAGGTACAGAGGTTTAAAAGGGCTTGGTTATGAAAACTCTTCAAAAGTTCCCAAAGCAAACCTTCTAGGGCAGCTAAACCGTAATGCTGAAGGTATTTAGGGAGGTGGGTATGATAGGAAGCCACTAAAGGAATATTCATTACTTTGGCGTAATATACCCCAGAAATGCCAATAAAAGCTGGATTCACTACATGAATAAGATCGGGCTGAAAGTCTTCTAAAATCCCACGAATCGCAGGTCTAGGAATGGCTAATCTTAACTCAGGATACAGAGGAAAGGGGACACTAAACATGCCATGAATTTTTGACCCTTTGTATTCTTTGATGCCACCATTCGGGGCAATAACAATAACCTCATTACCACTGCGTTGTAAGTAATCAACAGTATGCTTAAGGCGCGTCACAATCCCGTCAACCTTGGGTAAAAAAGTTTCTGTAAATAAAGCTATTTTCATAATCTAATTGTGATTTTCCACCTAACTTTTTTGAAAAATATTATTCCTATTAAGACACGGCGTGATTAACTTTATTATCATAATTGGTTAATTTTAGCCGTGTCCTGAGTTGATAGTCAATATTAAGGTCTGCGCCAAGAAACCGTAGGGAGAATTTGCGTTTTGTCTACCCGATGTTTGTATTTAGTGGCGAAGTTGAGTAAGGAATCTAAGAGGGAGTCAGAAAGATAGTGAGGTTCTAAACCTAGATCGAGAAGTTTAGTATTTTTCGCATTGAAATAGTGATCTTCTAACTCGACACGAGGGTTTTCTAAGTTATTAACTTCTACCTTCAGTCCAATAGTTTTACCTGCTTCTTTAATCTTTTCGGCTAATTCGTTGATACTGAACTGTTCAGTGAACTGGTTAAAGACACGGAATTCACCAGGATCAGCGGGATTCGCGATCGCGATTTCAATACAACGCACTGTATCACGAATATCCAAGAAAGCGCGAGTTTGTCCCCCACTACCATACACCGTCAAAGGATGACCAATAGCAGCCTGAATACAGAAGCGGTTTAATGCAGTCCCAAACACCTGATCATAATCAAGGCGATTAATAAACATCTCGTCCATACCTGTTTCTTCGGTTAGGACACCATAGACCACACCCTGATTTAAGTCAGTCGCCCGTAGTCCCCAAACCTTACAAGCGAAGTGAATATTGTGGCTATCGTGTACCTTAGACAGATGATAGAAACTACCAGGTTGTTTTGGATAAGGAAGAGTATCCTTACGCCCATTGTGTTCAATAGTGATATAACCTTCTTCAATATCAATATTGGGTGTACCGTATTCACCCATCGTTCCCAACTTAACCAAATGACAATCAGGGAAATCTTCGCGCATCGCATAGAGAATATTTAGGGTTCCCACCACATTATTCGTCTGAGTTAAAACCGCGTGTTCACGGTCAATCATTGAAAAAGGTGCAGAACGTTGTTCCCCAAAGTGAACCACAGATTCGGGTTCAAAATCATGCAAAGACTTACTTAGGAAAGCGTAATCAGTGATATCTCCCACATAGAGATCAATCTTTTTCCCCGTAATATCCTTCCAACGCTGTATCCGTTGTTGAATTGGCGCAATCGGAGTCAGAGTATCTACCCCCAATTGAGAATCCCAATGACGACGCACCAAATTATCGAGAATACCAACATCATGACCTTTATTCGACAAATGGAGGGCAGTTGCCCAACCACAATAACCATCGCCACCAATAACCAGAACTTTCATACTATGTCAATAAAAATTTATATTTCAATACTCGCTAAATGTATCAGCTAATGGTAACGCTTTGAAACTCTGCGGTCTAAATTAGAGCAAATTTTCCCCATTACATCTAATTCTCATCCTTTTTATATTATCCTTTTAGAAGCTAGAAGACAAAAGCAGGAATTTGCGCTATCACAGCAATAACAACGAAATCTTTAACAAAAGTGGCAAGGATTCTCCAATTACATCCGAAAGATTAGTTATGGGAGGAACTGCCATATCTTCACTAGCCTGTTAAAGTTAGTTTAACCGAGTGAAGAATTAAAGATGAAACAGGTAATTACCGCTAAGTTAAAATTAAACCTATCCCAGGAGCAGAAGATGCTTTTGAGAGACGTTTCTTTGGCTTATCGGGATGCTTTGAACTACACTTCACAGGTGGCGTTTGAAAACGGGAGGACAAGTAGCGCAAGAAACCTACAGAAGCTAGTCTATTACGATATCCGAGGTAAGTTTGGGCTTCCTGCACAGATGGCTTGTAATGTTATAAAGGTCTAACTTTTAGATGCGAGAACTGTAATTTTGAACTCCACTCAGATTTGGTTGGGTCTAGAAATATAACAATGAGAACGTTGCTTGTTCGGCAAGACTGGACAAGTACGGGTAGCTTGTCAGCCTGCCCTGATGTTTCGTCGAATGAAGCCAAAGCTATGCGCCTTTCGAGGTTCATGGAATTGCGGTGGACGACAGAAACAAGTCCCACTTACATTGCTTTTAGCGATTAAGTGCGGGTTGTTGACCTATTATAGTTTCGTTACCCCCTTTGCAAGCACTTGACATTACCAATGGTAAAAATTAACGACAACTACCTAAAACTCAAAGCTGGATACTTATTTCCTGAGATTTCTCGACGGGTAAAAGCCTTCACTGAAGCCAATCCTGATGCACCCATCATTAAACTTGGTATTGGGGATGTGACAGAACCCTTACCAGAAGCCTGTTGTAACGCCATGATTAAAGCAACAGAAGAAATGAGAAGTCGCGAAACCTTCCAAGGCTATGGACCCGAACAGGGTTACGCTTGGCTAAGGGAAAAAATTGCAGCCCACGATTTCCAAGCAAGAGGCTGTGAAATTACTGCGGATGAAATCTTCGTCTCTGATGGCGCAAAATCTGACACTGGTAATATTCTCGATATCTTTGGCGAAGATAATAAAATTGCTGTCACCGACCCAGTTTATCCTGTTTATGTCGATACTAACGTCATGGCAGGACATACGGGAGAAGTTAATGCAGCAGGGAAATATGAGGGTTTAATTTATATTCCTGTTACTGCGGAGAATAACTTTACTGCTGAAATTCCTAACGAGAAAATTGATCTTATTTACCTTTGCTTTCCCAACAATCCCACAGGAGTTGTCGCCACCCGCGAACAGCTAAAGCAGTGGGTCGATTACGCTAACGCCAATAACTCCATCATTCTCTTTGATGCAGCTTATGAAGCCTTTATTAGTGATCCTGATATCCCCCATTCTATCTATGAAATTCCAGGGGCAAAAAATTGCGCCATTGAGTTTCGTTCCTTTTCCAAAAATGCTGGCTTTACTGGAACACGCTGCGCTTATACCGTAGTTCCCAAAACCCTCACCGCCAAAGCTGAGGATGGTTCTGAGGTAGAACTAAACAAACTCTGGAATCGTCGCCAATGCACCAAATTTAATGGCGTATCCTACATTATCCAACGGGGTGCAGAAGCAGTTTATTCTGAAGCTGGACAGGCACAGATTAGAGCATTAGTCGCCTTTTACCTCGAAAATGCTAAAGTTATCCGCGAACAACTTACTGCTGCTGGTATGACCGTTTACGGTGGCATTCACGCCCCTTATATTTGGGTAAAGACCCCTGATAATTTATCTAGTTGGGATTTCTTTGATAAATTACTCAATACTTGCCATGTTGTCGGTACGCCTGGATCAGGTTTTGGGGCAGCAGGAGAGGGCTATTTCCGCATTTCTGCCTTTAATACTCGCGCTAATGTTGAAGAGGCGATGAAGCGCATTACAAGTAAGTTTAAGGCTTAATTTTCATGGTGATGGGGTGATGGGGTGATGGGGTGAAAGTTTGACGCTTTTCCCACAACTATCAACTATTTACCCTATATATTGTCTCACTCCCCTACTCTCCCCACTCCCCCACTTCCCCTCTCCCTAAACAGCAGAACGAATCTGACTGCTATAAGCTAGGGCTTCAACTAAACTGCGAACTGCTGCAACCATCGCAACCTCGTCATTGAGGCGGTTAATAGCAGAACCAACCCCCACACCAGATGCTCCTGACGCGATCGCCATCGGTGCAGTAACATTAGATAAACCAGATGCACAAAGTACAGGAATCTCTACTGCATGGGAAATACTATGGGCTGCTGCTAAGGTGGGGGCAGCTTTTTCGATTAAGCCGAGTGTCCCTGCGTGGGTGGGTTTGCTACTTGTCCCTCCCTCAGTTTGGATAATATCTGCTCCTGCTGCAACTAGCTGTTGAGCGAGGTTAACTTGCTCATCTAAGCTGAGGATGTGGGGAACTGTGACAGAAAGAGTAACATCAGGTAAGAGGCTACGGGTTTGTTTCGTTAAGGCGAGAACTTCATCCGCTTCAAATGTGCGTCCTTGGGCATAGAAGCAGTCAAAATTACCAATTTCAATTAAATCTGCGCCTGCTGCAACAGCGGTGACAAATTTCTCTGGTTCAACGGCAGAAACACAGATGGGCAGATTTGTCAAATGACGAATTCCCCGTACTAAGTTAACATCTGCTGCAATATCCACAAAGGTTGCGCCTCCTGCGGTGGCTGCTTTGACGACTGCTGCGACACGGGCGAAGTCAAAGTTATTTAAACCACTAATTACTTTTAGGGCTTGACGGTTTTGTAGGGCGAGTTGAAGTTGAGAATTGTTGATCATAAAAGTTTTGTTTCTAAGTTCTTAGCTATATTTTATACGGGAAAGTGACAGGTTGTTTTGAATAGAAGTTTTTGGGTGCAAGCATTAATTCCCTAATATGCTAGATATTAGGGTAGATACAAAAAAATTCTTCAACTCTTTTCTCCCACATGCCTTTTGTGGGAAACAAGGAAAATACCACCAAATGCCATTATTCCAGATTCAAAGTTTACCCAATATTTACTAATATTCAAACAAAGGAATGACAAATCAAAATACTTAGCCCAAGGAGGATTTAACTTAGAAAACTGGCAAAAGCTGAAAATAGATAATAAATTTTATTTTATAACTCTAAAACCCTATCGAAAATAATGATAATGAATGTAGAACTATATCAAGAAATTTCTTTAACCCGTAACTTCCCTGGACATAGATTACAACAAGGCGATATTGCTACCCTGGTTGATTTTGTTCCTCATCCTATGGGAGGCGAAACAGGCTATGTTTTAGAAGTATTTAATGCTATCGGTGAAACGATCAAAATTGTAACTGTGCCAATTTCTGCTGTCAAAAAATTAACTAGCGATGAAATCCTAACTAGTCGCCAACTTATAGTCACTCAAATTTAACTAAGAGCATTTTCGCTATCTTAGAAAGGTAAGTAATACTCCTTCGCGCCAATGGTTGCTTTATCTGATCATATTTTCATGAGTCCAGAAGAGTATCACAAAAGAATAACACAAATATAGTATTTTATAGTATTTTGTAGTATAATATAAACATGAAGCTATCAAGTTATGCAAAATCTAAAGGGATAAGTTATCAGACTGCTTGGAAAATGTGGAAAAGAGGAGAATTAAATGCTTCTCAACTTCCGTCTGGAACTATAATTGTGAATAATTCTAGTCCTATTTCAGGAGTAGCAATCTATTCTAGAGTATCGAGTTCAGAAAATAAAACTAACTTAGATGCTCAAGCAGAAAGATTGGTTCAATATTGTGAAGCAAAAGGCTACCAAATAGTCTCAATCCATAAAGAAATAGGTAGTGGTATAAACGACAATAGAAAAAAACTAATTAAACTTCTTAACGAAGATAACTACAGCCTCATAGTTGTAGAACACAAAGATCGTTTAACTAGAATTGGATTTAACTACATACAAGTGTTACTTGAAAAACAGGGTAAATCCATAGAAGTAGTTAATTTAGCTACAGAAGAAACAGCAGATTTAATGGAGGATTTCGTTTCTATAATTACTTCTTTCTGCGCAAGGATATATGGGCTGAGAAGAAGTAAGAGAAAAACTGAAAGCATAATCAAGGAGCTAGAGGATGAGACAAGTTGAAAGGCATCTAGTTAAATCCAGTCATAAACACTTTAAGGTTTTAGATGAATTAGCCTTCCTGTCTAAAAACCTGTACAATGCGTCTTTGTATATTCTCAGACAAGAATACTTTAAATCCAATAAAATACTATCATTTAATACGGTTTACCATATAGTCAAATCTAGTATTGACTACACAGCTTTACCAGCCAAGGTCAGCCAACTAGTTATAAAACAAGTAGCGGATAATTTTATTAACTGGGAAAAAGCATTAAAAGCTTATACAAAATATCCTCATAAATTTCTCGGAAAACCTAGAATCCCTAAATACAAAGATAAGCTCAAAGGAAGAAATAAGTTAACCTACAATAATCAAGCTTTTTCTAAAAGCGCACTGAAATGTGGATTAATAAAGCTAAGTAAGACTAACATAACCTTCAAGACTAAGCAGGATTCAGTTGATGAAGTCAGATTAATCCCTAAACCAAATGGCACTTATTATCTGGAGGTTGTATATTCTGTAGAAGAAAAACAATTAGTTGAAAACAATAATTACGCAGCCATAGACATAGGGCTAAATAACTTAGCTACGTTAGGAACGAACAACCCGAATATCAAGCCGATAATAGTTAACGGAAAGGCTATCAAGTCTTGCAATAGGTGGTTTAACAAAAGAAAAGCTTATTTACAGTCAAGGCTACCTAAAGATACCTTTACCAGTAAAAGGCTAGACAGGTTATCTATCAAAAGGACTAATAAGCTAGACTATTATTTGCACAAAAGTAGCAGACAAATTATAGATTACTTGATAAGTAACAAGATTACTAAATTAGTAATCGGCAAAAATGATAACTGGAAACAGAATATCAATATTGGTAAAAAGAATAATCAAAATTTTACCAGTGTCCCTCATGCAAAGTTTATAGAAATATTAACTTATAAAGCACAGAAAGAAGGGATAGAAGTAGTTCTTACAGAGGAAAGCTACACTTCCAAGACTAGCTTTTTAGATAAAGAACTGCCAGTTAAGCAAACAAAATATCTTGGAAAAAGAATTAAAAGAGGTTTATTTAAATCTAGCAGTGGTATAAAAATCAATGCTGACTTGAACGGCTCTTTGCAAATTCTCACAAAAGTAGTTGGGAAATTTACTGATTTAATTAGTGAAAACTCAATATTGAGGCTTGTAGTTAGCCCCGTAAGATTCACCTTACTAAGTTGAAAATATTTGATTATATTTTTGATAACTATGTTGATTACTCTATTGATTTACCTTCCCGTTCTTTGAATGAGTTTATGATTTGGGTTCAAAAGCATGGTGATAAAGCAGAGATTATTTTTCCGTTACAGTTGGCTAAGAAGCATTACGAAAATGCTAAGGCGTTAGTAAAACGCTATGAAAATTTACATTCAACTAAGTTCTCTAGCGAGTAGAGAGAACCAGACGACTGGTTTCACAAAGATCCTAACGACCCATTGTTTCCATTCAACTAATTTCTCTAGCGAGTAGAGAGCCCGCCAGACTGAGCGCATGGGGTGGCAGCTACTACTACTGTTTCCATTCAACTAATTTCTCTAGCGAGTAGAGAGACTTTAGCTTGGGATGCAAAAAGAAAACGTTATCTGTTTCCATTCAACTAATTTCTCTAGCGAGTAGAGAGACTGCTAGACATAGCAGGGAAAAAAATTGCTAAAATTTGTTTCCATTCAACTAATTTCTCTAGCGAGTAGAGAGTTTAAAGGAAGCCTAGCCGAAAAGGGAGAACTTGCGGAAGTTTCCATTCAACTAATTTCTCTAGCGAGTAGAGAGTTTTTGCGTTAATTGTCACCAATGCTGAACATGGCTGTTTCCATTCAACTAATTTCTCTAGCGAGTAGAGAGTATAGATAAAAGAAATCAGTTTAGAGCAAAAGCAGAAAAGCGTTTCCATTCAACTAATTTCTCTAGCGAGTAGAGAGCCAACCGAGCATAGTGGCGATCAGGACGGTCGCTTTGACGAGTTTCCATTCAACTAATTTCTCTAGCGAGTAGAGAGTTAATGGCAAGCTTCTAATCGGGTCACTGACACAGATGTTTCCATTCAACTAATTTCTCTAGCGAGTAGAGAGTATCCTCAAAACGGAAATCGCGCTCTAGGGAAAACACTTCTAAGTTTCCATTCAACTAATTTCTCTAGCGAGTAGAGAGTAGCAGAAGAATTACAGGATCAGGTTACGGTTGAAGAGCAAGGGTTTCCATTCAACTAATTTCTCTAGCGAGTAGAGAGAATTTCAGGTATAACACGCAAGAAGGCTCTGTAGAAGAAGCCCTGTTTCCATTCAACTAATTTCTCTAGCGAGTAGAGAGGTGCATGGCCCAACGTGGTTGGGTATGGGCGGAATGCGAAGGCAAACAGGTTTGTTTCCATTCAACTAATTTCTCTAGCGAGTAGAGAGTCCGGATTCAATGTTGATGGAGAGGAGTATGCTTTCACAAAAGTTTCCATTCAACTAATTTCTCTAGCGAGTAGAGAGTTGCAGAAGTACAAAACACAATCATCGGTTTAAATCAAGTTGCAGTTTCCATTCAACTAATTTCTCTAGCGAGTAGAGAGCTGCGTGACATCAAAGCTTGCACAGGCAGCAACCAGTTGCCTGAAGTTTCCATTCAACTAATTTCTCTAGCGAGTAGAGAGAGTCTTTGCCAGAACCCTTATTCTATAACAAGTACAGATGGGGTTTGCGAAGGATAGATAAACTATACCTCTAAACCTAAGTAAAAGTCCAGCTAGAGCAGATGAAAGCCCTGCTGTGCTTATAGTCGAGGGATAGAACCAAATAATAAGTATTTCAGCCATTTAACTTATCCTTCGCAAAAATAGAACAAAAAAACTATCAATCTGAACACTTAGCAAAATTTCCAGTTAAAATTGAAAATTTTCAATCGTCTTCTTAGTCAAATGGTGAGTTTCTGCAAACAAACTAATTTGGGTTAACGAAGAACAACTTTGACCAGAGAGAACATTAAGACAACGCACCAACCGAGATTCTAACTGTTCTATATTCGCAACCTCCCAAGCATCAAATAACGAAGTTTGAGATAAACCTCCAAGTTGATGAGAGAGAATATTCCGCATCGTGTTTGCAGAAGACCAAAAACTCTTAAAATCTTGAGAGTCGGCTATTTCGGGAATTGCTTCATTTAATAAAGCCTCTAAAACCCATTGTGTCAACTTAATGGTTTCTCCCCTTACCCTATCTGCGTCAAAAAAGGTTTCTAACTTAGGATATCTATTCAAGATGGAACGGTTAAGAGTCGGAAATTCATGGGGAATAACCCTAACTGCTGAAAATTCTTGAGCAACCCATTGCATAATCGTTGCTTCAATAGCACGATAGCTATGTAACATTGCCTCAGTTGTATTTTGTTGTTTGAGGCGAACTATAGCCATATAAGCCTGTTCATATCCCATCCACCACCATTCCTGAGCTTGTTTTCGTCGTTGTGGAGTTGATAAAGTGCTTTTCGCTAAGTTGAAGAAAGTCTGAAATTCTCCTTGATTCCAAGCGACCCCTGCATTGAGATAAGTCGGAACTGCTTTAAACCCAGAGGGATTTTGCTTAAAATAAGGTTCTAGTAACTCTAGAACTCCTGCATAGTCATAGCGAGTTAGTAATTTCAGAGCTTGTTGTTGAGTGCGATCCCAAAGATAATTTGTGCCTAAGAAAGGTCCGCTATAGTCTGAAGGTGTTCCAACTTGATTCTTTCTAGGCGTTGGCTGAAACTCAAAAAATTGAATGCGATCACCATAGCGACTTAAACCTGAGATTCTGCCAGCTTCAGCAGATTGACCGACTCCTCCCTTCAAACATAACCAAATCGGCTGCTCCTCTTGCACCAAAAGGCGATCGCGCCAAACCTTTTGCCACCATTGAAACATTTCTTCAAAGTTAGATGGGTTCGTTCCCTGTGATCCTAAACTAATAACTTCGGTGATAATTTCATTTTTAGTTTCTGGGTTGAGAACATTTTCTACCCAATTCTGAATCAGTTTACAACCGTAAATAGTATCTTTATTGCGTTGTTGAACTTCTTCTGCTTGGTCTGTACCGATTAAATAGATACGCTCAATTTCAGAAGCGCGATCGCGCAGTAACTTACCAATAATAACGGGTTTAATCCGCTCAAGGTAAGAAGATGAAGATTCTAAAAGATACTGTGTCAGTTCCCGATAACCCATTGAGGATAAACCCAAATCAGAGAGAACCTCAGCTTGTTCCCCGATAATATCTCCATCCTGCATCCGGTCATCACCAATATTAAACCATTTACCAGATGCAATCTGGAACATCAAATCTCGTGTTCCAATCGTAGCGACAACAATAGATTTCATAATGACGAAGGTAAAGGAAATATTTGGGCAAAATTAGCAGGTTCAGTTTGGTTTTGTAGTTCTGTAATATATTTCTTGCGAGGATCTTCATTTGCACCAAACACAGTCACAACTTGATAATCTCCTAAATCTGCAACCCAAACAGGAGAAGGTTTTACGCCACGCTGTACTTTGCCACACAAATCACCATCATAATCAAGGTTTCCACCACTACCTACTTTTAAAGCTGGACTATGGAGGATTCTGAGAGCGTGAATTTTATTACTATTGCTCTCACCTGCACAAATAATGATTTGACAATTACAATCAACAGCATCAATCCAACTATTGCGAGTTACTCTAGCTGCTGCGCGACGGTTATTATAGTTAAGTTGATTCTGGGTTAGCTGATTTAAGGCTTGATAATAGTTCTGCAACCTTTTCTGAAATTGTTTCTGAAAACCTTTTACAGAACTGGCAATAGCCCAAAAATCATCTTCTATATCTGGTAAAAAAGTAGAACCCCGATACCAGGGAGCGCGATCGCGACTTGTGCGAGAATAGCAAGGTCGTCTAGCCCCTTGACCAATACCACCTAAGTTAAACATTAACCAAGTCAGATTTTCGGCTAAGGCTTTAATCGTGGCTTGTTTACTAGAATCTAATGGGACTTCAGAAGACAAACTTAATGATAAAATGCCTTCTTGTTCACCACATTCATCGGTTTTTCCTTGGTTATTAGGGCGAGGTTCTTTCTGAATCAATTTGCCATCTAAGACTCTCACTTTCAACCAGCCTCGCTGTTGAGTTGGTTGAATTGCTCCAAATAACTGCCCTTCCAGATTTTGAACTGCTTCTTGAGGTAAGACCCCTAGTGCAAAAGCTCTAAACCAATAGCGTAACATTGACTTAAAAGCAGTGGGACGAACCTCAGCTTCTGCTTGACCCCGCATTTGCCATTGATTTCGTCTATCATTCCATTGCCACCGTGTAAACTTTTGATAGCCGTGAATTAATTGCCCTTCCAGACCAAATTCAACTCGAAAGAACTCATCTGGACTCTTTTTATTTCCGGTAACTAATTGACCATAACCTGTATTGACTTGAGAACCAACGCCAGATTCTAAACCAGCGACTAACCACTGTTTGACCTTATCTAATACAGCATTATCTTTACAGTTACTAACTAAACGTAACCCAATCAGAAATTCAGGCGATTTCAAGGACAAAAATGGATTAGGGTTAGGAGAATATTCAAGATCATTCCCAACCCATTGCCAAATATTATTCGCTATATCTATTTCTAACCCTCCGCTTTGACTAGGGAGGGGGTAAGCATCTAGAAAAACGACCTTTCCAGCGCGATCGCGTTCTTCAGACTCCAAAGAGCCAAAATAAGGTGCAATCTGGTCTTCAGCTTCAGACCATTTAACCTTATCTTTTGCCATAATTTCCCGAATCCCTTGAGTTCGGGCTACCCCCCGTAAGGTACTCGAAGGAATATAAGGCATTCCCAAAGCATCAAAAGCAGGAAGTAAAATACTCTCAGGTCCACGATGTCCCCCAACCCGAATCCGCCAAGGACACTTCACCTCAAAACTATTTGTCGCAATCAGTTTAGTTCGTTTAGTTAGTTGAGTGAGGCGATCACGATAATTCGCCCCCTGAGTTGCCAATTGTAGGATTTGCACCTTAGTAGCATCTTTATTATCTTGCTCTGGTTCTCGCATCCAACGCAGATATTCAACAAAACTTGCATTGGTACTAGGGTGAGGGATAGAGTTTGGGTTAAGCCAGGGAGAAGGTTCAGGATTTCGATTATCTTCTCTATTTATCGAATTTATTTGTTTTACTGGTCGATTACTTACTGATTGATTGGGTTCTGTTCGGTTAGGTCGATTCGGTCGATTCGGTCGATTGAAAACCATTATTTATTATCCTTTAATATCCCAATAAACTGCATTTGCCCAGAATCCAAATTCTTTAGCAAGTTCTAAACCGAGTCCAGTTAGTCCTAAATAGTCATCCCCTGACATATCTTTTAAAGTATTTAAGCCTTTATCACCAGCTAACTCCCCAACTCCTGAGAGAGTTTGTAACTTCTGGAAATATTTTTTGACTACTTCTTTTTTACCCTCTTGACTTAGAGCCTTTTCTTCAGCTTTAAGACGCATCAGCCCCCAGGTTGAGAGATAAGTATAGAGTTCCATTGCCTGATTTTTCTGTTCCTTCAAACGGGATGTGTCATTTTCATAATGAGAACGCAAACCAGATAAGGCTTCATAAGCTGGTGTAGTGAGGGTTCTTGGATCAAAAGTTTTCATTTATAGCTCTCCTTAATTAAATTTAGCGAAGTTATTAAATACATTGTTGGACAAAGCCTCTACCTAAACTTTCTTGTCCTCCGATTTGTAAAATACTTTGCTCTTTTAAAAGATCTGTAAACTTTTGATTAGAGTCAGCAGTAGAACCATTAGCTTGAGACGTAATTCCCCAGGGAAAATACATGAACGTATCCGGTGGAATCGCCTCTTCATAACGAAAGCCCCCATCAACGGATTTATGCTCATCTAGCTTGATTTTTACTTGTCGCCAGAGACTCATTTGAATCAGCGTCGCACAATGTTTATCCGGTACAACAAGGACTTGCTTAATTCCACCTGTCTCCGGTGTTTTGGGAACAAATTCTTGCCAGTCGTCCCATTGTTGTAACTCTGATGATTTAAAGATGGCATCTTTTAAGTAAACCTGAGAGTTATCTTTCTGAAAACTACAACTATAATCACCAGGGACTTTAGCAAGTTTATTATTATAATTTGCCCAACGACGAAGTAACATTGGTGAGCTAATCCACACCACACCATGACTTAGGGAGGAAACAGGAAGCCAGAGAATTGAACCATCACCAATCCAAATATTTCCTTGTTCGAGTTTGTCAGCTTTATCTAATTCAGTACCAAAGAGCTTAAATTTTGTGGCTTCATCAGAAACAGAAGAACGTAATTTTCCCCGAATGGTACTAGAAGGAATATAAGGTAAATTTGTGTGTGACTCACGGGCAATACCTAAGAGATTACCTTCTTGGGTTGTTCCTCCTGTGTGTAAGGGAGAGAGTAAGTATAAGTGAACAAGATTAATCATGGATTTCATCCTTTGCAAGAATAGGGTTTTTTAGCCAAAGTAGTTCTGAGTATCCAAGTTCGCGCCAGCGTTTAGCTTGCCCAGAAGCATCAGCACTGTCTTGAAAAAGGGATTCGGGTTGCTCTAGGTAGTAAACACTCCCTGGAGTAGCAGCAAAAACCTGGGGGGCAGGAATGCTTTTACTGTCGTCATCTTGGTCACGGATGCGACAACTAATCGGAACTGCCTTATCTGTGGCAAATCCAACCAGAGAACCTGCTTGCTGGTTTTTGTTGACGGTGTGAGCGAGTTTCCATTCCCAAGGATAAGCACGACACAAAGCTTGTTTCCTGCCCTTGTTGGTATGGAGTCGTTCAAATATCCCAGGAGTCACCAAATAAGCCAGAGATCTAGATTTTTGTTCAACGCCTTGTTGATAGTTCTGTTGTGACACAGTTCTAAGTTCCTGCCACTGGTTATCTAGGGCTAGACAACGTTCTAAAGTTGCCCGATGCCCTTCTCCCCCTAATCTCAATACGAGGGAAGTCCCTAATTTCTCCAAAGCCTGATGAGTGGCTTGATTTACCCCAATCGCTAAACTCCAGCCTGGGAGCATCCGCACCGCATTTTCGACAAAATAACCGTCAGCATCTTTTACTTGCCTTGTTCCTTCCTCAATACTGTTATGGGGACGGGTTTCAACTTTCCAAGGTTTATTTTCTCCCTCATGAACAAGCTCCCAAGCTGTTTCGTCAATCTTT
>JBBQDV010000043.1:0-17661 GCA_038320005.1 Cyanophyceae cyanobacterium
GTGGGAGGCAAGATAAAGTAGATTGTCTAGCATTTCTCACTACAGAATAGGGATAAAATATCTTTTTTTGTAATAAAGCTTTACAAATATTTATTTTTTGTATTACAATATACCTAAGAAAAGAAAGATATCGTGCTTTTCTCTAAAAAGCCTTCTAATTAAATCTTTGTAAAAGTAGATAAAAAACATTATGCCATTTACAATTGACACCGCTCGCAGCATCTTCCCAAATACCCTCACTGCTGATGCTGTCCCCGCAACCATCGCCCGTTTTAATCAACTAAGTGCAGAAGACCAACTCGCTTTAATCTGGTTTTCTTACTTAGAAATGGGCAAAACCATCACCGTGGCTGCTCCTGGGGCTGCTAATATGCAGTTTGCAGAAAGAATCTTAGAAGAAATTAAGCAAATGGATTTTGCTGAACAAAGCCAAGTCATGTGTGATTTAACTAATCATGCTGATACCGAAATTTGCCGAACTTATGCCACTTGGAGTCCAAATATTAAGCTAGGTTTCTGGTACAAACTAGGTGAATGGATGGAAGATGGAAGCGTCGCGCCTATTCCCAAAGATTATAAGCTTTCTGCTAATGCTAAGGCGGTTTTAGAAGCAATTAAAGGGCTAGAAGCAGGTCAGCAAATTACAGTTTTACGCAATACTGTTGTTGACATGGGCTTTGAAGCCAGTAAGTTAGGAAAGTATACCAAAGTAACTGAACCCGTTGCTCCTGCTCAGGAAATATCACAGCGTACTCAGGTTAAAATTGAAGGTGTTGATAATGCTACAGTGCTGCGCTACATCAATAGTTTAAATGCTAATGACTTTGATGCTTTAATTAACTTGTTTGCTGAAGATGGTGCGCTACAACCACCTTTCCGCCGACCTATTACGGGGAAAGACCAAATTATGCAGTTTTTCCGCGAAGAATGTCAAAACCTGAAACTAATTCCTCAGCGAGGTGTTGTTGAACCCGCAGAAGATGACTACACTCAAGTCAAAGTCACTGGTACTGTCCAAACGCCCTGGTTTGGTGCTGGAGTCGGGATGAACATTGCTTGGAGATTTCTGCTTAATCCTGAAGGGAAGATCTTTTTTGTCGCAATTGATTTACTCGCATCTCCTAAAGAGTTGATGAAACTAGCTCGTTAGAGCAAGCTTTTATCCTAAATTGGGTATCGCTTCTGGTGTTAAGATAAGCAACTAAAATAAACTATATCAGGATCAACGCTTTTTCTCCAGATGAATAATGGATAAGCGTTGATTCTGTTTGTATTGAGTCTATGGAATTGAAAGATAGTAATTGGTCAAAGTTAGAGAAGAAAGTAGCTAAGTCCGCTTTAGATAAATCTCGTAAAAGAGAATCTGCTGCTTTGATAGAAATAGTCCGCAATCGAGCTAAAGAAATCACCAAACTTGATGATTTGTGGCACTTACACGATTTTTTGAGTGCGAGGAGATACGATTTAGATGGTAAGTATGATGAAGAAGGTTTAGGTTTCATTTTTGTCCTGGCTGGATTAGTAAAAGATGGCTGGTTAGATTCTAATGATTTGGAAGGATTAGAAACAGATAAGCTGAAGAAGATTAAAGCTCTTACTTTAATGTAGGCTAGACGTTGAGCAGGAATTTCTAGGGTTCATCAATCTTAGGGGCGAGAAAAGATAATAGTCAAAAAAATATTGCCAAAAACTAGCAACCTTTACCAGATCATGATAACTTAGTAGATGGTGTATATATTCTGTAAGACTTAATACAAGCAGCAGATTTTATCCAGTTCAATTTTGATAAAAGCATCTAAGGTAAGAGGTATTGACGTTTCTAGCCTACAAAGCCAGACAAACAATTATCACTGTCGTCCTGGCTTAGATGTTAGTATCAAGGTCGTTAAAGCTAGGTCGTCAGAAAATTGGCAGAATTAAAGTACGATTGGTTTGACCATTCTCTTTTCAAGTCGCATCAAGCTGAGACCTATGGTTTAGCATATAAATTTTTTGAATAACTTAATTAATTATCATGGAGGAATCTCTCATGTCTATTCGCCTTTATGTGGGTAACTTACCCAAAGAAGATGTAGATCGTAATGATTTACAAGCAATCTTTGCAGAATATGGTGACTCAGTGAACACTAAAGTAATCAAAGATCGCAAAACAGGTAAGTGTCGGGGCTTTGCTTTTGTCACTGTTCCAACCGATGAAATTGCTGACCAAGTTATTGAAAAATTTAACGGTTATACCTTTGGGGAAAACGAACTGAAGATTGAAAAAGCTCTTCCTCGCACAAAAGAGAAGGAAGAAAATTCCGAGCAACCAGAAGCAACTGAAACTGAAAATAAAGCTCCAAATGTAGCCCCTGCTAAAAAGCGTGCTGGCGGTAAATCTCGGCGCGGAGAAAAAGCTACTCCGAAAGCAGCTAGTAGTGGTGGTGGTGGTGGATCAACCCAGCCTGATCCTCGTTGGGCGGATGAATTATCCAAGCTGAAGGAGATGTTAGCAGCCCAGGGTACTAACACCTAAGTTACGATTTTCAGTTTAATATCTGAATTATGTAGAGACGCGAGATTTCGCGTCTTTAATTTTGTTGGGGTTTGGATTGTTGTAAGCTTGAAAGAGCTTATTTACAAAGGAGATAGCCATGACTGAAGAAATGAATCCTGTTGACAAGATGAAGCAGGAAGTGGGGAAAGCAGCAGCAGATCGGGTGAAGTCGGGGATGATTTTAGGCTTAGGGACTGGTTCAACCACTGCTTATGCGATTGAGTTTATTGGTAAACGGATCACTTCGGGAGAGTTAAAGGATGTTGTGGGAATTCCTACTTCTTTTCAAGCTGAAGTTTTAGCTAAACAGTTTGGTATTCCTCTGACAAGTTTAGATGCTGTTGATCATATTGACCTTGCTATTGATGGTGCGGATGAAGTTGATCCAAATAAGAATTTGATTAAAGGGGGTGGGGCTGCTCATACTCGTGAGAAGGTGGTAGATTCTTTAGCAAAGGAGTTTATTGTTGTGGTTGATAGCGGTAAGCTTGTCGAGGGTTTGGGGTCAACATTTTTGCTTCCAGTTGAGGTGATTCCCATGGCGATCGCGCCAGTTATGCGAGCTTTAGCTAATCTAGGAGGAACACCAGAACTGCGCATGGGTATTAGAAAAGCAGGTCCAGTGGTGACAGATCAAGGTAATTTGGTCATTGATGTCAAATTTGCAAGCATCGATAACCCTGAAGATTTGGAAAAAACGATTAACAATATTCCTGGGGTGTTAGAAAATGGCTTGTTCGTCAATGTAGCTGATGTAGTTTTAGTTGGGGAGATTAAAGATAATCAACCTCTAGTACGTCAAATGTAACTGGTGAGCAATTCCCGATGCGCTAGGGGGCTTCTGTTTGACCCCTCCTATGGCTTCGGGTGTTATAGCAGTAGCAGTAATTTGTAAATGCTCTAACCTGAGATAGATTTTCAAGAGTTTATAACTCAAGAAGTACAAGCCTTAGCTTCCAGTGTGATTGAATGAAGTTGGAATCATTAAGGAATATAAAATATATGAGTAGTGAAGAAAAAGCAATTCTAAATACTAAAGATAAAATGCCCGAATTCACCGAAACCCCTCCAGCAATGCAAAAGCCGAAATCTAGTCCACAGGCACTTAAGGAGCGGTTAGAATGGGGTGAACCTGGGTTTACTATTTTAGATGTGCGCGATCGCGATTCTTTCAATAAATGTCGCATCATGGGAGCAATGCCTTCTCCCTTAAATGATCCTGATGTCGCAGAACGGACTAGAGCAAGCCTGCAAAAAAATCGTGAGATCTACGTCTATGGTAATACAGATGAAGAATCTGCTGAAGCAGCCTCTCAACTACATGCCGATGGTTTTAATGAAGTTGCTGCAATTGAAGGTGGATTAGCAGCTTGGAAAGCGGTTGGTGCGCCAACAGAAGGCACGCAAGAACAGGGCGAGAAGGTAGCAGGAAAAGGGGCTTATACCCTGGGTGAACGCCTAGAAGAGAACCAAGACGTACAAGAAAAGTTCTAAACCTAAATAACAAGGCGATGATCTAAAGCAAAGCGAACTAACTCAGCCCGATTGCTAGTGTCTGTTTTGCGAAGTAAGCTACTAACATATTTCTCAATTGTACGGGGACTCAGGTGCAATTTCTGACCAATATCGAGATTAGACATTCTAAAACTTGTTGTTCCCGTTCAATAAATTCAAAATGTAATTCAAGCTGAGAAAGATGAGTACAAAAGGATTCTTCCCTAGAACTTGCGGATTGAGGAGGAGAACTTTGCTGAGAAAATCGCCATTCTGATTGGACTATCTGCGATCGCTCTAAAAGATTACGCACAATTGCCCCCAGTTCCTCCATTTCAAAGTGAAAGGGTTTCTTCACCATCTTTAGCGGTAATTACAGAGTACCCTGACAACTCTAAATAATCATAGATCGCCAGGGGAATTCCTGGATCATCATCAGCAACCAGGATCAATAATGGCATAGGGATTTAAGGTTGAGCAACAAGGATCAAAATTCTTGTTAAGGCTTAGGACGAGGAAATTTAGATGCAGCGGGGAAATACTGAACTGGTTCGCCAGTTAAAGCCTTGGTCATAAAATCTTTCCAAATTGGCGCAGCAAAACCACCCCCAGTGATTCCCCCTCCCAGACGGGCATTATCATCATTACCAATCCAGACCGCTGTTGAAAGTTGAGGCACAAAGCCAACAAACCAAACATCTCGCTCACCGTCGGTAGTTCCTGTTTTACCAGCAGCAGGGCGACCTAATTGGGCTGCTGTTCCCGTTCCTCCTTCAATAACTCCTTTTAACACCGTTGTTAGAGAAGCCGTTGCCCAAGGATCGAGAACTTGTTGAGGTTCAGGCAGATTTTCAAGTAAAATATTACCACTACTATCCGTAACTCGGACAATGGTGGTTGCTTTAGAATGAAGACCATTATTTGCAAAAGTAGCATAGGCATTAGCCATTTCCAGGGGAGTCATCCCAATCGCCCCTAGAGGTAAGGAAACTACTGGATCTAAAGGACTAGTGACACCAATTTTTCTTGCCGTCTCAATCACCTTAGTAACGCTCACTGCTTGCCCAAGTTTAATTGCTGGTATATTGCGAGAGAACATCAAGGCTTTCATCAAAGTCATCTGTCCCTGGAAACTGCCCCCATAGTTTTTCGGGCTATAAGTATTATTACCGTCAGGATAACTGACGGGACTATCCATAATTGTGCTATGAGGAGAGTATTTACCCGAGGCAAAAGCAGTATAATAGACAAAGGGTTTAAAGGCTGAACCTGGTTGACGATAGGATTGAATCGCACGATTGAGTTGACTCTCGTTGTAGTCAGTTCCCCCTACCATCGCTTTCACGTAATGAGTACGGGGATCAATCGCCACTAGGGCAATTTGCGCCTGACGAAAGCCCCGATTACGTAAGCCATCTCGCCCTTTGCTAACTACTTCTTCCGCCATCTTCTGAAACTTCAAATCAACAGTAGTTTGGACTCGCATTCCACCTTGAAGGACAGCTTCTTGACCAAAGCGATTTTCTAGTTCAGCAGTGACTGCATTAGTAATGTAAGGACTCTTACTCGGTTGCCAAGCTGTGGGTTTCCCGACAAAAAGTTGTTCTTGTTTTGAGGCTTCTGCTTCTTCTGCTGTAATCCAGCCTAAATGTGCCATTCGGTCAAGAACGGTTGCTTGTCTGGCTTTTGTATTACTGTAGTTAATGAAAGGACTATAGGATTCTGGGGCTTGAATCATGCCAGCGAGAACTGCGGATTCTTCCCTATTTAACTCCGCAGCAGGTTTATTAAAGTAACTCTCTGCTGCGGTTTGAATACCATAGTTATTGTGTCCCCAATAAATTGTATTGAGGTACATTTCCAAAATCTCATCTTTGGTAAATTCTTGTTCGATGCGCAGTGCTAAAACCGCTTCAGCAATTTTGCGATCAAATTCGCGCTCACGGGTGAGAAGAATATTTCTAACTAGCTGCATGGTAACAGTAGAAGCTCCTTCTACGACTGAGCCTTGCCTGTAGTTAACAAGCATCGCCCGCATAATACTATAAGGGTTGACACCGTTATGGAGATAAAAGTGACTGTCTTCAATGGCGAGTACCGCTCGTTTGAGTTCGGGAGAAATTTCGTTACTGGAGATAACTTTACGATTTACCTCTCCATGTAAGTTATCTAAAAGCTGTCCTTTAATATCATAAATATAAGTTGTTTCTGCGGGGGCATAGTTACGTAAAGAGCTAACATCAGGAAGATTACGCATACTTAGGGCGAGACCAATTAGTCCTCCTGCTCCTAGAGAACCAAACAGTGCGAGGAAAAGAAATATCGTTCCTCCAGTTGAAGTCGCCACTCCCTTCCAAAAGCTGGTAGATAGTCGTTTACTATTTTCTTCTGGTTTATATTGTGGTTGAACGCTGCTAATTGACACGGCTTTTGCGTTTCCTTTTGTTTTGCAAGCTGTTATTCGGAAAATTCGATATTATTTATCACTGTACTAGTTGCAAGAATTATTACTTCATTACTTAGGTAAGAATAGGTAAATTTTCTATGTCTGACTAAATTAAAAAGTTTTTGCTGCTGTTTTAGTATCCTAGCCTGTAAGTAATAGTTACTGCCATATAGCTTAGGGATAAATTATAGTTTTAATTTGATATAGGCGATGCTTTGCCACCAAATCAATACAGACTGTTGATCTTGATTCTGTAAACAAACACAGTTTTGATCTTGCCACAGCATTTTCCCAACCATGATATCTTGATCTTGAGTGAGAAGTTTTATTTCAACTTCTTTTTTATTTTGAATGAAACTTTGGAGTTGACGAATACTGGGCAGTCCACTTTCAAATTCTGTCATAGCTTTGAATTAATTTGCTAGATATAGAAGTCAGCATATCTTTTTCTTTCGCTTTCCTGTAGGAGTATCAGTAATGAGAATTCAATTTAGTAAGTATCAGGGCTTGGGAAACGATTTTATTTTAATCGATAATCGCCAAAATTCAGAGCCAATCTTATCCCCAAAGCAAGCAATACGCATGTGCGATCGCAATTTCGGTATTGGAGGAGATGGAGTAATCTTTCTTCTTCCTGGTGAAGAGGGTGGAGATTACACCATGCGAATTTTTAACTCTGATGGTTCAGAACCAGAGATGTGTGGTAATGGCATTCGCTGTTTTGCTAAGTTTATCGCCCACCTGGAAGGAGATACTGCGAAAGATACTTATAATATTCACACCTTAGCGGGAATGATCACGCCTCAGTTAGAAGCTACAGGGGAAGTAACGGTAAATATGGGTAAACCCCGTTTACTGGCAAAGGAGATTCCCACAAGCCTGGGAGAAGCTAATCAGAAGGTGATTAATCAGCCTCTAGAAGTTGCTGGGAAGAGTTGGGAGGTAACTTGTGTCAGTATGGGAAATCCTCACTGTGTTACTTTTGTTGATAATGTTGATCAGATTGCTTTAGAAACGATTGGTTCTCTTTTTGAGCATCATCCAGGCTTTTCTAAAAAAATTAATACGGAATTCATTGAAGTGGTGCGGGCTGATTACCTGAAAATGCGCGTTTGGGAACGAGGTGCAGGCATCACTCTCGCTTGTGGTACGGGGGCTTGTGCTGCTGTGGTAGCAGGGGTTTTGACCCAAAAGAGCGCAAGCATCTGTACGGTGGAACTTCCTGGGGGAAATTTAAAAATTAGTTGGTCAGAAGCTGAGGGGAATGTCTATATGACTGGGGCTGCGGAAAAGGTATTTTCAGGGGAGTATTTTCTTAATTAGAAGACCTTAAAGAAAAAAGTTTGCTAGTTGCTTAGAAAGCTTGCGCAAAGACAAAAAATCTCATTGATTATTTTTTTATATCAATGAGATAGCTTTTACTTATCGAGTTGCCAAGGACTGACAATTTTACGATTTAATCTTCGTAAATACGACACTCATCAGCGTCAGGATTGTCATCACAATACCGTTCTAGAGAGTTCTTTTTGGGCTGCTTACCCTTTTGGTGAGCGGATTCTGCTTGTAGTTCTTCGACAGTATCCCAAGCAACCGCACATTCTTGAGAAGTATCGCCACTGGTGCTACAAGCGTCTTTTGCTGCTTGACGTTCTTGCTCGATTTTGGTTTGAAGGTCAGTCATAGTTGGTTGATTTTCCTGCTTTACTTTTGCTACTAAATTTATACGAAAAATAGCTGTTTATCAATTTCTCTTCTATTTTACCAAAAAAAACTGGGTCTAAAGCCTCGTCCTTCTAGGACGACTTTTCTGTTAAACTTTGTTTTAATTACGGTCGGGCAGATCGGAACAATGCTCGTTGAGGGTAAAGGGATCGGGGAAAATATTTGGATTAAGTTCCATATTTTCTAGACTCTCCCGTTGAAGCGAGAATCTCCGCTCCTTTAGGGCGGAGAGTGTCAGCGTGAAGATTCCGAGATTTCCCTGCTTTGAATAATTGCAAGGATATTCTTAGATCTGTAGGAGAGAATGAAGTAAAAGAATGAGGAAAATACCAGAGACGAAGAAAATCGCGATCGCGCCCACAATAACTTCTCCCACCATTAAAACTGCTCCTGCTAAAACTGTAAACCCCACCAGTCCCCCATAGATAACACTCATTAGGGTTAGTTGCACTTTTGTCATGAGACGATCACTTTCTATGGCTTGTAGGCGCAACTCTAACTCTTGCTTTTCAAGACGGGCTTCTAGTTCTTGCACTAGTTTCTTCCTGGGCTGAGGGCTGCGCAGTTTGAATTGGATTAAAGCTTTCCCCTGGCGGAGTAATTCCTGCACCATTCGCCCCCTTCCTTGGGAGGAAACCGTGAGATTTCTCACAAATGGCTGACTTGCTGCTAAAAGATTATATTCGGGGTCTAAGGCTCTAGCAATGCCATCTAGGGTGGTCACTGCTTTGAGAACGAAGGTCATCTGAGGAGGGAGGCGAAAGGGTTGTTTCTCAAACATGATCAAAATTTCGGCACGAACTTCCTCTAATTCACGAATATCAATCGGACGTTCGGTAAATCTTTCTAGTAAGAAGTCAACTAATCGCTTTACGGGGGTCATATCTGTAATCGGTTCAACTAAACCCATATAGGTCAAAGTATCTACGACTTCTTCTGTATCTTTGCGCAAGACAGCAAAAAACATCTTGATCATTTGGTCTTTTGCTAGGGGTACAACTTCCGCCATTGTGCCAAAGTCATAGAAAATGATCTCTCCTGTTGCAGTTACCGCCATATTTCCAGGATGAGGGTCAGTTTGAAAAAAGCCATCGAGGAGTAGTTGTTTCAAAAAGGAGGTAATCCCAAGTTGAATAATTTCTTGGGGATCGATTCCACAGGCTTCGAGACTTTGACGGTTATCAATTTTAATACCTGGGAGATATTCGAGGGCGAGAATTTTGTGGGTGGTATATTGCCAATAGACGATAGGGGCGAGGATTTTCGGTTCTTCGAGGAAGTTATTGCGGAATCTCTCTGCATTTTTCCCTTCGTGGATGTAGTCAATTTCGGAATATAAAAGGGCTGTAAATTCTTGATAAACTGCTTCTAGCTTATATTTGCGAAATCCAGGTAAAAAACGATTACCGAATTTAATCAGGCGATGGAGAACTTGGAAATCTAGGTCAAAAAGCTGTTGTAAACCTGGACGCTGTACTTTAATTACTACTTCTTCTCCACTGTGGAGTAGGGCTTTATGAACTTGTCCTAAGCTGGCGGAAGCAAGGGGAATGGAATCAAATTCTCGCAGGAGGGTGAAAAGGGGTTTATCAAACTGACTTTCAATTAGCGCGATCGCGTCTTCACTTTTGAAGGGGGGAACTTTATCTTGTAGTTCTGCTAAGGCAATAATATATTCTGGGGGTAAGAGATCAGAACGAGTGGAGAGGGCTTGTCCAATTTTAATAAATGTGGGTCCTAAATCAATGAGGGTTTGACTTAAACGGCGCGATCGCGTTTGGCGATCTAGAAGCGAATTTCTGCGCCAGACTTTATCCCATAGCCAAAGTAAGAACAATTTGAGAATTGCCCAGAAGATGATCAATTGGCGTTTTAAGGGAGAGTTTTGGCTAAGTTGCCACCGTAAGCGTTTAAGCGGAACAAGTTGAAGCATTAATTCACAGAAACAATGACCATTGACTTCTCCACGGGATTTATCCGCTTCGCTACTCCTTGACAGTCTGCGTTGATATACCAGTTTTTAGCGGTGCGATATAAGCCACGCTTCGTTCTTTTTCCTGATAGCGAAGCGTTAGCGAGTCTTCGAGCGTCTGGTTTCCATCCCGTGGGTTTTTCACCGTATTTTGGAAGTTCATCGCCATCTAAAAAAGAAGATTGACTAGTATAACTTTCTTCCGTCTCAACAAAATCAAGCCCGTATTGTTCACATAATTGTGCGATACGGGCTTTTAGCTTTGCTGTGGGAATTTGCACAAATGACTGATTGGTTTTCTTCCCCAAGTTGATATTTTGTCTTTGTCCATCATTCCAACCAAAAACAACCACTCCTATTTTGGTCTGGATACAGTGATTGATGACAATTTGGGCAGCTTTGTTCATAAACAAACTCAGCATAGTAGTTAGGGGGTTTGGGTCTAAATAATGATGATTATACTTTAAAATACGAAGCACAAGCCTGTCTTAGTGGGAGACATAGCGCATAGACTACAAGATATAGCTCTGATACAGTTAAGAAGTATATTGAATCGCAAAAGGGAAAGTAAGAGATACAAGGGGTATTTAAGCTGAAATCAAAGTAAGCCTCGATAGCGAATAAAAAGGAGAATAACTGCCCAAGAACCCAAGGCAACCTTAATTGCTACTAAAATATTGAGTAAAGGGATAACTCCGCCACTAAAGAGCGTACCTAACTGCCCTTGGGGTAATTCCCAGCCAATTAGAGTTGCTACCGCCAAAACGATGAAAATCAGCACCGAAACCTTTTCTAAGATAGCAGCATTCCATTGTTTATAAACTGTTTCCATCCACTCCGATTTGGAGGTAATCGCAATCAAACCGATGGCTGTTCCCCCAGCTACCCCAGCAGCAAAACCACCCCCAGGGCTGAGATGACCCCGAATCGCTAGTTCGATACTCACTAATGCAGCAATAGTCGCCCCTAGACGCGCTAAGACAATTGACGGCTGATCATTAAATTGAGCAATAGTTTCTGTTGGTTCTTCATTTGCTAGGAGAAAACGCCCTCCCGAAATCGCGATCGTAAATACTACTACTTCAAAAATCGTGTCATAGAGACGATTCCTGAAGATAATGCCAGAAACAGAATTAGAGACTCCACTATCCTCAACTATGGATTCAACTATCGAAAACTCTCCCCATTCTGCGGTGAGATTAGGTGTAATCAGAATTTTGATAAATAAGGCTAACCCTGCGATCACATATACCCATTTCATTAATGCTTGTCCTCCACATTTGCTACAGTTACATAGGTAAAACTCGTTCCTGGAAAAGTTAACTCGTTTTCCATAATTTCAAAGAGGCGACGCACTCTGATTGTTGTGTGATAGGTTTGTTTAGTATCTATGAGTGTTGTTATATTTTCATGGTTGGGTTGTTCTTCTCGTTCGCCTGTAACACAGATAGCATGAACTTTTTTTGCCATCAACGCGGTTTCTAAAGCTTCTACAGTAGGATATTCTGTTATCTCAAGGCGTAAATAATGTTTATTAATTACCTTTCTGAGATTAGCAATTAGTTCTGTAAATTTACCATTAGTTTCTGTCTCAAGTTGAAGTATCCCCAGTTGCATCACCAAAGAAGAACGCACCGCAACCACATAAAGCGTAATCGCTAACATCGTCCCCACTAAAGCCTCTGTTAAAGCCACATCAGCAGCCCCCAAAAGCGCGTAAACTAGTGCGGCTAATGCTCCTAAGATACCTCGAATCACTAAAGCCTGATAAGGATTGACTTGTAGGACGAGTATCACAGCTACTAAAGGTAATAAAGCCACGATTATGTAAATATAGCTATCCATTATAGTTTTCCTCACTGCTGGAACAATATGCCAAAACATACCCTAACACCGTATTCCAGATTGCTAAGGAAATAAGGGCGAGAAGCAAGAGTGACCATTCCTTTGGTATCTGGAACAGTAAACCGACAATGATACTCATAGAACCAAGGGTATCTGCGATGGAAAGGCTATGGAGTTTAAATAAAACTGATCTATTGCTGATTAAGGGTAAAGTTCCCCAAAACCAGAAGATAATTCCGATTATAATCAAGATATAACTTAATATATTAATCATACTTCTTCCAAACGTTTAATCAAATGTGCTAATAACATTAATCCTGCATTTCCTACACTGAGGATGATGACCGCAACCAGACCAATTGACCAGTCATCTCGTAAAACGGAGATAAATAGCATTATGATCGAGGTTTTGGTGGCAATACTGGCGAAGGCGAGCATTTTTTGCCAAATATCATTATCTCGACAAGCTTCATAGATAGGAATGAGTAAAGCCAGAATCATGGCGATTAAAATTGATTCCATTGTTGCTCTCTTAGGGTTATAAATCTCATAATTTAAAATGTTCGTATAAGAACATTTTGGCATCGCGTATTTAACTTCAGAGGGCGATACCAGGCTGATAGAAATTTCCTTTTCTTGTAGTTTATAATTTTATGCGAAAATATAATCTTCGTTGAAGGGCATTCTAGGGTTATCTCAAGGCTTAATATAGACCCCAAAAATGTTACTGGATGAACATTTTGAAATCGCTTGAATAGTACCAATATCAACCAATCAATATGAGTAAAGGTGTTCAAAGTTTTGTTTTTTAGCATGGTAATATATAAATCTTTTTTGATTCTTCTAATTTCAATAGAAGCTTTTTTGTAAGTAATTAGCTAGATTTAAGTTGATGAAGTCTTATCTAAGCAAACGCCTTTTCTTCTTTCGGACTCGATGGACTTCAAACCAACATGGTTCATCATATTTCACAACAATAGTTTTGGGGGTAAAGGTGATTAAAAAGATGTCCAGAAATAGTAGTCCTGGTGTTCTTTGTGGTTTAACTCTTTCTCTGACAATTTCCTCGTAATTATGAGGACTGATCATCATTTGGATAGCTTCTATATATGCCTGGGGAATAGCAACAATGATTTCCCAGAATACCCGTAGCCAATCTTTTAATGCTTCTGGAGGGCTATAGCTACGGGGTAATAAAAAGGCAATGCTGACACCGATAATTATATTTGCCAAACTTAAATCAGCGGTAAGCAAAAACCAAATCGTCAGTCGCAAGATTATATTGAAATAGGAGATACTGCCCATATTGTCCAAAAAATTATAATTAACATTACCGCCATTACCCCAATCAAATGCTCGAATTTTTCACTTGTGCGGGGTAACTTAATAACTAAGTTTTTAAAGATAAAAAGATATGCCAGCCAACCAAGTCCAATTGTCACGAGGGGTTTAATAATATTATTGAAACTATAAGCTTGATAATAAAAGCCATTAGCTGCAATTAATCCTCCTAGTAATATTACCATCGCCAACCAGAATCCAGGTTTTAAGGGGCTTTTTTCTTGATTTTTTTGATGGGGTAAAAAGATGAATTTGGCAAAGGAGATGGCAGTTCCTAATGCAGCAATATTCATGGCAATAACTTGCCAAGGTAATAGATTTTTACTGGTTAAGATTTTTGCCCCAAAACCAGATAGTAGGGGAAAGCCAGAGATAGAAAAACTAGCAATTACTAAAGCAATCCAAACCTCGTTACGAATCGGTTGATGTTGCAATTCTTTAAAGTTACGACTTGGTAAAACTCCTGCAATTAAAAACAAAGCAGACTTGACTAAACCGTGAGTGAGGGCATAAAAGCCACCAACTGCTGGGGCAGCAAGGACAAATCCTAACTGAGAGATGGTATGAAATGCTAATATTCGCTTCGTATCTTTTTCAAATACGGCATAACCCACCCCTAAAAGTGCTGTACTAACGCCAAAAAATCGTACAATCGGATCTATTTCTTCGATCATTAAGGCACATCGTACTAAGGGAAATACCCCTGCTTTGACTACTACACCAGAAAGCATTGCTGAAACTGGGGTTTCTGATTCGGAGTGGGTGAGGGGTAGCCATAAGCCTGAGACAAAGATACCTCCCTTTACTAATAGTCCGAGAAAAATTAGCGCGATCGCGTCTGGGGGAGAATTACCTAATCCCTCGAAAGCAAAGGAATGATTAGCTTGATAAACCAGTACCGCCCCCACTAAATAAAATAGCATGGCGGTGTTGCTGACAAAGAGATAGCGTAGCCCTACCCAAATTGCGCGATCGCTGCGAGGATAAGCAATCAACAGAAAAGAAGCAATACTAATTACTTCCAAGGCTACATAGAGACTGATAAAATCCGCACAGATAAAAGTGGCGTTAACACTACCATGCAGAATTATGATCTGCATATAGAAAAAGGCTGATTTACCACTTTCCCAACAATATACAATAACTGCGCTGGTTACTAAGGCATTGGTCAGGATAAAAAAGCCACTTAGTTGATCGGCGATTAAGGTAACACCGAAATTATCAAGTAACTGTATGTTTAGAGGCGCAGGTTGTAGAAACAACGCACAAGCATAACCAGCAGAAGCTAAGGTTACCCCCACAGCCAACCAGCGATCAAGTTTGGGAACTAGATAAATAACGAAGCCAATAAAAAAGGATAAGGCGATCCAGACAATTGTAATCTCACTCACGGCGTGTTATTCTCCTCGATCGCGCTTGTTTCAAGAGTAGGATTATTTTTCGCTAACTTCATCACCCCCACCAACATAAGTGCTTGAATTGAGAAGCCGATCACAATCGCGGTTAAAATAACCGCTTGCGGAACAGGATCGGCATAAGCAACCTCTTTATAGTTGGCGATAACTGGCGTAAACAAACCTGTTTTTGATGCTATTAGAACATAATAGGCAATAACTCCGGTACTCATTATGTCCATCGAAACGATTTTTAGGACGAGATTTTTCTTAAAGATGATGCCGAAAAAACCAGTTAAGATGGTGGCGAATACAAAAGCTTCTAACATATAATTCCAAGAATTAACTTTACTCCCTTAGTTTTATTTTGCTTAACTCCCTGCTGCTAAATCTGGCTCAACTATTTTTTCCTCTTCTTTGAACACCAACCTTAATAGAGGAGGAGCAATAAAGGTAGTAATAATCACCATAATGATAATGGCTGCTTGGAGAGGTTTATCTAAAATGCCACTGGCTGCACCAATTCCAGCAAAGACTAAGCCAACTTCACCACGGGGAATCATGCCAATACCAATGGCTAGACGATTAACTTTTTCTTTACCGAAGACTGCCCAACCTGTAATTAATTTACCGATGATGGCGACCACAATCAAGAAAGCTGCAATTACTAAGCCTTGGCGATTATCAGCACTACTCGGGTTAAGAACACTGAGATCAACTCTCGCACCGACAGAGACAAAGAAGATAGGAACTAAAATATCAGCAATGGGAATAATTTGCTGATCTAACTCTTTGCGTTTGTCGGTTTCATCTAATACTAAACCCGCAGCAAACGCTCCTAAAATAGCTTCTAAATGAATTGCATTGGCTAAAAATGCCATCAAGAAAGCAAAGATTAAAGCAGGGATAACTAGCTTACCTCTAGTTTGCAATTTTTCCGCGATCGCGACAAAGCTTTTATTGAAAAACTTACCTAAAAATATTGACCCCAACAAGAAAGTTGTTGCACTTATCATTAAGTAAACTAAGTTGAGAATATCAACCTCTCCCGTTTTTGCTAAACTCGCAACTACAGCTAAAACGATAATACCAAGAACATCATCAATTACCGCTGCACCAACAATAATTTGACCTTCAGTAGATTTTAGCTGTCCCAATTCTGAAAGCACTTTTGAAGTTATGCCAATACTGGTAGCGGTTAAAGCTGCACCTGCAAATACCGCTGGAATTGTCGGCATTCCAAAAATTAAGATCAGTCCTGCTGTTCCCCCTACAAAAGGCGCGACAACCCCTACAACCGCAACAATAGCTGCTCTTGAACCAACTTTTTGTAGTTCCCTTAAATCCGATTCTAAACCGATTTCAAAGAGGAGAATAATTACCCCTAATTCAGCTAAAACAGAAATCACCTCGCTTTGTGTTGCAAACACTTCCCCAAGACTTTCGGGATTTAAGCTATAAATCTGTTGCAAAATCGTCATTACGACTGAATCACTAGCAACTGCACCTGTTTCAGGAAAGACTAATAAGTGTAAGGCGGAAACCCCAACAACAACCCCTGCTACTAATTCCCCTAAAACGGGAGGTAAATCAACTAATTTAGATAGTTCTCCCCCAAGTTTACTGGCTAGATAGATAAAGACAAGACTGAGTAGAACTGCTGCTAAAACCATTGGTGCAGCTTCAGAGTTGGGCGCGGTTGCGAACAAAGGGTTGAAAAATTCAAGATTAAGTGCTGACCCACTTGACAATATTGTTCCTAAAGGTATCATTGTTATTTATTACTAGATTAAAGGAATTGAACTGCGATTAGAATAGGACTTCAACTAACAAGAATTAGCTTAATTAATCGAAGCCTAGTAGCCAATTAATTAACGGCGTTGGGAGAGATGATATCAGGATTAAAATCAATAATTTGTTCATCGAGATTATTTACAGCTTGTCTGAGTGCGGTAGCGCGATCGCGCATGATATTCTCAGTAGGAACAATATCCATTATCCCTAACTTTTGCAAACGTTTTTCAGTTTGTCCACTAACACCAACTAAGAATACCTGGCGATCTTTTTCTATCGCTTCCTTAATTGCATTTTCCAAAGCTAGAGAAGAAGTCACGCCCAAAATAGGAACTTCCGATAAATCTAAAACTAAGGCTTTGTAATCATTAATTAAATTGTGTTCGCGAGAGATAGCTTTTGCTACCCCAAAAATCATCGGACCACTGAGATAAAATAACAAAACACGACCATTCGCTTTTTCTAATAGCTTTTTCTCTTCTGCATTTAGCTCAATTTCCTCATCATCATAGGTAATTGCTTTAACACTATCAGCACGATGATTAGAAAGACGTTCAATTGTCAGAATATTGGCAATAAAAACACCAACTCCAACAGCTACAATCAAATCAACAAAAACTGTTAAACCGATAACCCCATACATAATCAATGCTGCTTTCGGGGAAATTTTATGAGCGCGTTTGAGGAAACCCCAATCGACAATATCAACACCAACCTTAAACGCAATACCTGCCAAAACTGCACTCGGAATAACCGTCAAATATTGACTCAGTCCTAAAACAACAACTAGTAAAACAAAGGCACGAGTCAAACCAGAAAGAGCAGTGCGTCCTCCAGCTTGGATATTAACCACCGTACCCATTGTTGCCCCAGCACCAGCAATCCCACCGAATAAACCAGAAAATAAGTTACCCAGACCTTGACCAATTAATTCTTTATCAGAATCGTGTTCAGTGCGAGTTAAACTATCTGCAACAAGAGAAGTTAATAAAGCATCAATACAACCCAACATTCCTAACACCAAAGCATTAACTAACATTGTTTGCACTTGACCGCCACTAAAGGTTGGGACTTGCAAGCTGGGCAGACCGACGGATATTTCACCAATCCGACGAAT
>JBBQDV010000044.1:0-17210 GCA_038320005.1 Cyanophyceae cyanobacterium
ATTTATGCAGGGTTGGTTGATTCTTCGTTAGTCTCGCTGTAGTCTCGCTAGCTCAACTTTTGGATCTCTAAGTATCTTTTCTTATTTAGAAATGCGCGAACGGTGAGTTATATAACTACTCTTTTTGGCTACAAAAGTAACGAAGTCGTCTCTGGTTGAACAAATGGTGTCTTTTTCGAGTAGGGTTTGTAGCTATCTACTAGCTTTCAAACCAGTTTGTACACGCCAGAGATTAGCATACAGGGCATTTTTGTCCAAAAGCTGCTCGCGAGTACCTTGCTCGACAATCTTGCCGTATTCTAGGACATAAATACAGTCCGCATTGCGAATGGTGGAGAGTCGGTGCGCGATCGCGATCATTGTCCGATTAGCGGTAATGTGTTCGAGAGAACGGGCTACAGAAAATAATATTTTAACTTTTGTGGGGTTTGGGGAGCAATAAGTCCCGCGCTATAATCTTCGATTTAGCGTCGGGACACTTCGATCTTGTTACAAATGTATTCAAATTCCAACCCCTAGCGTGAACAGAATTTATCTTCTGTTAGGCAATAAACCCTTCTCGGCTAACCACTCCCGATTATAAAGCTTAGACTGATAACGCGCCCCACTATCACAAAGAACAGTGACAATAGTATGTCCAGGTCCTAACTCCTTCGCTAAAGCAACAGCAGCCCCGACATTAATCCCTACTGAACCCCCCATAAAGAGTCCATCTTGTTCTAATAACTGATAAAGCACACGGACACATTCGACATCTTCAACTTGAATCGCATCATCAATCGCCACCCCTTCCATATTGGCAGTAATACGACTATTACCAATCCCTTCCGTAATCGAACTACCTTGAGGGTTGATTTCACCAGTTTTAATATAACTATATAAGCCACTCCCCATCGGGTCAGCTACAACACACTTGATATCGGGGTTTTTCTCCTTCAGAAATAGAGATACTCCCGCCAAAGTTCCACCAGTTCCCGTTGCTGTAACCCAAGCATCAACTTTCCCCCCTGTCTGCGCCCAAATTTCCGCCCCTGTACCTTCATAATGGGCTTTACGGTTAGCTAAATTATCAAACTGATTTGCCCAAATTGCATTATCCATTTCCTCCGCCAAACGTCCTGAGATTTTGACGTAGTTATTGGGGTCGCGATAAGGTACAGCAGGAACGGGTCGAACTTCTGCCCCCAATGTCCGCAGCATTTCCATTTTCTCAGGAGATTGGGTTTCAGGAATAACAATCAGGCACTTATACCCCTTAGCATTACAAATATGGGCTAAACCAATGCCTGTATTTCCCGCTGTTCCTTCGACAACAGTTCCCCCAGGTCTAAGTAAGCCTTTCTTCTCCGCATCTTCAATAATATAAAGGGCTGCGCGGTCTTTAACTGATCCGCCTGGGTTGAGAAATTCCGCTTTTCCCAAGATTTCACAACCAGTTTGATCGCTAAAGCTGTCGAGGCGAATAAGAGGAGTGTTCCCCACTGTACCAACAAAGCCGTTTTTAATATCCATATCTATAACTCGAATTAGTTTAATTTTTTGACTCAACACTCTAAATCAGATTAGCGGTTAATCTACCCTTGAGGGAAGTTAAACTTTACCAAAACGCCGATCGCGCTTTTGATATTCTTGTAAAGCTTGATGAAACTGACCACGATTAAAATCGGGCCACAGGGTCGGGCTAACATAAATCTCTGCATAAGCCATCTGCCAGAGCAAAAAGTTGCTAATCCTCATTTCGCCACTGGTACGGATTAAGAGGTCAGGATGAGGCACATGGGCGGTATAGAGGTGCTTTTCAAAGAGGAGTTCGTCAATATCTTCCGTTTTAATTAAACCTTCTTTTACTTCTAGCGCGATCGCGCGTACCGCTTGCAAAATTTCCTGTCTTCCCCCGTAATTCGTCGCCACCGTAAAAATAATGCCCGAATTGTCCTTTGTCTCCTGCATCGACTTCTCAATTTCTTCCTGCAAAGACCCTGGCAAAGATGCTAGATTGCCCACAAAGACAATTTTGACATTTTCTGCCTGCAACTCCTGCAACTCCCGTCTTAGCACCCTCTCAAACAGAGTCATGAGAAACTCCACCTCCGCTTGAGGACGACCCCAGTTTTCCGTCGAAAAGGCATAAGCCGTCAACGCCTGAATCCCCCAATCATTACAGCACCGCAGTAAATCTTTCAGGGTATCCACTCCCCGTTGATGACCCCAGATACGAGGCTGATTACGCTTTTTTGCCCAGCGACCATTCCCATCCATAATCACTGCTATGTGACGAGGTAATAAATCTTTATCTAAATCAGGAGGAAGGAATTGTAAGTCACCAGAAGAGGTATTCATAGAGTCTGAAAATAAGGATATTTCTATTATTTACCGAGGTATTTAAAAAACGTTGTTAAACGAATAAACGCGCCCATCGTCTTATCCCTCTCGCATATTACTATTTTTTCTTACGAGAAGAAGACGGTAAATGTAGAATTTCTTCTAACCAATCTTTTCCTTCCGCAATTTGACGACTGAGATTTCGTAAACTTGGTGTCACCGCTTCTCTTTCAACGGAAGGAGAAAAACGTTCAACCAGAAGCTCTTTTAATTTACTACTCGTTAGAGGTCGATTCAATATTCTTTTTTCCGCGAGGGAAATCGAACCCGTTTCTTCAGACACGACAATACATAAACAATTTTCTACCCGTTCTGTAATTCCCATTGCTGCGCGATGGCGAGTCCCTAACTGTCTCGAAGCCGTCCGTTCTGAGAGGGGTAAAATCACTCCAGCAGCAACAATGCGCGAACCGCGAATCTGCACCGCCCCATCATGTAGTAAAGTTGAAGTCTGGAAGATAGTTTGCAATAGTTCCTTAGACACTTCTGCATTCAGAGTCACCCCAGAAACCGTTAAATCTCGCTCATCAATTGGACCACTAGTCTCAAGAACAATTAATGCGCCAGTACGGTTTTGAGAGAGTTCTTTTACCGCATCGACAATTTCATCAATGACATTATCCGATTTAGGAATAGGACGGCGACTCGGATGAAGCAATTGTTTTAATTCCCCTCGCCCAAGTTGTTCTAGAAAACGGCGAAACTGGGATTGAAAGATCAACGCCATCGCCACCGCTGAACCAATAACCAACTTCTCTAAAACAAAGCTTAATAAAGTTAGTCCAATGCGGTTACTAAAAACCACTGTCAACATCAAAACTATTAAACCTCTCACCATCCAGAGGGTGCGACGATCACCAACGATCAGTAACACTAAATAACTTAGAGCCAAGACCGAACTAATATCAATTACATGGATGATCCAAGACGGAATCGGGCTAGGGTCAGCGACAGCACCCAACAGAAACATGAGACAAAGTATTCTATAAGTTTAAATGACACGGAGAGGGGATTTCTGAATGGAGAATGCAGAATGCAGAATGGAGTTAGAAAGGTAGGGAGAGATAGAGGGTGACTAATAAAGTTGATAAAATTCCCCCATTTTCAATTCTCAATTCTCAATTCCCCCCAGTCTTTCGGGTAAGCAATCTTGGCGAACCAAATCCTCGTAGGTTTCCCGTTGTAAAATCAAATCTGCCTTTCCTTCTTGCACAATTACCGCAGCAGGTCGGGGGATGCGATTATAGTTAGAAGCCATACTATAGTTATACGCTCCCGTTCCCATTACCACCAGGATATCTCCAGGTTCAGTTGTGGGTAAGAAAGCATCCTTAATAACCACATCTCCTGATTCACAATGCTTCCCTGCTACGGTAACAGTTTCTGAGCCAGGAGCAGACATTTTATTTGCCACCACAGACCGATAAAGAGACTGATAGGTAATAGGACGGGGATTATCTGACATCCCTCCATCGACAGAAATATAAGTGCGAATCTCAGGGACGACTTTACTACTACCAATAGTATAGGCAGTAACACAAGCATTTCCCACTAAAGAACGTCCTGGTTCAGCGATTAGCTTGGGGAGGGGTAGATTATTCGTTTTACAAGCTTTGGCGACAGACTCAGCAACGGTTTTTACCCATTCGCTAATACTAGGAGGGTCATCTGATTCGGTGTAGCAGATTCCTAAGCCCCCACCAATATTAAGCTTTTCAATGGGGAGTCCATAGGTTTGAGCTTTTTGTAGCCATTCCACCATTACCCCTCCTAAATCCTGGTGTGGTTGACGTTCAAAAATCTGTGAGCCAATATGGGCGTGAAGCCCGACACATTTGAGGAATTCTTGTCTAGAAACAAATTCAAATACCGCTTCGAGTTGATTGGGATCAAAACCAAACTTGCTATCAAGATGTCCAGTGCGAATATATTCGTGGGTATGACACTCAATTCCAGGAGTCAATCGCAGCATAATTGCTATGGGACTTTCAGCTATTTCCGCGAGGATTTCTAACTCTAGCCAGTTATCAACAATAATCGTACAACCCTTATCAACTGCCATTTGCAGTTCATGCTTCGATTTATTATTACCATGAAAGTAGATTTTGTCGGGGCTAACTCCTGCTTTGAGGGCGGTGTAAAGTTCTCCTCCTGAAACAACATCGAGTCCAATACCTTCACTAACTACTAAAGCAAAAACAGCTAGACAACTCCAGGCTTTTGAGGCATAGATTACTTGAGATTCCCCTGGATAGAATTGACGAAAACTATCTCGGTATTGGCGACAAGAAGTTCTCAGGGTTTCTTCGTCCAGAATATAAAGGGGTGAACCAAATTCTGCTACTAATTTAGTTACATCACAACCGCCTATGGTTAAACAATCACGTTCATTTACCTGAGCAGTTAAAGGTAGTAATTCTTGATTGGGGGAACGGGAATCGGAGCGATTTGAGGGTATATATTGATGTCCTGTCTGTTGGGGATCAATTGAGAGCATTTTAAAAAAGTTAATAATCTTATTTATTTACTTTGCCTTAGTTATCTTTTAGTGTACGATCAAGTGCTGTGAATTCAATAATTTTAGAACGTTTACGAGAAGAATATCTAGAAGCAGTGGTAATACTTGACCATCTCTGTTTCGGAGGTCTATGGACTTTAGCTGGTTATCAAAGAGAATTAACTAGCCCCAATAGTGAACTATTAGTCCTAAGATCTCCTGTTTCTCAAAATACCACTTCTGGTTCTCTTAACAAAACGCAAGACTTAATCGGAATTGGCTGTTTTTGGGCAATTTTAGATGAAGCCCATATCACTATTTTGGGAATACATCCTGATTATCGCAGTCAGGGACTAGGACGGTTGCTATTGGTTGCTTTATTACAAACTGCAATTGAGAGAAAAATGGAACGGGCGACTTTAGAAGTTCGCGCTTCTAATCAAATCGCTTTATCGATTTATGAAGAGTTTGGCTTTCAAGTTGCAGGAATTCGCCGAAAATACTATCAAAATCCCCCAGAAGATGCTTTAATTCTTTGGCGAAGTGGTTTACAAACAGAAAACTTTACTCAAGAGTTACATGATTGGTTAGAAAACAGGCAGAATCTCCTTGCTGCGGTGGATAATGTCGGTCATACCACCCTAGTTTCTTGGCAATTACAAGACCGAGAAAGCTTGTTATCCGAGTAAATTACTACTGCTGGGATCGGGAATCTACCCCAAAAAATGTCTGCGTCTGTCTATGAGGTGACGGTCGTATAGTTTGTCTATGCTAAAATCAGCGTACAAGGGCACGCAGCAGGTGGATAATATAAGTTATGTTTGAACGCTTTACAGAAAAGGCCATTAAAGTAATAATGCTCGCCCAGGAAGAAGCACGTCGCCTGGGACATAACTTTGTTGGCACAGAGCAGATATTACTGGGATTGATCGGCGAGGGGACTGGAGTCGCTGCTAAGGTTCTTAAATCAATGGGAGTTAATCTTAAAGATGCTCGTATTGAAGTTGAGAAGATTATCGGGCGCGGTTCTGGTTTCGTTGCGGTAGAAATCCCGTTTACTCCTAGAGCAAAGAGGGTTTTGGAGCTTTCTCTAGAAGAGGCTCGCCAGCTAGGACACAATTATATCGGGACGGAACATCTACTTCTTGGTTTAATTCGAGAAGGGGAAGGGGTCGCAGCAAGGGTACTGGAAAACTTGGGGGTTGACTTGACGAAAGTTAGAACTCAGGTGATTCGGATGCTTGGTGAAACTGCTGAGGTTACTTCTGGTGCAGGTGGTGGTCGCACGAAAACCCCAACCTTAGATGAGTTTGGTTCTAATTTAACTAATCTTGCTAGTGAGGGTAAACTTGACCCTGTAGTTGGTCGCCAGAAGGAAATCGAGCGCGTTATCCAGATTCTTGGTCGCCGTACTAAGAATAATCCAGTTTTGATTGGAGAACCTGGGGTGGGTAAAACCGCGATCGCGGAAGGTTTGGCACAACGTATAATCAACAATGATATCCCTGATATCTTGGAGGAAAAACGGGTTGTCACTCTCGATATTGGCTTACTGGTGGCTGGTACTAAGTACCGTGGTGAGTTTGAAGAACGTCTGAAAAAAATCATGGATGAGATCCGTTCTGCGGGTAATGTCATCTTGGTTATTGATGAGGTTCATACCCTCATTGGTGCAGGTGCAGCGGAAGGAGCGATTGATGCTGCTAATATCCTCAAACCTGCTTTAGCAAGGGGTGAGTTGCAATGTATCGGTGCGACAACTTTAGATGAGTACCGCAAACACATTGAGCGTGATGCTGCTTTAGAACGGCGTTTTCAACCCGTCATGGTGGGTGAACCTTCTGTAGAGGAAACTATTGAGATTCTTTACGGTTTACGGGAACGTTACGAACAGCACCACAAGTTAAAGATTTTAGATGAAGCATTAGAAGCAGCAGCGAAGCTCTCTGATCGTTACATCTCCGACCGTTTCCTCCCGGATAAAGCCATTGATTTGATCGATGAGGCTGGATCGAGGGTTCGGTTGATTAACTCCCAGTTACCCCCAGCAGCGAAGGAGCTGGATAAAGAGTTACGGGGTATACTGAAAGAAAAAGATGATGCGGTCAGAAACCAGGACTTTGATCGGGCGGGAGAATTGCGCGATCGCGAAATGGAAATCAAAGCGGAAATTCGCGCGATCGCAAACTCGAAAAAAACTGATCCCAATAATGGTGGTGAAGGCGCAGTAGTTGACACGGAAGAAATTGCCCACATTGTCGCCTCTTGGACAGGAGTTCCTGTTAGTAAACTGACAGAATCTGAATCTGAGAAGTTGATGCACATGGAGGATACTCTTCACCAACGTCTGATCGGTCAAGAAGATGCTGTCAAATCCGTCTCTCGTGCCATTCGTCGCGCCAGAGTTGGCTTAAAGAACCCCAACCGTCCTATTGCTAGTTTCATCTTCTCTGGACCTACTGGAGTCGGTAAAACTGAGTTGACCAAATCCCTCGCGACTTATTTCTTCGGCTCAGAAGATGCGATGATTCGCTTGGATATGTCAGAGTATATGGAGCGTCATACCGTCTCTAAACTGATTGGTTCACCTCCAGGATATGTAGGCTACAACGAAGGTGGACAGCTAACGGAAGCGGTTCGTCGTCGTCCTTATACCGTCGTCCTCTTTGATGAGATTGAAAAGGCGCACCCTGATGTCTTCAATATGCTGCTGCAAATCCTTGAAGATGGTCGTCTCACCGATGCTAAGGGTCGTACTGTTGACTTTAAGAATACCCTCCTAATCATGACCTCGAACATCGGTTCTAAGGTGATTGAAAAAGGTGGTGGTGGACTTGGCTTCGAGTTTAGCGAAGATGCTGCGGAATCTCAGTACAATCGGATTCGCAACCTCGTTAATGAAGAACTGAAGCAATACTTCCGTCCTGAATTCCTAAACCGTCTTGATGAAATCATTGTCTTCCGTCAACTCAATAAAGAAGAAGTCAAAGAAATCGCCGAGATTATGTTGAAGGAAGTCTTCTCTCGCTTAACCGAGAAAGAAATTCACTTAGAAGTAACAGACAAGTTCAAAGAACTGTTAGTTAATGAAGGTTACAACCCTAGTTATGGGGCGCGTCCATTACGTCGGGCGATTATGCGCTTATTGGAAGACGTATTAGCAGAGGAAATCCTCTCTGGTCGTGTTTCTGAAGGTGATACCGCCCTTGTTGACGTTGATGAAGATAGTAAAGTGAAGGTGACTCAAAGTCAAACCAAAGAACTATTACCTCAAGTCCTTGATTAAGTTGATTCCAAGCTAATTAGCTGAATAAATATAAGCGGTAGGGAAGTTTTTCTCTACCGTTTTTTCGATCTTTAAATTAAATAATCAACCTAACTTCTCACCCAAATTCCGTGAAAGCCATAGGGAACTCGTTGGGGAATGAGAATACGCGCTAGAGGTTGCGCTGTCACATCTTGGGCGTTAATAATTACCATTTCCGATTGGTTAGTATTTTCATCGTGAAGATAGGACAGCAACCAACCTTCATCCTCTTCTGAACCTTGGGGATGGGGAACAAAGACAGGTTCGCCACCATAGCGGTTTTGTCCATAGTCATGAAATTGTGGAGTTCCAGTTTCAAAGTCATATTTAAGAATACCTTCAAATAAAGGGAGAGGATTATTTGCTATTTTTCCTGCGTAACCATAGCGCATTTTTCTTCCCGTCTTACTTGGATTAATACTGGGAAAATCAATAGGGTGATTATCAAGTTGTTTTTCACTTACTGTCCCTGTTTTGAGATTAAACCGCCATTCATACAAGAAAGCTGCATTACTTCCCGCTTCTCCCCCTGTGTCCTCAGTCCCAAATAAATCTACTGATTCCATCCGACAAGCGAGTAAAACTACTTCATCTCTTTCCTGATAAGCATTGAGGGTATGAAAGACAAAGCAAGGAGAAGCTTCAAACCAGCAAATTTTATCACTTTCTCCATGACGAGGAAGAATACCAAAACGACTAGGACGATCAGCTTCAAAAGCAATCATTGGTTCTCCTCGTTGCATCCTTTCCATACTGAAAGTAAGAGGAAGGTCGAGGAAGATGGTGTAATCTTTAGTAATGGCGAAGTCGTGCATCATCACTGGTTGAGGTAAGTCAATGGGGATAGTTCGCAGCAATTCACCAGAGGGGGAAACAATACTGTAGGTTAAGAAAGGGGGCTGCACTGGTGAATAACCGAAAAATAACATTTCTCCCGTTTCAGGATCAATTTTAGGATGGGCGGTAACAGCGGAGGAAAGCTTATCACCGAAGGTGAACTTGCCTAGGGTATCCAAGTTAGGAATGTCGATTTCGTAGGGCGCACCGCCTTCCCAGAGGGCAAGGACATGATTTGCGTGGTAAATTAAGGCAGTATTTGCCACATTTTTGAAGGGTTGGTCTTCGGGGATATCTGCTTGGGGAGGTTCAACCAGTCCTGACCAAATGGCGTGTCCTGCTTCTTTTTCTTTGAGGAAACCTTGGGTGCGGATATAGCGGTTGCGGTATTTTGCTTTTTGATGCTTAATTTCGACTTCGTGAAGCATTCCGTCCCCGTCAAACCAGTGATATTGACCAATGGGAGTAAACTGAGGGTTAGGACCGTTGCGAAGATAAGACCCAGATAACTCTGGGGGAATTTCTCCGATTACAGTCAATTCATCTGTGCTGATTTCACTCTGAATTGGGGCAAAATTATCTTCTAGATAGGGATTAGTCGCTGTTGTTGATGTCATTACTGATGAGGGTAAGCAAGTTTATAAGATCAAGTTTACTGAATAAAAATTACAGTTAACCTGATTCTAGAGGCTTAATTTTCCTAACCCTTCTAAAATGCTAGTAGAGCACCCCCTGTTATTTTGCTGATATGTCATCTCCTGAATTAGACACCTATCTCATATTGGGTTTCGCCACAGGTCTAAGCAGCTTTTTCCTCGCTTTGCTGCTGAGTCAAAGCTTTGGGACTGCTTTATTTGTTGGCGCGATCGCGATCCCTGCAAGCTTTGCTGGTGGGTGGTTAGGGCTTCGATGGCATATTATTTCTTCTAAGCAATATCGCAACTCTCTATATCACCAAATCCGCAATTATGAAAGGAAGGAAAATCAAGTTTACGACGATCTTCAAGAACAACTCCAAACACATCAAAAACTTGAAGCAAGTATAAATAGCTTCTCAATCCAACAAAGCCAGCTTCAAAACCATCTTAATTGTCTCCTGAATCAGAGAAATAAACTGCAATATGAGATTGAAAATATATCTAATTACAAAGAAAAACAAGATCTCTATTACGCTAAATTACAAGATAATCTGCAAAAGTTGAGGCAAAAAGAAGCGCATTGTCAAAAGATTCTTGAAAGTAAAAATTCTTTTATCCAGCAGAAAGAATTGCGAGTTAGATATCTTCAAAGCGAATTAGATAGTAAATTAAATAAAAAAAAGGCTCTCGAATTAGAAATTCTTAATTTAGAACAGCAAAAGGCACATCTAGGAGGCGGGGCTTACGATCTAAACACCCAAATTAATGTTTTATCCGCAAAACAAGATGAAAGAGAAATTGAATTACTCTCATTACAACTTCAAAAACAACAATACACCACTGAAGTTGAAGTACAACAGCCCCAAAAAATAGAATTATATTCTGAATATCTCTCTCGCGAAATTGAAGAAACTGCAAAAGAAACTCGAGAAGATTGGCAAGAATGGCTAGATCTGGTTGAACAATTTAGTGATGAGGAAATGTCAGCATTAAAAGCAATTCTTGCTGGAGATAAAAAGCAATTTAAATCGATTGCAGATCTCCAATGCGTGATGCCCCAAGTTCTGGTAGAAGCTATTAATCAAAAGGCTTTAATTAGTTTAGGAGATACTCTCTTAACAGCTAATAGTTGTAAAATTCTGCCAGAGATTCATCAATCCTATTATCAAGCCTTGGTTAATGCTTTGGCAAAGACTAAATAGGCAGTCGAGGCGAACAGCATATTGTTCACCTCAAGCTTTTATTCTAACTTAATTGGGAAAAAGAAATTGAAGTTTTAAGAATTACCAAGAGGACCAAGAATAAAGTCCAGTTCTCGTTCAAGTGCAGAAAGATAACCATCGTCTTCTAAAGCATTCATACCTAATCTCCCTTCGTCTGAAGCTGCTTCGGCTATATCCATTGCTGTTACGTTACCAGCTTTATAATTTTGCTGAAGGACAAGGAAACTAGGAATCCCTGCATTTTCAAAGTAACCCCAGTAAGCTAAATAAGCTAAATTAGAAGCTTTGATTCTTGGCATTTCCATCGCGCCTGTTCCTCGTGGGGTCATCTGTCCTAGAGTTGGTTGACGCATTTGCTGCATAGGCATTTGTTGCATAGGCATTTGTGCCTGGGTTGCAGGTACTATTAGACCAGATAGCAACAGTGCTGAAATTCCACCTGTTAATAAATTTTTCATAAATTCTCTTCTCTTTTTTTCTTAAATATTTTTATTCTTCACCTATTAATCCTACTGAATATAACAAAGATATTTGTCCTCCCACGGAGATAGTTTTCCTCCTTAATTTATAAATTCTTGATTAGTAAAATAGATTATTTGTCTTTCCTAAGTGAGAAATTTTTGATTAATAAAATAGCTTTCCTTCAAAAATAAGGAAGAGGATCTTTTAGCCCTAATTCTGCAAAAGCTGCGAGACGCAAAAGACAAGAATCGCAAAGTCCACAAGCCTTTTCTCCCCCTGCATAACAAGACCAAGTTTGTTCCCAAGGAATACCAAATTGATTTCCTAATTGGATGATTTCTGTTTTTTTTAAATCTATTAAAGGGGTAATAATTTCAATGGAGTTTCCAATTCTTCCTTGCTTAGTTCCTAAACGAAATACTTCTTGCATCGCTTGGATATAGTCGGGGCGACAATCGGGATAGCCAGAGTAGTCCAAAGCATTAACACCGATATAAACCCGTTGGGCTTCTAAAGCTTCTGCATAGGCTAAACCAAAGCTTAAAAAGATGGTATTTCGGGCAGGAACGTAGGTAGTGGGGATATTATCTGCCATTTCCGCGAGGGAACGCTTTTCAGGTAATTCTAAGCCTTGATCTGTCAGGGCTGAACCTCCCCAGGCGGTTAAATCAAAGTTAACGACTTGGTGGGCTTTCACTCCTGCGAGTTTTGCAACTGCATTTGCTGCTTCTAGTTCTTTTTGGTGTCGCTGTTGATAGTTAAATGAAAGGGCGTAACATTCACATCCATCTGCTACAGCTTGGTATAGAACGGTTGAGGAATCTAACCCCCCTGATAATAAAATGACGGCTTTCATAGTTGAGATTGATGGGGTGATAGGGCGATGAGGGAATTTACTAATTATTGTTATAAGCCCTGATCATAGCTTGTGTTCCCTGTTCTTCCCCTCCCATATCTTGCACCGATTGGAACTGTTTTTGAGCAAATTCTACCCCAGGTAAATCTAAATCTGCATCTCCTAAGTTTTCTTGGACTAGGCGCAGATCTTTGAGGATATGTTTAATCATAAAACCTGGGGCAAAATCAGAGTCAGCGACTTTTTCCCCTAAGTTAGATAACGCCCATGATCCCGCAGCCCCCGTACTACAAACTTCGATAATTAAGTTGGGGTCAAGTCCTAGCTGTTTAGCAAGCTGCATGGCTTCACACAGCGCGACCATGTGGACGGAACACAAGACTTGATTACAAAGCTTAACCGCTTGTCCGCTACCACTCTCACCACAATAGATGATATTTTTACCCATTGCTGCTAATACAGGTTCAGCTTCGGTGAAGTCAGCTTGCTTTCCCCCGACCATTATGGTAAGAGTTCCTTGTTGTGCGCCGATATCTCCGCCAGAAATGGGGGCATCAAGAAATCTTAAGCCTTTGACGGCAAGGTTTTTGGTCATATTTTGAGACGCGATCGCGCCAATGGTACTAAAATCTATAATCAGGGTATTATTCTCGGCATTTTCTGCAATTCCCCCAGATTGAAAGATTACCTCATTGACATCCGCCTCATCACTGACGCAAATAAAAATCAGATCGGCATTCCGTACCGCAGAAGCAATAGTTGAGACAACCTTCACCCCTGCTGCATCCGCTTGTTTAACCAAATTCTTGCTTGAAGTGCGATTCCATCCCTTAACCTTATAGCCTGCCTTGACTAAATTACTTGCCATCGGGCTACCCATTACGCCCAAACCAATAAAGGCAAATGTTTTCGTCATATTTATCTCTAATTTAATTCCACGATTGCATAACTATTCTAGGGTCTTATCATAGACCCAGCCAATACCACCAGTGACTTTAGGAAGTTGATACTCTCAGCTTCTAAAGACGCTGAGATTCTTGGGTCAAAGGGGAGCTAATGCTTAACCCCTCGCCAAGCAGCTTCACCGTATATCCTACGGCTGCAAGACCTCGTTGGTCTACAATTTGGGCAGCAGCAACATCTCTGTCTGTTATATAGCCACACTCATAGCAATGATGAACTCGTTCACTTAACTTTTTTTTGCCTGCATGATGCTGACAATTAGGACAAGTTTGACTTGTACCCCTTGCGTCAACCTTGGCAAAATAAACTCCACGTTTCCAACACACCCATTCAAGAATAGTTAGAAACTGTCCAAAACTAGCATCTAAACAATGTTTACCTAACATTCCTCTAGATAACCCTTTGACATTAAGGTTTTCGGCAAATAACATCCCGACTCCCTCACAAAGTTGATGAGCTAGTTTAAAGTGAAAGTCTTTACGTTTATTGTGAATATGTTCATGCAGTTTAGCTACTTTATTTTGAGCTTTACGTCTATTGTTTGACCCTAGTTTCTTTTTGCTTACTCTTTGTTGCAGCAATCGCAGCTTGCGTTGGAGGTCTACAAAGAATTTGGGTCTAGAAATAAGCTCACCTGTTGAAGTAGCGAGAAAACTCGTTAAGCCTAGATCTATTCCCACTGAATGTCCATGTGGGATAGTATCTGGAACTACGACATCAGCTTGTAGGGTTAGCATTACATACCAACCCGATGCTCGTTTTACGACTTGGGCTTGCTTGGCTACAAAACCATCTGGTACAGGACGAGATAATCTCATCTTTACCCAACCCAAAACAGGAAGTTTTACTTTATTACCTTGTATAGGATTCACACCTAATTGGGGGAATAAAAGAGAGCGTATTCTACCTGGCTTTTTATATCGAGGTAGTCCTTTACCCTGCTCATACATTCCAACGAAAGCTTTTTCTTGTCTTCTCAATACTTGTTGGAGCATTTGAGAAGGAGCTTCTTTTAGGTCAGAATTAGTCTTCCTGGCTTGGGTTAAGGCTTTACACTGGGATGCAAAGGTTGGTCGAGGTGCATCTGCTGGAATGATGTACTCACCTCTTGAGCTACAAGCGTCTATTCGACATGACCTAGACCTATACCAGTCTTTCCTTTCAGCCAGAGCAAAGTTCCAGACCCGACGAGATGTTTCTAACCAAGTCTCATAGGTTTGTTCCTGTTGTCTTGTTAGCTTTAGTTGGTAGGTATAGGTCAAATTTAGCATATATCTAGTATATACTAAAAAAAGAAGATTTGTTTTTAATGCTGAATAAATTCACCAATTCGCTTATATCCCACGATTAAAATACGCGGGCTTTACGTATAACTCTTGTAAAATAACAAAGGTACATAAATTCAAGAAAATTATCTTTTCGTAATAACCTACCACAGAGGAAAATATTTATCGTGCTATAAATGTAAAGGTTCTTTAAGAAGATTCATCTGAACAAAAGAGGTTAAACGACTCGCAGGAAAATCCTTGGTTATATTGATGCATTAGCCAAATTTGACTACCCTGGAAGGTTTTACTGGAAAAAACTATTCATTATTTCGACGGAGATTATATATAATTTCATGACCACAACGACAAAGAAAACACCCAAGAATACTTTGATGCCGTCAGTGAATCCGGAGATTCGCTTAAGAGACATCGTCAAAACTATTCCGAAAGAGTGCTTTCAAAAAAACTCTCGCAAGGCTTGGTTATCCGCTTTTATGAGCGTTGCTGCTGCTGTAGTCGGCTACGGGGCAATTGCCTATTCTCCCTGGTTTCTTCTCCCTTTTGCCTGGATTTTCACAGGTACAGCGTTAACAGGCTGGTTTGTTATTGCCCATGATTGTGGACATCGTTCTTTTGCGAAGAAACCTTGGGTGAACGATTTAGTCGGTCACATTTTCCTCCTTCCTCTCATTTATCCTTTCCATAGCTGGCGTGTTCTTCATAATCTCCATCACCAAGAAACGAATAAATTGATGGTAGATAATGCTTGGCATCCCTGGTTGCCAGAAGAGTATGAGCGAACTCCTGGGTTTTTACGTTCTTTCTTTGGTCTTTTTCGGGGACGTTTATGGTGGCTTGCCTCTACTCTTCACTGGGCGCGGATTCATTTTGATCCCTCTCAAGTAGGAGATCGCGAACAAGGGAAGGTAAAATTGTCAATTGCAGTAGTGGCTATTTTTGCTGCGATTTTCTTTCCCACGTTATTGCTGACAACGGGAATTTGGGGTGTTGTCAAATTCTGGTTAATGCCTTGGCTGGTATATCATTTCTGGATGAGTACCTTTACTTTGGTTCATCATACAGATATGGAAGTTCAATTTCGTCCTGAAAGCACTTGGAACGAAGCAGAAGCACAATTAGCTGGAACAATCCACTGTACCTATCCTCGCTGGGTTGAGTTTCTTTGTCACGATATCAATGTTCATATTCCCCATCATGTTTCCGTTGGTATTCCCTCTTATAATTTACGCTCCGCCCACGCCAGTTTAAGCGAAAATTGGGGTGAGTATCTCAAGGTGCGGAGTTTTTCTTGGGCGATGATAAAAGATATTGTTGATCAATGTAATGTCTATGATCCACAGAAGGCTTATGTCTCCTATCGAGAGATACATCAACGGGGTTCTTTAAATCAACGCTAGAAATAGGCAGAAAAAGAAGTCCTTCTCTGGGTAAAATGGAACAAAGCATTTAGTGATAAAACGCAATGAGTTTTTACCTGGGGATTGACTTTGGCACTTCTGGGGCTAGGGCGATCGCGATTGACGATAATAAAGAAATCCAAGCCCAAACCCAGAACAATTTTCAGCAAGGACAGTCCCCAGGTTTATGGCAAGAGACTTTATTTACTTTACTCGCCCAACTCCCTTTAATCGTCAGGGAAAATTTAAGCGCGATCGCGATTAACGGCACATCCTCAACGGTGTTACTCTGTGATCAACAAGGTCATCCCCTAGCCGAACCCTTACTCTACAATGACGGACGCGGTGCAGAAGTCCTAGACCAACTCCGCCAAATCACCCCCCCCAATCACATCACCCTCAACCCCACCTCAAGCCTAGTAAAACTCCTCTGGTGGTTTCAGCAACCCATCTACCAAGAAGCTAAATATTTTCTTCATCAAGCAGACTGGTTAGCCTTCCTTCTCCACGGTAAACTTGGCTTCAGTGACTATCACAACGCCTTAAAACTAGGTTTTTGTCCTCAACAGATAGATTATCCATATTGGCTAAAAAACCTGCCCATCCAGCCCCTACTACCGCGAGTTTTACCCCCAGGTAGTCCCATCCAAGAAATTTTGCCAGCTATTGCCCAAGAATACAATATCAGGTCAGATTGCCTAATTTGCACAGGAACAACCGATAGCATTGCTGCCTTTTTAGCTAGTGGCGCAAGTCAGCCAGGAGAAGCCGTCACATCATTGGGTTCAACCCTAGTATTAAAGCTCCTCAGTCGTACCCGAATAGAAGATCCTCGCTATGGAATCTATAGCCATCGCCTCGGTAAACTCTGGTTAGCAGGAGGGGCTTCTAATACTGGCGGTGCAGTCCTACGGCACTATTTCAATAATAAGCAATTAAAAGAACTTTCAGAACAAATTGATAGTAGCCATGATAGTAATCTAGATTATTACCCTTTACTACAAACTGGTGAACGTTTTCCCCTTAATGATCCTGACTTACCACCACGCCTTGAACCCCGTCCCGATAGTCCCGTCCTTTTCCTCCAGGGACTCTTAGAAGGAATCTCCCGTATCGAAACCAAAGGCTATCGATTACTGCAAGACCTGGGTGCAACACCTTTAACAAGGGTCTATACCGCTGGAGGGGGTGCAAAGAACGAGGTTTGGTGCAAAATTCGTCAACGTCACTTAAAAGTGCCTGTACAGCCTTCTGAGCGTACTGAATCCGCTTATGGTAGCGCGTTACTTGCTCGTCATGCCTTAAGAGATGGTTGAACTTAGCTAAACTCTCTAGACTTGATATCTCATAAATTTTGCT
>JBBQDV010000045.1:0-17122 GCA_038320005.1 Cyanophyceae cyanobacterium
TTACCCATATTGCTTCCGCCGTATTCACCAGCATCACTATTGAATAACTCAGTATAGAAACCAAACTCAGGGACACCGACACGATAATGACTATGGGGTTGGGTGGTAAAGTTACAGACTGCGATAATAAATTCCCCAGCTTTTTTACCGCGACGGATAAAGGAAACGACACTATGGCGATTATCACTACAGTCAATCCAGTCAAAACCATCTTCCTCATAATCCTGTTCATATAAAGCAGGTTCAGAGCGATAAAGTTGATGTAAATCAACAACAAACTGCTTTAACTTTTGGTGAGGTTCATGTTGCAGTAAATTCCAATCTAAATCTGACCATACATGCCATTCGCCCCATTGCCCAAACTCCATACTCATAAACAGAGTTTTCTTACCAGGATGGGTAAACATATAGGCAAATAAAGCCCTGACATTAGCAAACTTTTGCCACTCATCCCCAGGCATTTTACCCAGCATATTACTCTTACCATGAACCACTTCATCATGGGAAAGGGCAAGCATATAATTCTCGCTGTAGTGATACCAAATACTGAAGGTCAGGTTATTATGATGGAACTGGCGAAACCAAGGGTCCATTGCGAAGTAGTCCAGCATATCGTGCATCCAGCCCATGTTCCACTTCAGGTTAAAACCTAAGCCTCCTAAATAAGTGGGGGCTGATACCATAGGCCATGCGGTTGATTCTTCCGCAACGGATAAAATACCAGGATAGTAGCCAAATAAGACATCATGGACTTGACGCAAAAAATTTGCTGCTTCTAAGTTTTCGCGACCACCGTATTGATTAGTAACCCATTGTCCTTCTTCCCGTTGATAGTCGAGGTAAAGCATGGATGCAACCGCGTCAACTCGGATACCATCAATATGATATTTGTCAAACCAGAAAACCGCATTGGAAACGAGGAAGTTACGGACTTCGTTACGGGAATAGTTAAAGACTAGAGTTCCCCATTCCTTATGTTCCCCTTTGCGAGAATCTGCGTGTTCGTAAAGGTGTGTTCCATCAAAATAGGCGAGTCCATGTCCATCTTTGGGAAAGTGACCTGGGACCCAATCGACTAATACCCCAATACCGTTGGCATGACACTGATCAATGAAGTACATTAAATCTTCAGGAGTGCCAAAACGGGAAGTAGGGGCATAATATCCAGTAACTTGATAGCCCCATGACCCATCAAAGGGATGTTCTGCTATGGGTAGCAGTTCAATGTGGGTGTGTCCAAGTTCTTTGATGTAGGGGATAAGATGTTCTGCTAACTCGTAATAGGTGAGAAAACGCGCCCCTGGTTTTGCTTCACTGGCTGCTATCGGTTCGAGTGTCCCTTTTAAGCTTTTGGGAGGGTTGTCCATTGACTCATGTAGCCAAGAACCAACGTGCAATTCATAGACGGAAATAGGCTGAGTGAGGGGGTCGGTATTACGGCGAGTTTCCAGCCATTGTTCATCATTCCAGTTGTAATTTTCGAGATCTGTAACAATGGAAGCAGTTTTAGGGCGGATTTCTTGTTGGAAACCATAGGGATCAGATTTTTCGTAAATATGTCCTTCCCAATTTTTAATTTCGTATTTATAGTGTGTACCCACTTTGAGGTCAGGGATAAAGAGTTCCCATACTCCACTTCCCCCTTTGATCATTTGGTTTTCCCTTCCATCCCAGCAGTTAAAATCCCCTAGAACTGAAACGTTACGGGCATTGGGCGCCCAAACTGCGAAGTAAACGCCTGCGACCCCATCAACTTCCATTAAATGCGCCCCTAGCTTCTCATAGACGCGGTGATGATTGCCTTCTGAGAAGAGGTGAATATCAAAGTCGGTGAGTTTGGAGGAACGGAAGGCATAGGGGTCATAGATGACTCGTTCGTGTTCCCCTTCTTTGATGCGGAGTTGGTAGTTAGCCAGTTCGTCGGTTTCGATTTCGCAGACAAAAAAGTTGGGGTGATGGATTGCTTCCATCTTATATTCTTTATGTTGCGTGGGGACGATGACTGAGGCAGATTGGGCTTTAGGTAAGTAAGCGCGAACTACCCATTTTTGGTTTGCGCCATTTTGTTCGACTGGATGCGCCCCCAATATTTCTAAGGGATTGTCGTGTTGGTTGTTAATAATGCGGTTGACTTGTTCCGAAGCAATCATATTTTTATGTTTAATGTAATTCTGGTTTGAAAAGTTGTAATCTACTTTATACTTTGATGTTCAAGAAATACTTATACGCATTTAGCCTAACTTACTCTAACTTGCCTCTTTTGCGTATAAGTGAGGACATGATGACTATTTTAAAAGGGGTTGATTAAATTAAATAAATGTAGTAGTCGCAGTTCAAAAAGTAGCTGTCTGATCTCAGAGGCGATTAAGGGCGGATATTTACTTTCTTGTAGTTGGGCTTGCAGTTCCGCGTATTCCGCTGCGTTGAGAGGCTTACCATCAATGGGCGATCGCGCTTCTAAGATAATCTCGGTACGCAAGACTTCTTCGGGGATATCTTCGGGGGGTGGTAGGGCTTCTGCTGCATTTCCCCAGCAAAAAGCAATACTCAAAAATAAAATGAATTTCATAACAAAAAAAGACTATGTGATAATGGTATATATAAGAAACTTAACACGGAGGGACTATTGTGGTCACAACACCCGTAAAAGAAAAGAAATTAACAATGCAGGTGGTAGATATTGCCCAAGATACCACAGCGATTCGTTCCCTCGATTGGGATCGCGATCGTTTTGATATTGAATTTGGTTTACAAAATGGGACAACTTATAATTCATTCCTAATTCGCGGTGAAAAAATTGCTTTAGTTGATACTTCCCATGAGAAGTTCCGTCAGCTTTACTTGGATAGTCTCACTGGTTTAATTGACCCTCAAGAAATTGATTACCTGATTATTAGCCATACTGAACCAGATCATAGTGGTTTGGTGAAGGATTTTCTTAATCTTGCCCCAGAAGTGACGGTGGTGGGATCGAAAGTCGCGATCGCGTTTCTAGAAAACTTTGTCCATCAGCCTTTTACCAGAAAAGTGGTCAAAAATGGCGACATCATTGATTTAGGGAACGGACATGAAATTGAATTTGTCAATGCCCCTAATTTACATTGGCCTGATACCATTCTTAGTTACGACCACAAAACCCAGGTTCTCTTTACCTGTGATGTTTTTGGGCTACACTACTGTTCTGATAATACCTATGATCAGGATTTAGGCGCAATTGAAGCCGACTATCGCTTCTATTATGAATGCTTAATGGCACCCAATGCTCGTTCTGTCCTCTCTGCCCTGAAGCGGATGCAGAAGTTGGGGGATATTCGTATAGTGGCAAATGGTCATGGTGTCTTGTTGCGCCATAATGTCGATGAGTTGATTGGACGCTATCGCGATTGGAGTCAAGCCCAAGCGAAGGGAGAGAAGACTGTTGTTGTTTTCTATGTGTCTGATTATGGCTATAGTGATCGCCTTTCTCAAGCGATTGCGAGGGGGATTACGAAAACAGAAATCACCGTCGATATGGTGGATTTAAAAGCTGCTGATCCCCAGGATGTACAGGAGTTGGTAAATCATGCTGCGGGGGTGGTGGTGGCGATGCCTCCTGCTTCTGGGGAGGCTGCAAAAGCAACAGGGGCAACCATTAGCACCATTCTTGCTGCGGTTAACTCTAAGCAAGCTTTTGGTATTTTTGAATCCTATGGGGATGATGATGAACCGATTGATTCTTTGGTGACTAAGTTACAGGATTTGCAACTGAAGCAAGCTTTTCGCCCGATTCGCATTAAAGATACTCCCGATGAAGCTATTTACCAGTTGTGTGAAGAAGCAGGAACAGATTTAGGACAACTTTTAAATCGCGATCGCGCCATCAAAGCCATGAAGTCCCTCGATAGTGATTTAGATAAAGCTATAGGGCGTTTAAGTGGCGGTTTATATATCATCACCGCCCAAAAAGGGGAAGTCAAAAGTGCAATGTTAGCCTCTTGGGTCAATCAAGCTAGTTTTGAACCCCTGGGAATTACCATTGCTGTTGCTAAAGATCGCGCTATTGAATCCTTAATGCAGGTGGGTGATACCTTCGTCCTCAATATCTTAGAGGAAGGTAACTACCAACATCTCATGAAACACTTCCTGAAGCGATTTAAACCAGGGGCAGACCGTTTTGCAGGGGTGAACACCCAAAAGGCAGAAAACGGCTCTCCTTTGCTCACAGACGCTTTAGCCTATATTGAATGTGAAGTAGTCAGTCGCATGGATTGTGCCGATCATTGGATTGTTTACAGTCAGGTTAATAGTGGGCGTGTCTCTCAACCAGATGCGTTAACAGCGGTACATCATCGCAAAGTGGGAAACCATTATTAAGCCTTTATCGCTCAATTAAATAGGCTTCTATACCCACCGCTTTCGCCCCTTGATAATCTTCCTTAAGACTATCGCCAATATGCCAGGCTTGCTCAGGTTCATACCCATGCTTGGCTAAGGCGGTTTGGAATATCTTGGGGTTGGGTTTGGCTGCGCCCACCTCACTCGAAATAGTCACACTGGTAAAAAAATCTTGCAATTCCAGGGCTTCTAGTACGGAAAAGAGCCGAGAGTCAAAGTTAGAGATAATTCCCAATTTGATGCCCTTGCTGCGCCATCCAGCTAAAGCTGGGAGAATATCTGGATAGACATACCAGGGTTCAGCAGTGGCAAAATGGGTATAAAGTTCCTCAAAGAAGCCAGGAAAATCGGTAAAATTATCATAATAACCTGCTTGCTGAAATGTAGAACGGGCGACCTCTTCCCACCAATGATATTCTTTTTGTACCAATGCTTCTGAAGGGACACCAGGGAACTCCATCGGACTAGCGGATTTGAAACTAGCCATAAAGGTATCTTGTAGCAGTTCACTGGGAACATCTACGCCAAAGGAAAGCGCGATCGCGTGATATACTTCTCCCACACTTCCCCTGACTCCAAATAAAGTCCCCACTGCATCTAAAAAAATAACCTGCGGTTGTCCCATATCCTAATTTAATAATTCCACAACAGGAGAAGTAATCCAGTTCATCCCGACAGTTAAGCGATGATTAGCAGAAGGCATTCTTCCTAAATAAACTAAGCGTCGCATTAAGTAAGCAGGATAACCCGACACCTTAACACCCATACTTGTCACCGTAGCATTATTTTTCCCAAGAGAGAGAATTTCCCCTAACTGCTGATAGCGCAATGGTAACAAAGGTCTTCCTGTCAAACTTGCCCAGATATTCCAAGCACAGTAATCTGATTGTTGGAAAGCAGATTGGGCAGAATTAGGTAATAATTGTCCAGATTGGTCATGAGATTCCGCTACATCTCCTAAAGCAAAGATATCCTCGCGCCCTTCTGCTTGTAAAGTTGGCGTGACAATCAATTGACCAGTTTTATTTTGCAATAAGGGTAAGCTTTTCACCACGGAGGAACAACTAATCCCCACAGTCCACATCACCACATCAACGGGAATAGTATCGGATTGGTTCTTATAAGCTAAAGTCACCGTATCTGCGGAAACAGATTCAACCCGCGTTTCCTCATCAATCCAAACTTGCCGAGATTCCAGTGCTTCTATAGCTGCTTTGCGATTATATTCTGTGGAGGTGCGGAGAATCATATCTCCGAGTTCAATAATGCGAACTTTACCCCTATTACCTAGACGGTCTGCTAATTTACAAGCAATCTCAACACCAATATATCCTCCTCCCGCGATCGCGACACGAATATTCTCCTGGTTACTTTGTTCAAGCTCGCGAAGACGTTCCTCTAAACGGTAAGCATCCTGGAGGCTACGGAAGGGAATCCCATGTTCTTTTGCCCCAGGAACGATATCTAGGGGAGTATCAGCCCCCAACGCGACCACAAGCCGATCATAGGCAACGCTAGTTTCATCATCGAGTTGTACCTCTTGGGAATCAACATCAATTTTTGTTACACAGGCTTGGTGAAATTTTACCCCCGTATCTCCTAAAACTTCCTCAAAGGGAGGCGCAATCTCCCAGGTCTTCAACTCATCCGTAATCAGTTCATAGAGTAGGGGTGAGAATAAAAAGCGGTCATTTTTATCAATAAGGGTAATTTCTGGTCTTTCCTCATTCTCCCAAGGTAACTGGCTAAGACGAAGGGCGGTATATAAGCCACCAAAGCCACCACCAAGGATACAAATATGTTTCTTCTGTTCACTCATAATGTTTCGAGCGATTGCTTTATATTTCTTTACCTCTTAGCATAACAAGCTTGGCGGAACTCGCGTCAAGGACTTCCCCTTCCTACGTCTCTACTTATCATGAAGAAGAAGCTGGACAGGTTTTGATTGAAGATCAAATACTACGCTTATTTACTTTTGATATTTCCAAAGAGGAGGTTATGACATGGATACCTTAGAGAAAGATAGCCTGAGAAAAATTATCACCACAGTTTTACAAGACTATATCAAGTTTATTGGTAATGATCCTGACAGCGAACTTCAACTTATTATTGACGAAAACCAAAAACATTATCTATTAGTCGAAACAGGTTGGCAGAAAAATCGCAGAATTTATGGAAACCTTGTCCATATCGACATTATTGACAATAAAATCTGGATACAACAAGACGGTACAGAAGAAGGTATCGCCAACGAACTTGTAAAACAGGGAATCTCTCCTCAGCAAATTGTTCTCGCCTTTAAAACCCTAGAACGTCGTAAAATCACTGACTTCGCTGTTTCTTGATCTCTACTAATCAAAATATTATGTATCATCTTTCGTTATGGAATGTGCGTAAAATCATAAAAAACCATGCTGCGGTCAAGGTAATTTAAATTCACTTGCTGTCATACCTCTAATCTTGTTACACTTATTACACTTACAAGAAGGTAAGCCTCATGGACAAAGTTAAAGGACAAGATATTCCAGTTTTCGAGTCAGAACGTGAAATGCTGGAACTTCGTCAATTAGAACAGCTATTAGAAAAAGCTCACCCTAAGCTAGTTGGCTTAGATAATGAAGAAATTTATTTACCTGAATCTATCTATCAAATTCTACGTCAGGTGACACCTCTGTTGGCTCAAGGAAAAGGGATAAGTCTTGTTCCTCAAGACCACTATTTAACCACCCAAGAAGCAGCAAATATGCTTAATGTTTCTCGCCCTTTTCTCTACACCCTTTTAGATGAAGAAAAAATTTCTTATACCAAAGTCGGAACACATCGCAGGATTAAAGCTGAAGACCTTCTAAATTATAAATATCAACGGGACACCCAACGTCGTCAAACTCTAATTGAATTAACAGCGTATAGCCAAGACTAGGTTACAAAGTCAATCACTAAATCTAGTACACTACTAGAATAGTCTTATCAACGAAAAGAGATTGATTTTATTAATATACCACCAAATATTATTCAGTATTTACGGAATCGATAATAATGGTTAGTGCTTCTAGAGCAGGTCAATATATCGAACAGGTGAAGCTTGATTGAAGTGCGCTTAATCTCGACCCATTCTAATATTTATAGTTTTAGTGCAACTTTCATCTATGGCATCGAAATATTTCAATAATGGATTGATAGCTGCAATTGGGAGCATATAATTATGTTGCTTATCTCTAAATTAGGTTACTTTTTAAAAACCGTGTAATCAGGGTAAGCTTCAAGCGAAGCAAGTTGGTTCATCCTATGCTTTGCTTGAAACTTTCAACTTTATACTTAAACTCAATGGTCAATCTTTAGCCACCAAAGAGAATTATTTCTACTCAGTTCTTACATAAAATCGCGAGGGTCGGTAATATAGCCCGTTATTGCTGATGCTGCTGCGGTGAAAGGAGAAGCGAGATAAATTTGTGCTTTCTTTTCTCCCATTCTGCCTGGGAAATTGCGGTTTGTGGTCGAAACACAGACTTCCGCCTTATTCATCCGTCCAAAGGTATCTTTCGGACCTCCTAAACAAGCAGCACAAGAAGGTGCAGCAGGTTCGATACAGCCAGCTTCTAGGAAGATTTCGGAAATGGTCTGTCCTTCGTATTTGACGGTAAAGAGGTCTTCATAGACTTTTTGGGTCGCAGGGACAATATAAGTAGGAACTTTAACCTTATTCCCTTTAAGGATACGGGCAGCATTGAGGAAATCGGTGGTTTTTCCGCCAGTACAAGAACCGATGTAGGAACGGTCAATTTTGACTTCCCGACAGTCTCTAACTAGGGCGCGATTATCAGGAGAGTGGGGTTTGGCAACTACGGGTTCGAGCTTGGAGACATCGTAATGGCGTTCACTATAAAATTTAGCATCAGGGTCGGTATAGACAGACTCAAAGGGCTTATCGGTACGACTCTGGACATATTCAAAGGTGGTCTTGTCAGGTGCAATTACGCCATTTTTCCCCCCAGCTTCAATAACCATATTACAGAGGGTCATCCTTTCTTCCATCGTCATCTTTTCCACCACTTCCCCTGCAAATTCCATTGTGCGATAGGTTGCCCCTGCTACACTGATATCACCAATAATTTGTAAGATTAGGTCTTTAGCGAGGAGATAGTCGGGCATTTCTCCATTTAAGACAAAGCGCATGGTCGCAGGAACTTTGATGAGGAGTTTCCCTGTTCCCAGGATAAAACCAGCATCGGTGTTACCTATACCAGTAGCAAATTGTCCGAATGCGCCAGCATTACAGGTGTGGGAGTCTGTCCCAAAGAGGACTTCCCCTGGTCTAGTATGTCCTTCCTGGGCGAGGGCGATATGACAAACGCCTTTATAGTCGGGGTTGGCTTTAAAATTTGCGCGATCGCGAATATCATAGAAATATTTAATATCTTGTTCCTGGGCAAAGTCCCGTAAGATATCAACATTACGATTAGCCCGTTCATCCGCCGTAAAAATATAGTGGTCAGGGATAAGAATAATCTTATCTGCGTCCCAAACCTTCGCATCTTCCCCAAACTCGCGTTTAAATACCCCAATCGTCCCAGGACCACAGACATCATGGGTCATCAGAGTATCTACATTCACCCAGATATTTTCCCCAGGCGTAACCGTAGTTTTCCCAGAAGCACGGGCGATGATTTTTTCTGTTAACGTCATTCCCATAAGGATATTCCTTTAAATATAAATAGCAAATAATATTTTTTGATACTAATAAATCGAGTAGGCGCAATAGTTGCGCCCCTGATATTAATTACCACTTTAGCAAGTTGAACCGCTCCATATCTACCGTATCGCGGTTGCGATAGATGGCTAAAATGATGGCTAAACCGACAGCTGCTTCTGCTGCTGCAACAGTAATCACAAAAATAGCAAACACTTGTCCTTTAATGGCAACATCGTCTAGAAAAGCAGAAAAGGCAAGTAAATTAATATTGACCGCATTGAGAAGTAACTCAATTGACATCAACACTCGCACAACATTACGAGAGTTAATTAAGCCATAAATGCCGATGCAAAAAAGGGCAGCAGCGAGAAGTAAAAAATACTGTAGTTGCAACATAAGTTATCTCGATTCAATGACATTTTGATTTTATTTCGTTTCCGAGTCTTTACCGACGGCAGTTAAGGCGCGAGGTCTTTCTGGTAAGGTATAAACTTCTGTTTTACTGGCTTGGCGAATCGCAGCTTCTGGAATAAAGTCACGACGGGCAAGAATAATCGCCCCTATCATCGCGATTAACAATAAGACAGAAGCCAACTCAAAGGGAAGGAGATAGTCACTAAATAAGTGCTTACCAATTTTGACAATAGAGTCTTCTCCCACTACTGCAACGGCGGTAGTGCTTACTCCCCAGGGTGTAGAGACAATCATCGTTCCCAACAGTGTCAATAAGCCACCACAAACTAAACCTGTCGCAACTTTGCGAATCCCTCCCCCTTTAATTTCAGAAAAGTCTTCCTGCTTGTTCACTAGCATAATCGCAAACAAAATCAGGACATTCACTGCACCCACATAAACTAAGATTTGGGCAGCAGCAACAAAATCTGCATTCAACAGCAAATAAATGCCAGCGATGCTAATAAATACTCCTGCTAAGAGAAAGGCTGAGTGGACAATATTTTCCAGTAAAACAACGCCTAATGCTGACATAATCAACATGGCAGCTAGGATTCCAAACGAAATCAGTTGAACCCCTTCGGCTAAATTCATCTCTAATTAATTCTCCTTTAATTTATGACCGCAGAAACTGCTTCTGCTATGTTCTTTTCCGATGCAACTATTCTTCGGATGTTTCAGTCTCAGCAGGTTGCATTTGGGCGACAATTTCTTCTGGACGCTGACCAGCCCGTTGTGAACCAGGGGGTAAATCATGGGGTTGAATTACGCCTTTGGGTAAATAAGCAAACTCCCGTAAGGGCTTCACCATCGGGTCATTAGTCACTTTATAGGGTAAACGTCCCAAGGCAACGTTATCATAGTTGAGTTCGTGACGGTCATAGGTGGAAAGTTCGTATTCCTCCGTCATGGATAAACAGTTAGTTGGGCAATATTCTACACAGTTACCACAGAAGATACAGACACCAAAATCAATGCTGTAATGGTTCAGCTTTTTCTTTTTCGCTGCTTTGTCAAATTCCCAATCCACAACGGGAAGATTAATGGGACAGACGCGCACACAAACTTCACAGGAGATACATTTATCAAACTCAAAGTGAATTCTGCCCCGAAATCGTTCGGAAGGAATCAATTTTTCGTAAGGATACTGAACGGTAATTGGTCGCCGACTCAAGTGGTCAAAGGTGACGGAGAGTCCTTGACCAATATATTTAGCAGCTTGTACACTGCTTTTGGCATAATCGCCAACTTGTTTGAGGAGATTAAACATGATTGATTTTGTCCTCTATTAGAACTAATAGAACTGAGAGTAATTAACCGCCAAAGGCGAAGGGAAATGCCAATTTTAAGGCAGCAGTAAATAAAAGGTTAGCTAAGGCAACAGGGAGGAGAAATTTCCAACCCAAATCAAGGAGTTGGTCAATCCGAACCCTGGGAACAGTCCAACGCAGTAAAACGGCGATAAAGATAAAGAAATAAGCCTTTAGAACGGTCATCCCAATTCCGAGGGAGGCGGTGAGAATTTGCAACCAAGCACTAGTTTCACTAACTCCGAACCAATTTGCTAATTTTCCAATCGGGATAAAGAATTCCCATCCTCCGAGATAGAGGACAACAACTAAGACCGCAGAAAGGACTAGGTTGACATAAGAACCGATATAAAATAGACCAAATTTCATGCCCGCATATTCGGTTTGATAGCCAGCAACTAGTTCTTCTTCCGCTTCAGGTAAATCAAAGGGGAGACGTTCACATTCTGCTAGGGCGGAAATCCAAAATACTAGGAAGCCAATAGGCTGTCGCCAGATATTCCAACCAAGGATGCCATAACCAGATTGTTGTTCAACGATATCAATGGTACTGAGACTATTAGACATCATCACAACGGCAAGAACCGCTAGGGCGAGGGGGATTTCATAGCTAATGGATTGGGCAGCAGCACGAAGTCCACCTAACAGGGAATACTTATTATTGGAGGCATAGCCAGACATTAATAAGCCGATAGGGGCAATACTAGAAAGGGCAATCCAGAGGAAAATTCCTAGTCCAACGTCACTGATAATTAGACTTTGCCCAAAGGGGACAATTAAAAATGATAAGAAGACGGGGATAACTACCAAAATTGGACCCAGGGTGAATAGTAGGGGGTCGGCTTTGGCAGGAACAATATCTTCCTTGAATACGAGTTTTAAGCCATCTGCAACAGGCTGGAGGACACCAAGAGGTCCAGCAAATTCGGGTCCGATTCGTTGTTGGGCAGCAGCAGAGATTTTTCGCTCTAGCCACACGACCACTAGCACCCCGACGGTTGCGCCAATGATAATAAGAAACATAGGGAGGGGCATCCAGAAGGCTTTGGCTGCTCCTGGGGGAACTCCCAAGGCTTTAACGGATTCAATAAAACTTTCTCTTAGATCAATTCCTGGGTTCATAATGAGTGAATACAAAACTGATGTCGGTCAATAACTACCATGAAGCAAATGGGCTTGTTTGTGAAGATTTTTTTACAACTCCATGCTTAGTATATCGTTTGAGGTTATCTAAGCTATAGGGAAGTTGAGGAATTTCTTGGAAGTTATTGCTTTTGGATGGGTCGCCAGATAGCATCAGCTACTTGACAGACATCGGACATGGCTGCGACATCATGCACTCTCATAATATCAACTCCTTGGGTCGCAATCGCGCTTGCCACCGCAGCAGCAGTTCCCCATACCCTCTCTTTGGGGTCATCTTTGCCTAAGATACGCCCGATAAAGCTTTTCCGTGAGACTCCGAGTAATAGGGGGACTTGTAGAGAACGAAATTTATCGAGTTGGCGTAGTAATTCTAGGTTCTGTTCTGCTGTTTTCGCAAAACCTATACCTGGATCAATTATAAGACGCGATCGCGCAATTCCTGCCTCTACCGCCAGATTGATTTGTCTTTCGAGAAACTGATAAACCTCTCCTACTAGGTCTTGATAATCAGTTAAACCTTGCATGGTTTGGGGCGTTCCCCGTATGTGCATCAAAATAATCGGTACTTCCAATGCAGCAGTCACTGCTAACATTTGGGGATCAAAGGTTGATCCTGAAATATCATTAATAATATCCGCCCCTGCTTCTACAGCTTTTTGAGCGACTTCTGAACGAGTTGTATCTACGGAGATAATAACATTGGGTAACTGAGAGCGTAACGCCTTAACCACAGGGATAACACGCCCTAACTCCTCCTCAACAGCAATCTCTACTGCCCCAGGACGGGTAGATTGTCCCCCAATATCAATAATATCTGCTCCTTGATTAACCATCTCCTTCGCTTTGGTGACAGCAGTTTCAAGAAGATTGAACTCTCCGCCATCACTAAAACTATCGGGAGTAACATTCAAAATTCCCATGATATAGGTGCGACTTCCCCAAGAAAAAGATTTATTTCGTAGGACAAGAACTGGATTGGCTGACAAGAACATAATTTAACGATAACTATTTAAGCGTACTATTTTAGTGCTAACTTTGCTAATATCAAGATTAATTTCTTGGACTTTCAGAAAGGAGACAAAAATGATGAATTGATCAAGCAGCAAAAAAAAAGTTGTAAACTAAGCTTGCACCATTTTAAAAATAATTTAGCTAACTATGGCATTTGAATATCCAGAAGATTTAAAATATCTCGATAGCCACGAATATGTCCGTTTAGACGGAGAAATCGCGACGATTGGGATTAGTGCTTTTGCTATTGACCAGTTAGGTGATATTGTCTTTGTTGAACTCCCCGAAATTGGCGATGAACTTGAACAGGGTGAGACTTTTGGGACGGTTGAATCAGTGAAAGCGGTGGAAGATATGTATCCTCCTGTTTCTGGAACTGTTATTGAACGCAATGAAGCTATAATCGAATCTCCAGAACTAATTAGTGAAGACCCCTATGGGGAGGGATGGTTACTAAAAGTGCGTATTAACCCTGATGACTCTTTTGATGATATTTTGTCTGGTAGTGAGTATAAAGCCCTAGTTGAAGGCGAGGATTGATTAATATAAAATGCAATTACAAACCTCAGCAGAAATAACTAAGATAGCTAAGACCCAGAAACTTAGTCAAGATGCCTTTGTTAATCGTCATATAGGCATCAAACCCCATGAACAGGAGGAAATGCTCAAGAAATTGGGTTTCCCTACCTTAGAAGCTCTGATAGCAGCCACTGTTCCTCAAGAAATTCGCTTACAACACCCCCTGAATTTACCCAATGCGAAGAGTGAATATAATGCTCTTGCTGAGATTAGCGCGATCGCGAAAAAAAATAAAGTCTTTCGTTCCTTTATCGGCATGGGCTACAATGACTGTATCCTCCCCCCTGTGATTCAGCGCAACATCTTAGAGAATCCAGGCTGGTACACCGCTTATACCCCCTATCAAGCGGAAATCGCCCAAGGAAGACTCGAAGCCCTCCTCAACTTCCAAACTTTAATCATTGAATTAACAGGGCTTGAAATTGCTAACGCTTCCCTCCTCGATGAAGGAACAGCAGCAGCAGAAGCGATGACGATGAGTTATGGAGTATCGAAAAGTAAATCAGACAAATACTTTGTTTCCGATGCTTGTCACCCCCAAACTATCGAAGTTATTCAAACTCGCGCCCAACCATTAGGTATTGAAATTATTATTGGAAATCATCATAACTTTGACTTCCAAACCGAAATCTTTGGTGCATTACTGCAATATCCTGCCACAGATGGTAATATCTACGACTATCGGGAATTTATTGACAAAGCCCATCAACAAAAAGCCCTAGTTACCGTTTCCGCCGACCCTCTCAGTTTAACCCTCCTTACCCCCCCAGGGGAATTTGGAGCAGATATTGCCGTGGGAAGCACCCAACGCTTTGGTGTTCCCCTCGGATATGGGGGACCTCATGCAGCTTATTTCGCCACCCGTGAACAATATAAGAGACAAGTTCCTGGGCGTATTGTCGGGGTATCAAAAGATGTTCAAGGTAATCCTGCTTTACGATTAGCATTGCAAACTCGCGAACAACATATCAGAAGAGAGAAAGCAACTAGTAATATTTGTACAGCCCAAGTTTTATTAGCGGTGATTGCTGCTACCTATGGAGTGTATCACGGGGCAGAAGGACTAAAAGCTATTGCCCAAAGAATCCATCAGCTTACCGTGACTTTAGCCATTGGTTTAAAGAAACTCGGTTACAAGGTGACAACAGATGCTTTCTTTGATACGATTCAGGTTGAAATCACCCCCAACTCGCCTCTACAGTCTGCTGAAACAATTCGAGAAACTGCGGAAGCGAAAGAAATTAACCTCCGCTATTTTGAAACAAGTCAGATTGGGATTAGTTTAGACGAAACGACCACTGAGGAAGAAATAAATCACTTATGGCGAATTTTTGCAGGGGAAGATACGCCTGTATTTTCTGACTTCAATCAAGATTTTTTTGCGATTCCTGACAATTTAACTCGTAGTAGCGAATACCTCAAAGACGCTGTTTTTAATCGTTATCGTTCCGAAACAGAACTTTTGCGCTACCTAAAACGCTTAGAGAATAAAGACCTCTCCCTCACCACTTCCATGATGCCCTTGGGTTCATGTACGATGAAGCTAAACGCTACAGCGGAAATGATTCCTGTAACTTGGGCAGAATTTGGCAAAATCCACCCCTTTGCGCCCCTATCTCAAACAGAAGGTTATCAACTTTTGTTTAGACAACTAGAAGCTTGGCTTAGTGAAATAACAGGTTTTGCAGGTATTTCTTTACAACCTAACGCTGGTTCTCAGGGAGAGTATGCCGGATTACAAGTTATTCGTCAATATCATCTACAGCGAGGGGAAGGACATCGAAAAATTTGTTTAATTCCCGAATCCGCCCACGGCACAAACCCAGCTAGTGCAGTTATGTGTGGCATGAAAGTAATTGCGGTAAAATGCGATCGCGATGGTAATGTGGATATTGCTGACTTAGAAGCCAAAGCCCAGAAACATCAGGATAACTTAGCAGCCTTAATGGTGACTTATCCTTCTACTCATGGTGTCTTTGAAGAAAATATTAAAGACATTTGTGCTTTAATTCATTCTCACGGTGGACAAGTTTATCTCGATGGCGCGAATATGAACGCCCAAGTTGGCTTATGTCGCCCTGGAGACTATGGCGCAGATGTTTGTCACCTCAACCTACATAAAACCTTTTGTATCCCTCATGGTGGCGGTGGTCCTGGGGTAGGTCCGATTGGAGTTATGAGTCATCTGATTCCTTATCTCCCTGGTCACGGGGTGATGGGGATAGGAGAAGAAGATAGAATTGGCGCAATTTCCTCTGCCCCTTGGGGAAGTGCTAGTATTTTACCGATATCATGGATGTATATTGCCATGATGGGTGCAACTGGACTTAGCCAAGCTTCTAAAATTGCTATCCTCAACGCCAACTATATCGCCCGTCGCCTCGACTCTCACTACCCTGTTTTATTTAAAGGTAAATCAGGACTAATCGCCCATGAATGTGTCGTTGATTTGCGTCCTCTTAAAAAACGGTCTGGTGTAGAAGTTGACGATATCGCTAAACGTTTGATGGACTACGGCTTTCACGGCCCTACTGTCTCTTGGCCCGTCCCTGGTACAATGATGATTGAACCTACAGAAAGCGAGTCAAAAGAAGAGTTAGACCGTTTCTGTGAAGCGATGATTAGCATTCGCCAAGAAGCGGAAGCCATTGCGACAGGAGAAGCTGATAAAGAAGATAACCTTCTCAAAAATGCCCCCCATACCGCGGAAGTTCTCACCGCAGATGAATGGACTCATCCCTATTCACGCCAAGAAGCAGCCTATCCCGCACCCTGGACAAAGGAATATAAGTTTTGGGTCAGTGTGGGTCGGATTAACAACGCCCTGGGAGATAGAAACCTAGTTTGTTCCTGTACAGGAATGGAAGCTTATAAATAACCAGTCGGGGCGTAATGCTTGCGCCCTTCTTTTGCTTACATAAGAGTAATAAATCCTGCTTGGCTAAAGTGTTTATCAGCAGTAACAGCTGTATTCAAATCGTTATCCCACATCACGACAAAAGAGATACAATCACATAATCCCCATGTTTTATCTGAATGGGAGTGATAAACTTGTAAACCACGTTTGAATGAATTTGTCGTCAAAGGCACAACATTAATATTGGAAATTTGATAACATTGATCGATAAATTGAAAGGCAGATAAACGGTTTGAGGCACTAAAAGCATTTCCTACTTCGATTAAAACTGTTTCCGTTACCCATACTCCCTTAGCTTCACGAACTTGAGGAAATAACTTGACTGCTTGGTTATGATATTGATCTTTTCGATTAATTAATGCTTCAATAAATACCGTATCAATAAAAAGCCTTTCATTACTGATCATGCTCAGTATATCGTTTAGGGAGTCCGTATAAATAGTGGTCGTGTTCTATTGCCCAATCTTCTGGTGCTTCAACTGTACCTATTAGTTTTTCAATACAATTCCAGCCATCTTCATCAGAATTAGTTTCGGTTTCAGATTCAATGGTAATTTGATATTTTTGATTTGGAGTTAGGCTTAAAGGTGTTTCGGGAAGTAAGACTTGTCCATCAAAGACAACAGTAATAGTTTCACTCAT
>JBBQDV010000046.1:0-16894 GCA_038320005.1 Cyanophyceae cyanobacterium
GAGGGTGAGAGTTCCAACGACGTTATTTTGGTAATATTTGCCTGGATCGCTGACGGATTCACCAACGTAAGCATAGGCTGCAAAGTGCATGACGGCATCAATTTGGTGGGTTTTAAAGAGGGAATCTAAGAGATCGCGATCGCGCGTATCCCCGACAATCAGTTCCACATTAAGCACCTTATTGACTAAATCTTGATGTCCATACACCAAATTATCTAGCACAATCACCTTATAGCCACGATTTTGTAAAGCGAGGACAGCATGAGAGCCAATATAGCCTGCGCCTCCAGTGACGAGTATAGTCTGTTGAGGAGATGACACAATAATCTATAAGTTTGTTAAATAATTATTTTATCGCAACTTCTTTAAAATCATGCACTTCGCACCTGTTTATCCTTGGCTGTACCAAATCTTAAAACCAACTTTTCCCTCTTGTCTCTGGTCAGGTTCTCAAGCATCAAATACTATTGCCCTTACTTTCGATGATGGTCCTCACCCCAACTATACCCAAAAGCTATTGGAGGTGTTAGCTAAATATTCAGTTCAGGGAAATTTCTTTTGGTTAGGGCGTTGTGTAGAGCGCTATCAGCAAACCGCCCGTGAGGTTTATCAGCAGGGTCATTGGTTAGGTTTACACGGCTATACTCACCAATCTTTCCCTACTTTAAGTCGCGAAGAACTACATAAAAATTTACAAGAAAATCAAAACGCTATTTTTACGGCTTTGGAACTGGACAAAAAAACGAGTATCCTTCCTACTTCTTTTCTCCGCGATGTCCGTCCCCCTAATGGTTTGTTTACACCAAGGACGTTACAGCTTTTACAGCAATGGAATTATCGTCCAGTGATGTGGAGTGTTGTCCCAGAAGATTGGGTCGCACCTGGGGTCAATACTGTTGTACAACGAGTGCTTAAACAAGTGAGAAATGGCTCTGTGATTGTCCTCCACGATGGAAACTTGGGAGGTGAGGATGTTAGCCGTATTGTTGCTGAATTAGTGCCTCCTTTATTAGATCAGGGGTATCAGTTTGTCAGTCTTGAGCAATTTTGGCAACAAAAGTTAGGATAATAAAACTGATCAGCAGCAACAGTAATCAGGATATATAATGCCCTTTAAGCTGTATTCAGGAACAAATCTAGATCTAAATCCTTTTTTTCTCTATTTATTCCCTACAGTAGGGATTCAAGCCTTTATTTATGACAAAAGAACAAGCGCACTATGTTTAGCTCTCGACAATTTTATGCATAGATGCTGTCATTTTCTGTTGAATTCATTACAATGGCTGAAGATTCTGAATTAATTCACTTCTACCAGTCATCATTTTCGGCTGGTAAGTAACAGTTTGTAGTGGTTTTTGATTCTTCTTATCTGTTATGGATAAAGTAGAATTGTGAGATCAATAACATCAATAGATTTTTCTGACGACAACTAGCCTAAAAGTTTCTCTTTCTTAGATAGAGTTAACTTTTTGGAGATAAATTTGACTGTCAGTAAATCGCTCAGTAGCAAAATCCACCAGTTTTGCCAATATTGAATAAGATGAAGAGAAGATCTGAAATATAACTTTGATTACTAAAAGCTACAATTTAAAAGGGTTTGTTAACTTTCAATATCGTGGCATCCTAATCTCAAATAATCTATCTCAAGAAATATTTTCCAGTAAATAACAAATAATTGGTATTTTGCTGAAAACAGATAGAAAGGAAGCCTGTCGGAAGCACCGAATAAACCTGTAGTAAGTTAAAGCTTTATTTCAGTCAGTATCTTCTAGTTGTGAACAACAAGGAGCAAGAGGAAAACGGAATGACGCAGGCTAATAATGTACTAGCAAAAGTTCAGCCTCAACAAGATCATTTAGATAATCTTATTGAGGAAGGGAATCAAATTGTCACCCAAAAGGAAGTTTCTAATAAAGAAGTTACGTCAGAAGATAAAAATGGACGCAAAACCAACAAGCCCACCTCATCTCGTCGCCGTGATGTAACTAGTAAGAAACCTTCCGATGACTCGATTCGCATTTATCTCCAAGAGATTGGTCGTATCCGCCTCCTGCGAGCGGATGAAGAAATTGAACTTGCTCGGAAAATTGCCGATTTATTAGAGTTGGAACGTGTTTGGGTAGATCTTTGTGAACGTCTAGAGCGAGAACCGAAACAGCAAGAATGGGCGGAAGAAGTAGAGATGGAGTTGTCTGCTTTCCGTCGTCGGCTCTACAGAGGACGGCGTGCTAAGAATAAGATGGTTCAGTCGAACCTGCGCTTAGTTGTCTCTATCGCGAAAAAGTATATGAATCGTGGCTTATCTTTTCAGGATCTTATCCAGGAGGGTTCTTTGGGTTTGATTCGGGCTGCGGAAAAGTTTGATCATGAAAAAGGTTATAAGTTCTCAACCTATGCAACCTGGTGGATTCGTCAAGCAATTACTCGTGCTATCGCTGACCAGTCTCGGACAATTCGGCTTCCAGTTCACCTCTATGAGACGATTTCTCGCATCAAGAAGACGACAAAAATCCTTTCTCAAGAACTAAGTCGTAAACCGACGGAGGAGGAGATTGCAGAACGCATGGAAATAACTATTGAAAAGTTACGTTTTATTGCTAAATCTGCTCAATTGCCTATTTCTCTAGAAACTCCGATTGGGAAGGAAGAAGATTCTCGTTTAGGAGACTTTATTGAGGCGGATGGAGAAACTCCTGAAGATGAGGTTTCTAAGAGTTTGTTAAGAGAGGATTTAGAGAGTGTTCTCGATACTCTTAGTCCTAGAGAGCGTGATGTTTTGAGGTTACGCTATGGTTTAGATGATGGACGCATGAAGACGTTAGAGGAAATTGGTCAAATCTTTAATGTTACTCGTGAACGGATTCGTCAAATTGAAGCTAAGGCTTTACGGAAGTTGCGTCATCCAAATCGGAACAGTATTTTGAAAGAATATATTCGCTAGAAAGGCTAAAAAGGGTGCAATATACTTGCACCCCGTAGTTATTTATTAATTATTTAAGGGGAATATTTTCCCAGTTTTTAAAATTTATTTGCCTAAATTGCACGTTAAAGGACAAGCTGCAAAAATGGGTGCTGTGAGTTTGAATTCTTCCCCATGAAGCCAATGTAACCAGCTAACTTGTTGAGGGTGAACTCCTTTTAAGGTGAGTACCGCAGCACCAACTAAAACGGTGAGTAGGTTTGCTCCAATTAAGCCAACTGCAACTAAGAGAACTGCACTAACTGGTAATAAGGATTGAAGCGCGATCGCGAAAATCACACCCCCCGCAGCCATCAACACAACTAAGGGAAAACCGACTACGAGTAAGCAAACTAGTAGGGTGAAACTCCAAACCAAGAAACTCTTGACGAAACCCAAAGAAGAGTTAGTTTGCCAATTTTCTTTTTGAATTATTTCCATAGTTTTTTCTCCAATATTATTTTTTTAAAAAACTTTTAGCGATCCCGTTGGGGGTCAATCGCCTCATGAGTCTCAGTATAGATAAAATAATCATAAATATGAGAGGTTTGCAAGAAAACTTTACACTTGTTCTCCAGACACTATGTTTTCAATAATTGGCTCAGTGAATCTCTTTTCAAGCCTTTTCCCTTGATCCTTCTAATGATAGAGGCAATACCTATTGCGTTTCTCCCATTGGTTTTGGCTAAAGAAACTGTTCTTTCTTCCTCGATAAAATTTTATGAATAAAAATAATAGCTGAGATAGATTAAATTTTACATTTCTTAATTATTTATTAAGTATTAGCTACTCAATTCTCATCTTAAATTTCTAGGGGCTTACCGTAACTCTCGTCAAAAAAAACTTGGTTAATACCGAAGCGTCCACCATACTGCTTATCGGGTTTATCCGCAAAACCGAGGGGGAGGAGACAGCAGATATCTAGATTTTCGGGAATGTTGAAGGCTTCTTTTACTTGGGCTTGAATAAACCCTTCCATCGGACAGCTATCAACTCCAAATCCTTTGGCGACAATCATTAAATGGGCGACGGCTAACATGGTGTGGCGGTTCGTCCAGGCTTCTAGGTTTTCAAAACTAGGTCGATTTTCAAAGAAGGGGGGAATCATTGTCCGCAAAGCTTCTGCATATTCTTCGGTTATATTATTATGCTCTTTTCCGAGTTTAATTACTGCTTCAATATTGTCAGAGTTTCCTGCTTCGCGATCGCCACAACAGATTAACACGATGGGGGCTTGACCAATTTGTCCCTGATTAAAAGCACAATTTTGCAGTTTTTGGCGATTTTCAGGATCTCGTACAGCAATAAACCGCCAAGGCTGGAGATTGTACCCAGAAGGGGAATAAAGGGCAAGGGTGAAGATTTTCTCTAAAAGTGCATCAGGGATAGGTTCAGGGCGAAATGAACGGGCAGCACGACGTTGTTTGATGGCGGTTTGGAGGTCTGTTGTTGGTTTAAAATCGATAGTCATAATTTCTCTGGAAATATTAGGGTTGCAAAAATACTAGCAGTTAAGTTGATTATTTACCGATACAAAAACGACTAAATATGCGATCTAATACGGATTCGGTGACTTCTTCTCCTGTTATCTCTCCTAATGCTTTAACGGCGATACGCAGGTCAATTGTCCAAAAGTCGAGGGGGAGTTGATTATTAATTGTTTCTAAGACTTGAATTAAGGAGGTTTTAACTTGGGTAAGAGTTGCGGATTGACGTTGATTAATGGCGTAGTCGGTGTTGGCTGCGGTGAGATTACCGCTATTAATAGTATTGAGAATAGTTTGTTCTAGTTGGTCAATCCCTTGATCTTGCGAGGCGATTGTTTTGACAATCTGGGAAATTGTATCTGGATAGGAAGTTTGTTCTGCTGGATTGAGATCTATTTTATTTATGACTAAGATTAAGGGACGATGCTTAACTTGGGCGTAGATTTGCTCATCTTCTGTTGTCCAACCCTCTTGAGATTCAATGGTGAATAGGATTAAATCGGCTGCTTGGGCTGCATGGCGCGATCGCGATACGCCAATTTTTTCTACAGTATCTGTTGTTTCGCGGATTCCTGCGGTATCTAAGACTTGAACTGGAATACCCCCCACCACCAATTGAGACTCTACTACGTCGCGAGTTGTCCCAGGTAATTCCGTCACAATTGCGCGATCGCTGCGACTCCAAGCATTTAATAGACTCGATTTCCCCACATTCGGGCGACCGACAATAGCTACTTTTAAGCCATTACGGAGTAATTCCCCTTGTGGGGCTGTGGCTAGGATCTGATTAACCTGATTAAGAAGATTATCAACGTTAATTTTAACTTCTGCTTCATCCAAAGGAGGGAGATCTTCTTCAAAATCGATACGGGCTTCTACTTCTGCGAGGATATCTAAACAGGTGGAACGAATTTCGCGAATTGAATCCCCTAGTTTTCCTTCTAAACCTGCTAAGGCGACTTTGGAAGCTTGGGGAGATTGGGCGTTAACTATTTCGGCGATACTTTCCGCTTGAGTTAAATCAATACGTCCATTTAAGAAAGCCCGTAGGGTGAATTCTCCTGGTTGGGCTAGTCTCGCCCCTGCTTCTAGGCAAAGTTGTAAGACCTGTTGAACTGGTATAATGCCACCGTGACAATGAAATTCTACTACGTCTTCGCTAGTGAAAGAACGTGGGGCTTTCATGATTAATAGCAAAGCTTCATCGATGAGTTGATCTGTAACAGGATGGCGAATATAACCGTAAAGGATGCGGTGAGTCTCCCATTGCTGTTTTCCTGGGGCGTGAAATAGTGTTTGGGCGATATTGAGGGAGTTTTCACCTGAAAGCCGAATAATACCAATGCTACCCTGTTGGGGAACAACTGCGGTCGCGATCGCGACAATCGCTTCTTTTTGTTTTAATCTCTCTATCATTTTCAATTATTAAGCCAATGATCGAATCTTTTCCTTCTACCCCTAGTATCCCTAGCAGCTTCCTTTTGGGTATCTATGTCTTAGCAGGTTTATGCGCTGTGGTGGGACTAATTTATCTACCCCGTTTGTTCGGACTAATCTTAATCCGTTTTCTTTCACCCCAAGTTAAAGAGATTTATCAACAAGTTATCTCCCCTTATCAACTGAGATTAGGTATTCTCTTTCTTTTGGTAATCCTAGATATTATCATCTTATTCACCCCAACGCCAAAATGGTTTTACTGGTTAGAAGTTCCTTTAGGTTTAGGAATCGCTTTTGGGATTGCTTGGTTAGGATCAGAAATCTTTCGGCAATTTTTTGATAGCTACTTACTTGACGCAGCAGTCCAAAGTAAAAGGAAAGTCAATAGTGAGATTTTAATTGTCGCAAAACTGGTTGTTAATACGATTATTATTTTAGTCGTTGTTTTTTCCTTCGCTCAAACCCATGCTATCAATTTACTCGGACTTCTCGCTAGTTTAGGAGTAGGCGGATTAGCGATTGCTTTTGCAGCCCAAAAAACCTTAGAGCAATTTCTTGGGGGAATAGTATTATATATTGATCGCCCCTTTGTTGTTGATGATTATATTGGTTTACCAGATGGGACATTTGGACGAGTGGAAACTATTGGTTTACGTTCAACTAAAATTCGCACTTCTGGGAAAGGGACATTAGTTATTGTTCCCAATAATGCCTTAACACAAGCTAATATCGAGAACTATACTGGCGCAAAGAAAATAATTTCTCTACTTTATTTGAAATTTTATGGTATTTTGGAGGCGGAAGAAAAAGCGTTAATACGTCAAATTATCTTAGCAAGTACCAATGATATTTTTGGGTTAGATCCTCGCAGTACAGAAGTTATATTTAGAGATTTGATGCAAAATCAAAAAGAATTTACGCAAGCACAAATAAATTTTTTTATTCTTGGTTCAGGGGAAGTATCAATGGAACTTCGTCGCCAACTACTAGATATTGCTAGTCAAAATATCAATAAGCAATTACAAGAATATGGTATTGGTTTTGATCTCAATGAGCAAGTTATTAATATCAATTCACCAATGACGATTTAAAAAAAATAGATATGGATATCCCTCTGATTCTTCGTAATATATTTCAATTTGATCAAGCAGCCCAAATTGCACTGATTGGCTTTTTAATTAGGCTAGGAATTTTTATCTTATTAGCTTTATTATCCGCTTTGATTGGTAGATATACGCCCTCTTTTGTCACTCTTGTTGTCCGTCGCTTCTTTCCTCAGAAAGTCTCAGAGATATATGATAATTTAATTAATCCCCTCAGACAACTATTTAAAGTTTCAGGAAGTTTAATTTTAATTTCTCTTTCCTTAACCGTTATTCAAAATTACGATACTATTTATTATTTCCTTAAATTCTTTATAGATTTAGCAGTAATTATTAGCCTTGCTTGGTTAGCTTCGCGTTTATTTCGTCAATTTGTGCGGATGTATGGGATTGATTTAATTGGTAAAATGGGACGAGAAGTTGATGAATTATTGCTAATTGTTGAAACTCTCGCTAATGTTGTTTTGGGTTTTATGGCGGTAGTTGCTTTCGCCCAAAGTCAAGAATTTAATTTAGTAGGGTTACTCGCAAGTTTAGGAATCGGTGGTTTAGCGATTGCTTTCGCAGCCCAAAAAACCTTAGAACAATTCATCGGGACATTCGTTTTATATCTAGACCGTCCCTTTATTCCAGGGGAATATATTCGTTTACCTGATGCGCCAGGAGGGGTTATCGGTCTTTATGGTCGAGTAGAATCTATTGGTTTACGTTCAACTAAAATTCGTACCGCAGCGAAAAGCACTTTAGTTATTATCCCCAATTCCACGTTAGCTAATACAGAAATAGAAAATGTAACGCGGGGTAAAAAAGTCATGGTCATGCTTTATCTCGATTTTCCTCGCCTTTTAGAAATAAAAGAACAAGCAATGGTTGAACAGGTTGTCAAAGAAAGCACTGATAGCCTATTTGGAATTGATCCAGGTAGTACCAAAATTACCTTATATACTCATCCTAACCTTGAGGGAACTAGGGCGAGAGTAACTTTCTTTATCCTTGGTTCAAGCGAAAACTCCTTACAGTTGCGTAAACGTCTCTTAGAGTTAGCAAATGAGAAGATGTCAAAACAACTCCTGAAACACAAAATCAACTTTGAAATTCAAGAACCGACGATTTATGTTGAATCTCCAGTAACAATTTGATTATTTAGTTTTTCTCATCCCATCGGTATAAAATAAACAACTGAAGCGGTTTCAGTCTGACCCAGGAGGGTATAATGAGGAAATGAACGATCGCGATTTAGCCAACCAAGTTGAAACTTTCATTCAACAACACCTTCAACAGCTATAAAAAGCAACCAACTCTCAGACTTGACCAAGAGTTAGGAGTTTAAGACCAAGTAATCTAAGCAATTACAGCTTTAATCGCCCTGCTAAAAATCGCCATTGCTGACTCAACTTCCTCCGCAGAAACAATCAAAGGAGGAACAAAGCGAATTACCTTAGCACCAGCAGGGACAAGAAGCAAACCTTCAGCTAAAGCAGATTTCACGACTTGGAGAGAAGTTAATTCAATATCGGGGTTGATTTCGATGCCATTAATTAGACCCCAGCCTCTTACCTCTGTAAATATATTAGGATATTGCTGCGCGATCGCGTTTAAATTTTCCCGTAGTTGTTCCCCTCTCGCCACCACATTCTCTAAGATACTTTCTTCTGTAATAGTATCAAAAACTTTCAGGGCAGCAGCACAAACAAAAGGATTCCCCCCAAAGGTACTAGCATGATCTCCAGGTTCAAAAACAGCACAAGACTCCTTACAAATCATCGCCCCCATGGGAATCCCTCCAGCTAAACCCTTAGCAGTGGTAAATATATCTGGCTCTATACCGAGATTTTCATAACCCCATAGTTTTCCAGAACGACCCATACCTACCTGCACCTCATCCAAAATCAGCAGGATACCAGTTTGATCACAAATTTTCCGAATCTCAAGGAAATAGTCTAAATTCCCCGGATGAATACCACCCTCTCCCTGTAAGGGTTCAAGCATAATCGCAGCAACACGACTACCTTCCTCGGCGATATCTATAATCGCGTTCTCAATCGCAGCAATCTCGTTATAGGGGACATATTCAAACCCATCGACAAGAGGATGAAAATGCTTTTGATATTTAGCCTGTCCTGTTGCGGTAATAGTAGCAAGAGTTCGTCCATGAAAACTAGCTTTAGCCGTGAGAATAACAGGTTTCTCAATCCCTAACACCGTATGACCATATTTGCGGGCTAACTTAATTGCTGCTTCATTGGCTTCTGCGCCAGAATTACAAAAGAAGACTTTATCCCCGCAAGAACTCTCCACCATCACTTTCGCTAACTCTCCCTGTTCAGGGATATAGTAAAGATTAGAAACATGGTGTAGCTTCTTTATTTGTTCTGAAACTGCTTCGATTAAAGCGGGATGACTATGACCTAAAGTACAAGTTGCAATTCCAGCGACAAAATCGAGATATTCTTTTCCCGTTGTATCCCAAACTCGACAACCTTTTCCCTCCTTAATCGCAATCGGAAAACGCCCGTAGGTGTTCATCACATAGGTATCAAACTCCTGGGAATTATAGGAATTACTTTGAGTATCTGTTGTATTTTCAATGAGGGCTTCTGGACTCACTTTTGACTCCTAATGCACTTAGCTTATTATTTTTAACAACCATGATAACTAATCTCTAGACTAGAACTAGGTATTTCCAAAGGTTACTAGGTCAAAAGTGTATTCAACGAAAGAAAGATATAAGCGTTTTCGGCGAGAATTGATTGCGGGGGGAGTGGGTTTAGGGAGTGTCTTCTTCTTGGGGACGATGTGGTACTACTTTATTGAAGAATGGACTTTGGCGGAATCTGCCTATATGACGATTATCACCCTCTCCACAGTAGGTTTTAGCGAAGTCCATCCTTTGAGTGAAGAATCGCAGATATTTACGATTTTCTTTATCTTAATGGGGATTGTCAGTATTGGTTATATTGCCAACCGCTTTACAGAAGCTCTCATTCAAGGTTATTTTCAAGAAGGAATCAAATTTAGGCAACAACAACGCTTGATTAACACCTTAGATAAACATTATATTCTCTGTGGGTTTGGGCGCACTGGTCGTCATATCGCCCACGAGTTTGCCCATGAAGGTATTTCTTTTATTATTATTGAGTCAGAATCTGAACAAGTGCAAGAAGCCTTGGATTTGGGCTATCCAGTCCAACAGGGGGACGCTACCTTAGATGAGTCTTTACTTAGTATTGGCATTGAAAGGGCAATTTGTTTAGTGACTTCCCTCCCTTCCGATGCGGAAAACCTCTATACAATTCTATCAGCAAAAAGTCTCAATCCTGGCATTCGCGCGATCGCGCGGGCAAGTTCAGAGGAAGCAATGCAGAAGCTACAGAGGGCTGGGGCAGATGCGGTAGTATCCCCCTACATAACAGGTGGGAAAAGAATGGCTGCTGCTGCTCTACGTCCCCAGGTGATGGATTTTGTCGAGGGGATCATCACAGGCAGTGATCGCTCTTTTTATTTAGAAGAGTTTCTTATTGATGAAGAGAAATGTCCTTTTGTTGGGCAAACCCTTTCAGAAGCGCGGTTACGTTCCCAATCAGGGGCATTAGTCTTAGCGATTCGTCGCACGGATAACTCTTTAATCGGGGGACCGACAGGGGAGACAATCTTAGAAGCTGGGGACTCAGTTATTTGTATGGGAACGGCGGAACAACTACGCATATTTAACCGCATAGTTGACCCAGGGGAATCACAACCACCCCGTCCCCCTAAATCAACCCGATAATTAACTACTTAAAGTTAACGATTCGCGCAAAGTCAGCAGCAGATAAACTCGCGCCCCCAACTAACGCCCCGTCAATCTCAGGTTGTGCCATAATCTCATCAATATTCTCTGGTTTGACAGAACCACCATATTGAATTGGTACATCCTGATTATCTAATTGAGAACGAATTAAACCAATAATCCGATTTGCTTCTGTTGTTTCGCAAGTATCCCCTGTTCCAATCGCCCAGATGGGTTCATAGGCAATAATAAGATTGCTAGTATCAATATCAACTAGATCAATTTTCAGTTGTTTCGCAATGACCGCCTCAGCTTCCCCTGCATCTCGTTGGGCTTTCGTTTCTCCCACACATAGAATCGGAGTGAGGCTATGGCGTTGGGCAGCTTTGAGACGGAGATTTACCGTTTCGTCAGTTTCGCCAAAATATTGACGACGTTCACTATGACCAACAATGACATAACTTACGCTAATTTCCGTCAGCATTGCCCCTGATATCTCCCCAGTATAAGCCCCTGAGTCCTCCCAGTGGAGATTTTGCGCCCCTAGGCGTACACGACTTCCATGCAGATTTTTTGATAGACTTCCTAAGTCTGTAAAAGGGACACACAAAATAGTTTCTCTATTTGCTTCTGTTTCTTCTGTGTGGGGCAAAAATGCTTGTAAAAACTCTAAGGACTCTCCTTTAGTTTTATGCATTTTCCAATTTCCGGCAATGACAATTTTTCGCACAGCTTATTTTAAATATCTTTCTAGTGACATACTCCCACCCTGTAATCTTTGATTACAGGGTGGGCTTCTTGATCTCGCGATCAAGATTTTCTGCGTTGCACTTATCTAGGTCAAAGACCCCCGGCAGTACGCATTCAGCAGACGGTTTCCTTTCCGACTAGTCCAGCCGTACTTAAATACCAGAATTAACTGGTTTCTAAAGAATATCGGATAGTTCCAAAATTGTCAATCTTCGGGGTATTGAACCCCCTCGATTGACCGCTTCTCCCATACGACACTCACCCTGTCGGGTAGAGTGCTCCGCTTCCCCGCGACAGCTAACCCCTAATTTTACCGTAAAATGCAACTAGCATTATTCTTATCCAAGCAACCTCATGTCAGACCTGTATGTATCCTGGTCAGAATATCACCAGAATATTGAAAAACTTGCTCTAGAAATTTATCATTCTGGTTGGGACTTTAACCAAATCATCTGTATTGCCAAGGGAGGTCTAAGGGTCGGGGATATTCTTTGTCGTCTCTTTGATAAACCTTTAGCAATTCTTTCCGTTTCATCCTATAGTGGAGAAAATAATCAGACTCGCGGTGAGATTACTTTTGCGAATCATCTTACGATGACAAACTCTCAGTTAGGGGACAAGGTGCTATTAGTGGACGATTTAGCTGATTCTGGGGTGAGTTTACAAGCTACAATACAATGGTTATCTGACCATCGCGGTCAAGAAATATCAGAGATTCGCACAGCAGTGATTTGGTATAAAGCGAGTTCTGTAATTAAGCCAAATTACTATACTTCCTATTTAGCAGATAGTCCTTGGATTCATCAACCTTTTGAAGATTACGAGAATATTACCCTTGCTGAACTGGCTAATCGTTACACAAAGTTAGCCTTATAGGAATTTAGAGATTGTGAATTTAAAAACTACTCTCCATAATCATCTTAGAGAAATAGTGCGCGATCGCGATCCTTATTTTGCCTCTGCTGGACACTTTTACGTTCAAACCTATATTCGTCAACAGTTACAACAATGGGGAGAAGTCACAACCCATGATTTTGAACACAGAGGGAAAACTCACCACAACCTTATCCTCAATCTTCCTGGTCAAAAAGACTCTAACCCTATTTTAATTGGGGCGCATTATGATGGTGTTCCTGGTACTCCTGGGGCAGATGATAATGCTAGTGGCGTAGTGGTTCTGTTAGAATTAGCCAGGGAGTTTGCCAAAAATAAGCCCAAGTCTCCTGTCCGCTTCGTTGCTTTTGACCTGGAAGAATATGGCATGATTGGAAGTACCGCCTATGCTAAGGAATTAAAAGCCAAGGGGGAATCTCTGCGCCTGATGTTATCCTTAGAAATGCTTGGCTACTGTGACCCAAATCCTGGTTCGCAACGTTATCCCCCTGGATTAGACCGTTTCTATCCCAATACAGGGGACTATATTGCTTTAATTGGCAATTTGGGCATAATTCGCGATTTAATTTCCTTAAGTCGGACTATGCGCAAAAGTGGTACACCCTGTCAATGGCTACCTGTCCCTAATCGCGGTTTACCCGTTCCTGCGACCCGTCTCAGTGACCATTCCCCCTTCTGGGATTTAGGCTATCCTGCCTTAATGGTGTCTGATACTTCCTTTATGCGCAATCCCCACTACCACAAAGCTAGTGATACGATTGACACCTTAGATTTGGATTTTCTTACTGGAGTTTGTCAAGGTCTAATCAAAGGACTAAGTACCCTATAATAAGGGTTTACTTCCCTTCTCACCATTACCGATGTCATCTGTTATCCCTGTTAACTTACCTCATAGTAGCTACGAAATCGCGATCGCGCCTAGCAGTCTTTCCCACTTAGGTACAGCCCTGCAACCTTTGAACCTGGGACAGAAAGTCCTCTTAGTCTCTAACCCCGAAATCTACGAATATTACGGTAAAATTGTCCTGCAATCCCTTCAAAAAGCTGGTTTTAGAGTCTTGACCCATCTCATCCCCCCAGGAGAACAATATAAAACCCTCGCGGAAATCGCCAAAATATATGATACAGCAGTTGAAAATAACTTAGAACGTAACTCCACCCTAGTCGCCTTAGGAGGAGGGGTAGTCGGAGATATGACTGGATTTGCTGCTGCAACCTGGTTACGGGGCGTTAATTTTGTGCAAGTTCCCACCTCCTTACTCGCAATGGTGGATGCGTCTATCGGCGGTAAAACGGGAGTCAATCACCCCCAAGGAAAAAATCTCATCGGGGCATTTTATCAACCTAAATTAGTTCTTATCGACCCCGAAGTCTTACAAACCCTTCCAGAACGAGAATTTCGGGCGGGGATGGCAGAAGTAATCAAATATGGCGTAATTTGGGATGCAGACTTATTTAGCCAACTCGAAACAGCAGCAGACTTAGATAGTTACGCAAAGATTAACCCCGATTTATTGCAAACCATTCTCCAACGTTCCTGTCAAGCCAAAGCAGATGTCGTTAGTCAGGATGAAAAAGAAGCAGGACTAAGGGCAATTCTCAACTATGGACACACGATTGGTCATGCGGTGGAAAGTTTAACTGGATATCAACAGATTATTCACGGAGAAGCCGTTGGAATTGGCATGGTTGCAGCAGGAGAAATTGCCGTTAAGATGGGACTCTGGCAACCTGTCGAGAACCAACGCCAAAATGAGCTAATTACCAAGGTAGGACTCCCGACTCAAATTCCTGCTGAATTGGGGGTAGAGGCGATTCTTGCTGCCCTGCAACGGGATAAGAAGGTAAAAAAAGGAAAAGTGCGTTTCGTTTTACCCAAAGAGATTGGTAGCGCGGTTGTTACCGATGCGGTATCTCCTGAAGTTATCCAAGAAGTCGTACAACAATAACCCAGAAGAGATTCCTCTTCTATTAACTTTCTTGTTCCTTATCCACCAATAAGCCAGACTCTACCATTAACTTTGGCCATAAAACTAGAAAAAAGCCCATCCAAGCCCCTATTGGGATAGCTACAAGCCCTGTTAACCAATAGCGATGGAAAAAGAACCAACTGCCGACAATAACACCGCATCCCGTCAGCAGAATAGACCAGGGTTGACACCACCAGGGTTTGTAATGCCAGGGATTGAGGGTAGGTTGTTCTTTCATGGGCGTTTCAATTAAAGACTGTAAAGCAGGTGGCAGTTTATTCTGAGTTTAGCAAAATTTAATAGTTTGAAATTAAAAGTTCTTTAATAAACCCTCGTTTAGAGGCATTACTATTTATACTTCTAGATGCTGCAACTGTTTTTATATTAAACTTTTCATAGGCTTCCTCAAAAAAACAATCACTCTTATCTTCATTTTGTGGGTCAGAATTACTGAGGAGAAGTTTCGCCCCTTTGCAATCCATTTTTTGAAAGAAGTCTCTTAATTGCAATTGTTCATCGTCGCCAAAAGCTGAGTTTGCATAGGCTTTGAAGTTAGCAGTTTTACTAATAGGTCGGTAAGGAGGATCAAAATAAACAAAAGTATCCTTATCTACATCTTTTTTACAGCTAGTAAAGTCTCCTAATCTAATTTCAGTCTTCTCTAAAACCTTAGCAACAGCTTTTAGATTTTTTGGATGACATATTTTTGGATTTTTATAGCTTCCCACAGGGACATTAAAGCCTCCTTTGGAGTTGACTCGGAATAAACCATTAAAACAAGTTCGGTTTAAAAATATAGTTTGACTACTTCTTTCAGTCCAACTTTTTTTATAATTAGTGAAATCGAAATTAGAGTGTTTTAAATTAAATTCATTCCTAACTTTGTAATAATATTCTTTTCTGTGAACATCATCTAAAGATAAATAGTCTGATTGAATATCAGATAAAGAAGCAATTAAATTATCAACATCATACTGAATAGTTTTATAAACTAGAATTAATTCGGGGTTAATATCACAGATTATCAACTCATCAACAGAGTAATTTTGAGCAATATAAAAGAATACAGCCCCAGCCCCGACAAAAGGTTCAATATAGCGTTTGATTTTACCTGCTTTTAACTCTTTGGGAAAGGCTTTTTCTAACTGATTAAGTAATTGAGTTTTTCCCCCCGCCCATTTTAGAAAGGGTTTTGCTGTTGGCTGTAAATTCACTATTCAGAATTAACTATTATTGGTCGCCCATAGCCTGAAGGCTAGGGCTATAGGAACAAAGCCTGCATAGGCAGGCTCTAACTAATTATCTTAGTTCGTGTAGGTGGACTTCGCTTTTGTAGCGGAAGGCTTTAGCCTATTTAGCCTGTTGGCGTTCTTACTTTTGCAAGTAAAGCTTCAAATAAACGTCTCCCATCCGTTGCGCCTAAGAGGGGGTCAGAAGCCCGTTCTGGATGGGGCATCATCCCTAGCACATTTCCTTGCTGATTGGTAATTCCTGCAATATTATTTAACGAACCGTTAGGGTTACTATCTTCCGTAATCTCGCCATTGGTGTCACAGTAGCGGAAAATAACTTGTTGGTTATCTTCAATTTCTTTGAGGGTATCTGGGGCTGCGTAGTAGCGTCCTTCACCGTGGGCGAGAGGGAGAGTAATAATTTCCCCTGAATGATAGTTTGCTGTCCATAGTAGATCATTACGTTCTACTTTAATAGGAGCGCGATCGCAAATAAAATGCAAATCTCGATTACGAATTAAAGCCCCAGGAAGTAAGCCTGATTCCGTGAGGACTTGGAAACCATTACAGATACCTATTACATATTTCCCTGCTTGGGCGTGTTTAATGACACTTTGCATAATAGGGGAGAATTGCGCGATCGCGCCACAGCGGAGATAGTCCCCATAGCTAAACCCACCAGGGATAACTACCACATCAATATCATTTAAATCTGTTTCTTGATGCCAAATCATGCGAGTCGGTTGTCCGAGTAACCCTTGGGTGACGGTGGAAATATCGCGATCGCAATTAGAACCTGGAAAAACAAGTACGCCAAATTTCATCTTACTTCTATCCCTTTGAAACTTCCATCAGGACGGCTAACTCTTCTAACTCAAACCGATAATTTTCAATAACTGGATTAGTCAAGAGTTGATCACACATCTTATCTAAATCTGCTTTAGCTTCCGCTTCATTTTCTGCGGTTAATTGCAGTTCAATATACTTGCCAATTCTAACTTTTTCGATACCCCCATAGCCAAGTTGATGTAGTCCCGACTCTACCGCAGTTCCCGCAGGATCAAGCACAGATCCGCGTAGAGTGACATAAATACGGGCTTGATATTTGTGAATCATAAAATCTGAGATAATAGATGTAAATATAAAAAATCAAATAAAGTCAACTGAGTTAGTGTAACTCAAGTAGCGCGATCGCAGTAACCAAAACTTGTCCCCATGAAATCCCACCGTACTCGTTCCCAAGACCGTATTCTCGACCTCTTAAAGCAGATTAACCGTCCTATCTCCGCCCAA
>JBBQDV010000047.1:0-16873 GCA_038320005.1 Cyanophyceae cyanobacterium
CAATCCTCACACACTGATTCTTTATATTGGTAACTGTGTAGAGACAGTAAAGACAAAAATTATATAAAAATTGACTATGAAAAATCCCCGTAACCAAGTCGCAACCTATATTTCCCTAGTTTTACTCGGTGCTGGTGCAGCCGTTGGGGGGACAACTATGCTTGATACGAACTTGACTCCTAACCCTACTGAAAATGTGAGTACAATCTCCCAAACTCAAGCTCAAATTCCTGCACCCGCACCTGTTCCCTCTGTAAGCAATGATAACGGTAATAGCAACTTTATCACTGATGTTGTCAACGAAGTTGGTCCCGCAGTTGTGCGGATTGATACCTCTCGCACCGTTCAGTCCCAAGCCCCTGAAATTTTTAATGACCCCAGGGTAAGGCGTTTCTTCGGTTCTCAGATACCACAAATGCCCAATGAACAAGTAAGAGAGGGGACAGGTTCAGGATTTATTACTACCGCTGACGGTTTTGTGATTACCAACGCCCATGTTGTCGATGGGGCGGATGTGGTGACGGTTCACTTAAAAGATGGTCGCGCTTTAGAAGGGCGAGTTGTTGGTCAAGATACAATGACAGATTTAGCGGTGGTTAAAGTAGAAGCAGATAATCTACCTACTGTTAAAATTGGTAATTCGGAACGACTTCAACCTGGGGAATGGGCGATCGCGATCGGTAATCCTTTAGGATTAGATAACACGGTTACGACTGGAATCATCAGCGCGACAGGTCGTTCTAGTTCCCAAGTCGGTGTTCCCGATAAACGAATTGATTTTATCCAAACCGACGCAGCCATTAACCCAGGAAACTCAGGTGGTCCTCTTCTTAACGCCAGAGGAGAAGTAATTGGAGTCAATACCGCCATCATTCAAGGCGCACAAGGATTAGGCTTCTCTATTCCGATTAATCAAGCCCAAGAAATCGCTAATCAACTTATTGCTAATGGTAAAGTTGACCATCCCTATCTAGGGATTCAAATGGTGACTCTTAGCCCAGAAGTGAAAAGTCAAATCAATAACAATCCTAATGTTAATGTTACTGTTACGGAAGATAAGGGAATCTTGATTGCTCAAGTAGTTCCAGGTTCTCCCGCAGCAAGAGGTGACTTACGCGCAGGAGATGTGGTCATTAAAATTAATGATCAAACTGTTAGTAAAAGTGAAGAAGTACAGAATATAGTTAGTAAGAGTAGAGTTGGCAGCGAAATCTCAATAGATGTTCTCCGTGATGGACAACAGCAACAAGTTACTGTTACTCCTGGCGCATATCCCACTAACAACTAGATCTGATCCTAATTATTACTATTATGAGACGATGCTGAGAAGACCGAAATTAAGTTAAAGTTGATCCCAGAAAAGATATAACTTTAACCACCTTGATATTATCAATGCTGCCTTTAGCATCTCAGCTACAATCTCCAGGTCCAATTATCTTTGAATTAGGACCTGTTACCCTCCGTTGGTACGGTTTACTAATTGCTTCATCGGTATTGATTGGCGTAACTCTCTCTCAGTATCTAGCTAAGTATCGCCAAATTAATCCTGATTTAATTGGAGACTTCGCTGTTTGGTTAGTTATTGCAGCAATTCCCTGCGCAAGATTATATTACGTTGCTTTTCAGTGGGAACAATATGCCCAAAACCCTGGGGAGATTTTTGCAATTTGGCGAGGGGGGATTGCGATTCATGGCGCAATCTTGGGGGGAACTCTGGCTGCGATTATTTTTGCCCGTATTCAAAAAGTGTCTGTATGGCAGATAGCTGACGTTGTCGCCCCTTCTGTCATTCTGGGACAAGCTATAGGGCGTTGGGGTAACTTTTTCAATAATGAAGCTTTTGGTCGCCCGACAGATTTACCTTGGAAACTTTATATTCCGCCTCAAAACCGTCCTCCTGGCTATGGGAATTTTGAGTTTTTCCATCCCACCTTTCTTTATGAGTCTTTGTGGAATCTTGGCATTTTTGCCCTATTGCTATTTCTTTTCTTCTGGGGAGTCCGTAACGCGAGACGACTAAAACCAGGGACTATTGCTTTGGTCTATATGATTGGTTATAGTAGTGGGCGAGTCTGGATTGAAGGTTTGCGTATGGATAGCCTCATGTTGGGACCTTTGCGTATTGCTCAAGTAATTAGTTTGATCGCGATCGCGCTTGGCATTCTCGGGTTAATCTGGAGTTATCTACTCCATCGCTATCTACCTGATGTTGTCTCACCCAAGCAACAAATTAATCCTGACCAACAAGCTTGAATTAAAAAAGCCCTAGAGAAGAAACTCTAGAGCCTAACCAGGGTGCATCTACTGTTCTTTTATACTGATAGCTCTTTCCTCAATCAGGAAAAACTTTAACAAAATAGACAAAATTGCCGATTTTATGACCCTAAACCGTACCGATAACTCTCCCTTAAAACCTGCTGTTTACTTTATTGGTGCGGGTCCTGGCGATCCTGAATTACTTACCCTCAAAGCTTATAAAATACTTATTCAGGCAGATGTCATAGTTGTCGCCAACTCCCTCGTCCCAACTCAAATGTTGCGAGATATCCGCAAGGATGCAGAAGTTGTCCGTACAGGGAATAAAACCCTAGAAGAAATTTTACCGTTAATGATTGAGCGCGTGCGGTCAAATCTTGCTGTCGTGCGCCTCCATTCTGGCGATTTGACTCTATATAGTGCTATCCATGAACAGATGGCGACTTTACGGGAAGCAGAAATTCCCTATAAATTAATTCCAGGGATTAGTGCCTTTCAAGATGCAGCAGCTAAGTTAGGGATAGAACTAACAGTTCCCAATCTCGTCCAGACAATCATTCTAACCCGTATCAGTGGACGAGCCTCCTCCGTACCCGAAGCCGAAGAATTGGCATCCCTCGCAGCCCACAAAGCTAGTCTCTGCTTATATTTAGCTGCCCGTCATGTGGAAACTGCCCAAGAAAAACTCTTGCAACATTATGAAGCGGATACTCCTGTGGGGATTTGCTTCCGTTTAGGTTGGGAAGATGAAAGAATCTTAGTTGTGCCTTTAGAGAAGATGGCAAAAACAACTATAGAGGAAGATTTAATTAGGACTACCCTTTATGTAATTAGTCCTGCGCTAAGGAAAGGAAAAGATGCTCGTTCTCGTTTATACCATCCTGAACATTCTCACCTCTTTCGCCCTTCTAAAGAAAGGTAAGGATTAGCTCAAATTAGAGTAAACAGTTGCTCAAGCATTAGTCCCAGAATGACCGTAAACTAAAGAAAGGGACTTAATTAACAGGATTTTTTCTTGTTGTCGCGATCGCGAGTTTCGCCCCATCAACTTGGCGCAAGCGATCCATCACATCAACCACCGCACCATGATTTACTGCTTCATCAGCCTTAACAATAACCAGAGAAGGTGAACTCGGATCAACTAACTCTCGAACTATCGTAGTCAAAGACCCAATTTCAATCGGTTCTTGATTTAAAAAGATATTCCCATTTGGTTCAATCGTAACCGTAAGTTCTGTACTAGGTTGTTGTTGAGCAGTAGTCGCCCCAGGTAAATTAACAGGTAATCCCTCAGATTTTGTTAAATACAAAGTTGAGATAATAAAAAAGGCAAGGATTGAGAAAATAACATCAATCATTGACACAATATTAATGGTCAAAGGAGCATCTTGTTCTTCAGGAATGTGCATAGTTCGTTCAAGAATTTATATAAAAAGCACAGTATCACGATTAGTAATACTGACAAAAACAAAGGCGATTTAGATCATGTCTTACTTAGGGGGAGATTTTGCTCATAATAACGGCGATAAAGTAATTCTAACTGTCCGCCATATTCTTGAATATAAGCCAATTGTCGTTGATAAAAACCACGAAACGTATTAGCAAATAAGAGGGTAAAAATCGCTACCACTAACCCCATTACCGTTGAAACTAAAGCCTCACTAATTCCGCCAGTAACTACCGTGGTACTACTTCCTCCCACATCACCAATATTGAGAGCAGAGAAAGCTTGAATCAGTCCTAAAATTGTACCTAATAAACCCAATAAAGGCGCAACCGCAATAATTGTTTCAAATACTGTGTTAAATCGCTTTAAATCAGGAATTTCTGCTTGAGTTGCACTTTCTAAAGCGAGGCGAAACTCTTCAGGATTAGGATTCTCCAATTCTAAGGCTTCAATGAAAATCTTCGCAATGGGAAGATCAGCATTTTGCTTGAGAAATTTAATTGCTTCATAGGAGTCTTGACGATAAATTCCTAATACCTCCCTAACTACGCGCTGTTGGCGACGATTAATCCGTAACCAGAAAATAATTCTTTCAATAATCAAAGTCACCGCAGCCAGAGAAGCCAGTAGCAAAGGATAGGCAACGATTCCCCCTGCTACAAAAAAGTTACTAATATCCATATTTATCGGTAAAGGTAGTTAAACTATTACAGATTGTATTGTAAGGCTAAATTGCTATTAATTCGCAATAACTTTTTTTTTTAGTGATATTATTTAGCAATAATTTTTTAAAATTTCAAAGGGTGAGCCGAAGCCCACCCCTTATTTATCGAAAATTGTGACGTTCCTCTTCAAAAAGAAGGGATTCTTGCTTCAACGAGTCCTGATTCTAGATCGGACTCTCCACGAGCTTTAATTCCCGTCCGCCCGACGGTACAAACCCATTCTAACACAGCTTTTGCGAAAGTAAGAGGAAACAAAATGAATCTGTTAAAGCAAATTATCGAGTATATTTTTAACTTGCAGAACTCCTCGCTCATTATTCTGATTACGGTATAAGCTTAAAGCCTTCTCAAATGATTCTAGTGCCTCTGTGTTACGTTGCCGACCTCTGAGAGCCAAGCCAAGATTATAATGGGCAGATGCCTCATTGGGGGTCATTTCTAGCAATCTTCGGTAAGCCACTGTTGCCATTAAATAGTTTTCTTGCGTCAGTAAAATCTCTGCCACTTTAGCTTGAGCTTCAGCTAAACCCGAATCTATTCTGACTGCTCGCTCATAAGCCTGTCGAGCTTCTTCTAAATTACCCTTTTCCTCAGAAATCTTGCCAATCAGCATCTGCACCTGGGCGTTACCTGGTTCAAGATTAGCAGCAACTTCTAACTCTCGGAATCCAGCTTGGTTATCACCCTGAGCAAGGAGTGTATTAGCCAGTTGTAAGCGGGCTTCAGCATTACGAGGAGATAAGTCAACAACTCGTTGCATAACTTGAATCGCTTCGGGAATTTTATCTGATTTTAATAAAGAATTAGCTAGTTGAACCTGAATATCAATATTATTTGGTGATAAGTTGGCTGCTTGTCGGAAGGAAGAAATTGCCTGTTCAAATTGCCCCTGAGCAGCAAGAGACATGCCAATAATTTTATGCGCTTCTAGGCTTCTGGGGTCAAGGGAGAGAACTCGTCTATAGGCTTGGGCTGCACCGTCATAGTCTCCCATTCGTAGTAAAGAAACTCCTAAGCCTTGATAATATTTCACTTCATTAGGTTTGAGTTCCGCAGCACGGGCATAAGCTGAAGCTGCATTTGCATAGTCTGATGATGAGGCGAGGCTATAGCCTAAAGCAAAGAGAAATTCTGCATTGTTGGGTTCAACCGCGATCGCTTGTTGATAAGCCCTTGCTGCTTCTTGAAATTTTCCCATACGGGCTTGTAAATAGCCAATTCCTGAGAAAATTCTGGCATTGCTGCGATCTAGATAAGCAGCCCGTTGATAGACTGCACTAGCCTCTTGAAACTTACCTTGATCTGCAAATTGTCGCCCTTCTCGCAAAAGATTATCTAATTCACGATTATTAGAGCTTTGGGCAAGAAGTAAGGGTTGAGAAGAAATCAAAGTATCTTGACTCTCTACCTCCCTCGCCATTGCTTCTAGGGATGAACCTCCCCAGAATAAACTTGTGGTAATCCAGAGTCCTGAAAGAATTGTTTGCTTTAACACGGCTAATTTCTTAATCAACAATAGTACGAATCGTATCTGAATAATCCCGATTTGAGAATTGGAATATTTTTTTGTTTATCCCGACAACATAAACTACATAAATAATAAATTATAGTTTGTCAATGATTGTAACAACAACCGATGTTCTGTGAGGGGCGATGTTGACATACTCACACCGTTAATTGCTAAAGCAATCTAACGGGGGATTCTTAAATTCACACTTAAGAGTTTCTGTTTCACAGACTCTTGGCTAGGCATTACTGCCCCCGCTAGACCGTCTCCACAGACATTTTCTGATACGCCATGCCCTAGCGCATTTTCAATACCACTATTCCTGGTAACTTGTGCTGCTGCAACGTCACGATGGGCTATATAACCGCATTCAGGACAATTGTGTTCTCTTTCGGAAAGTGGCTTTTTACCCGTTTGAGTATTGCAATTGGGGCAAATTTGAGAAGTATAATTTTTGTCCACTTCAGCGACAAAAACATCTCGTTTCCACGCAACCCATTTCAAAACAGCAAAAAACTGTCCAAAAGCAGCATCTAAGGTATGTTTTCCAAGCATTCCTTTCGCCCAAGATATAAAATTAATATCTTCAAGAAATATGGATTGAGCTTGGTCACAAAGATGGTGTGCTAACTTAAAATGCCAATCCTTCCGAGTATCAGAAACTCGTTGGTGTAATCTAGCAATTCTTCGGTTAAGCTTGTAACGATTACTAGAACCCTTCTTTTTGTTCTTCAGTCTACGTTGTAGCAATTTAAGCTCACGTTGCAGTTGATTCAAAAAACGAGGTCTGTTAACTAACTCACCATCGGAAGTTGCCAAGAATTTATCTAAACCTAAATCAATCCCCAACGAATGCCCGTGAAAAGGGACATCAGGAATGCTGACATCTAGTTGAAGTGAGATCATCACAAAATAACCAGATGCCTTTCTGATGATTCTTGCTTGTTTAATATTGAAGCCGTCGGGGATGTCCCTTGATTTTCTAAATTTCACCCATCCCAACTGAGGTAATTTAATTAAATTACCCTTGACGCAATCTTTAAGCATTTGAGGATACAAAAAAGAGCGCATCCTGTTTTTGTTCTTGAAACGAGGAAAACCTAATGTCTTTGACTTCATATCAAGAAAAGCTCTGTCTAAAGTCCTTAAGACTTGTTGCAAAACTTGAGCATTGACTGCTTTGAGCCTCTCATTAGTTTTCTTGGCTTCTGTTAACTGCTTAGATTGAATGTGATAATTGGGGTAAGGAGTATCAACAGGAGTTATATATTCCTTTTCCAAGGAACAAGCGTTGACAGCACACTTACGAGAAGAAAGCCAATCTTTGCGCTCCCTTAAAGCAAAATTCCAAACGGAAGTACAGATGCTTAAGGTGTTTTCAATTACCTCTATCTGCGCTTCATCTGGAATTAACTTCTGCTCGTAGTTAAGTGTTATCATCCCATTAGTCTAACTGATTCTATAAAAAATGCTATCTGTGTAGAGATTCGCAATCGCTCAATTTCTTTGTTGGCAAAAATTCATCTCACCGTTAAAGCTGTACCGCTCTAACGGGAGTCCTCTTTTTCCATTTCGAGATAGATTCCTATCTGGGCATTGTTACCGCAGAAGTAGTCTATGGCTTGAATACACTTCGGTATTTATTTGCTGGTTTGCGTGACTTTATTGAAGGACGTATAGATAGCGAGGAAAGTGTCTTCCTCTCAAAGTAAAAAAGGAGTCAAGTCTCAATTAGACTCAACTCCCTAAATGAAAACTAAACTTGATTGAGCTTAGAAGCGGTTTCCACCTGGCTTGTAAACGATGAAACTAACAGTCTGACACTGCTTGATGTTGTCAAAGCCAACCACACGGATATAACAGCTAGGATACTCAGAACGACACTCACGAACTTCGTTAAGAACTTCTTGAGGGCTAGTAGCACTAAATAAAGGTAGTTTCCAGAGAGTCCAGTGGTGGAGATCAGGAGTAGGTGCTTCCTCAAATTCAATTGCAGGAATATAGCCTTGAGTGAACATATACTGGATCTGCTGTTGGATCTGCTGATCGCTTAAAGGGGGTAAATAAGAAAGGGTTTCGTAGCGACGCTCTTTAGGTAATGTTTTCATGTTTATGATGATTATTTGTAACTAAAAGTTAATTAATCTGAATCAGTTTGACTTCCCTCAGATGCGGGAAGGTCCGCAATTGAGGTAGGTTCAGCGGACTGAGTTAGACGTTCAAGGAGTTGACGACGGTGGGCTATATTTGACTGTTGCACATTACTATTTACCATTTCGGGTAAAAAATCCATGATGTTTTCCGCAATATCTGCCCGAACTGTGAGAATACGAAGCACTAAGTCTTTGCGTTCCGCCATCAGCCCTTCTAGATAAGCTTCCCCATCTTGCAGTTTGTTTCCTGTGGAATATTCCCTTAGCCAAATTGCTTGACCTGGGTTTGTTTCCGACATCTGATCGATGATTGTCAGGACTGCTTGATAGGTTAGATAACTTTGTAAAACCTTTGCAGTCGCTTGTGCTACCCGTTTTGAATCCATGAACGCCTTCCCAACCTTGTTTTTAGATAAAGGTTAAGGGGAAAGGGCAAAAGAAAAATGTATTTATTTTAACCTTTTGCCTTTTTCCAATTTCCTTAGAGAGTATCCATTGCTTCGTACTCGAATTTAATTTCTTTCCAAACTTCACAAGCAACTTTGAGTTCAGGAGACCAGCGACAAGCTTCTTTAAGAACATCGTTACCTTCGCGAGCGAGGTTACGACCTTCGTTACGGGCTTGAATACAAGCTTCGAGAGCAACACGGTTAGCAGTTGCACCAGGAGCATTACCCCAAGGGTGTCCAAGTGTACCACCACCGAACTGGAGGCAAGAATCGTCGCCGAAGATGTCAACCAATGCTGGCATGTGCCAAACGTGGATACCACCAGAAGCAACAGGCATTACACCAGGCATAGAAGCCCAATCTTGGGTGAAGAAAATACCGCGATCGCGATCTTCTTCAATATGGTCTTCACGCATAAGGTCAACAAACCCCATAGTGATTCCCCGTTCACCTTCGAGTTTACCAACAACAGTACCAGAGTGAAGGTGATCACCACCAGACATGCGCAAGCACTTCGCGAGGAGACGGAAGTGAATACCATGATTACGTTGACGGTCAATTACCGCGTGCATAGCACGGTGAATGTGGAGCAACATGCCATTATCACGACACCATCTTGCAAGACTAGTATTAGCCGTAAAACCACCAGTGAGGTAGTCATGCATAATAATCGGTGCGCCGATTTCTTTTGCAAATTCAGCCCGTTGCATCATTTGCTCGAAAGTAGGAGCAGTTACATTTAAGTAATGTCCTTTGATCTCATTAGTTTCAGCTTGAGCTTTGGCAGTTGCTTCTTGAACGAACAAGAAACGATCGCGCCAGCGCATGAAAGGCTGAGAGTTGATGTTTTCGTCATCTTTGGTGAAATCTAGACCACCGCGAAGACACTCATAAACTGCCCGTCCATAGTTTTTCGCAGACAGACCTAGTTTTGGCTTAATAGTACAGCCGAGTAAAGGACGACCATATTTATTTAAAAGGTCACGCTCAACAGTAATACCGTGAGGAGGTCCTTGGAAAGTTTTCAGGTAAGCAACGGGAATGCGCATATCCTCTAAACGGAGAGCGCGAATCGCTTTAAAACCGAAAACGTTACCAACGATAGAAGTCAGCATGTTAGTTACTGAACCTTCTTCAAACAGATCCAAAGGATAAGCAACAAACATGAAATATTGGTTGTCTTCACCAGGAACTGATTCGATGTCATAACAACGACCTTTGTAACGATCAAGGTCAGTTAAACCATCAGTCCATACTGTTGTCCAAGTTCCAGTGGAAGATTCTGCTGCTACTGCTGCTCCAGCTTCTTCAGGGGGGACACCTGGTTGAGGTGTGACTCGAAAAGCAGCGAGAATATCAGTATCTTTAGGAGTGTAGTCGGGGGTGTAGTAGGTCAGGGCATAATCCTGTACGCCAGCCGTAAAACCCTTTGATTTGGATTGCACCATTTTTTATTATTCCTGTAGTTCCTTTATAAAGTACATTCTTCTACTATTGCTTATTGAAACTAGCAATCTTGAGTAATAGAGAAAAACGCATAGAAAATTATTTAGCTTCCGTCAGTTTCAGCCAGGCTGATTCAGTTAGACTAATTAGCTTCTTTGTGTTTAATCTTATCATAGTATTTATCACTTTTTTAACAATAATTCTCTCTTTTCTATTGTGATTTATTTTCAAAATCATTAAATAAACTTATAATTTAGAATTACTTCTATAGGAAAGTTTATTTTTTGTTGTAAAAAAACCAGAAATAGGAACTCCAAATCGAGGAATTGAGAGCGCATTGCCTAATATTACGAAGTTATAGCTATTACAAGTATTAAGACTTTCGGGGAAATCTAAAGCACATTTTTCTAACTATTAATTTTTGTCAAGTAAAGTTTTACTACTTTCAAAGACGATTAATGAAGCTTGTTCCGCAAAAGCTCTCCTGCTATTTCTCTTTTTTTAGCTATAAAACGAGCTAGAGGCAAGATAACCTAGATCTAGACTAGCTAGAGCTAGATTACTAACTTTCCTCTGTCGGGCGACGGTTAGGAAAGAGAGAAAATAACATTTGATTAACATGGCTACGACCGTAAATCGTAGAACCCGCATTTTTAGCAGGATGAGCTTCAATGCCATTTTCTGCTTCAGGTGGAGGTGAGGGAGATATTTCTTTTTCCTCTTCTTTTGGCTGTGAGCCATTTTGTGCTTCTTTCCCTACTGTTTCCTCTTGAATAGGGGGGCTGTCTGGTTCGCTTTGAGATTCATCCCAGGGAGAGACTTCTTTTATTTTTCTAGAGGTATCTCCCAGGATTGTCCCCGCCCGAATAAATTGCATCGGTTCAACAATAGCGTTATAAATCGTTGTTGCTGCGCCGATACAACTATTTGCACCAATTTTGGCATTTCCCAAAATCAGCACTCCCGCGCCTAAAATCACCCCCGCCCCAATTTCCACTGTTCCTTGCGTTGCATTGATAATTGTTCCCATCCCGATACAAACCCCAGCAGCAATGCTGATACTACACTCAGGCGCAGCTTGCAAAATCACCCCAGGCGCGATCGCGACACTAGGATCAATTTTGATATTACCCTGAATATAAATATCTGCTTGAGTTGCAGGTTGGAGAGGAAACAAAGACATAGCAGTAATATCCGCAAATGGGATTCAACAGTAGCGACAAATAGCATTCGCCCAAATCAATCGGAATTTGGCAGACAATCCCCGAAAATTCCCCAAAATTAAGCCAATCCCTTTAACAAAGCAAATTAGCGACTCATTGCGGTAGGACGTTGAATAATAGTCTCAGTCACTCTCCGATTCCGATTTGGGTCAATACCAATTAAGCGCACATATTCCCCTTCGTGGTCTTGTAAGCAAGCTTGCAATTCTTGTAAGACTGCTTTTTCACTATTCGCCTCAATTTGAGGACAAGTTTGCCAAGATCCAGTCTTAAAGCGACGCGCATCAGCGTGTTCAGTACCTAAGTTGTAGCCACCAGAAAGTAATGAACGAACTTCCTTGACCACATCTGGCTCTAAATTCGACTTCCCGAACCCATTACCATTACCGTTGCTGCGTCCATGACCAGAAATGCTATAGCTAGGAGAAGAAGTCTTAGCAATTGGCTTTTTCTGTGTTTTTTGAGCAGAAGGAGCAAATCCCTTCGCCTTAGTTTTAGTCTTAGTCTCTTGACCAGGACGTTGAATCACCGCTTGAAGTACCCGTCTTTTCTGCTCAGAGTCAATCCCAATCATCCGTACATACTCACCTTCATGGTTAGCAATGCAATCTTCTAACTCCTGTAAAACTTGAGCCTCGTTTTGAGACTGAATTGGCGCACAAGTTTCCCAAGTTCCAGTTTTAAAGCGACGAGGGTCAGTATGTTCTGTGCCAATATGATAGCCTCCAGCAAGAAGAGAGCGCACCGTTTTAATCGTTTCATCATCCAAGCTCAACGCACCATTACTTCCAGTTCCCTGACCATAGCTCTTGTAGTAACTACCAGAATCTTTAGTTTGTGTTCCATTAGTCCTATTACCAGAACTAGCTACTTTTTTTTCCCCAGGACGTTGAATAATGTTTTCTGACAGGCGCCGTTTTGCTTGAGGATCAAAACCAATTAAGCGCACATATTCCCCTTCATGGTCTTGGAGAATGCCTTCAATTTCTTGAAGTGCTTGGGACGCACTCCGAGCCTTAAGCATACCAGCACTGAGCCAGGAACTAGTTTTAAAGCGACGCTCATCTGCGTGTTCAATACTAATACCAAAACCACTTGCCAGCAAAGATTTTACATCTTGGGCAATACCTGTGGGGACATTAGTGGCGACACTCTGACGGCGATTATTTTTCGCAAGATACTTAAGCTGTCCAACAGTGGTGACTGTTTCTTCATCTAGACCGACAGTAACCTTATCCCCTGCGGTAACTAGAGATTCTCCCCCAGGACGTTGAATAATTTTTTCTGACAGGCGCCGTTTCGCTTGAGGATCAAAACCAATTAAGCGCACATATTCCCCTTCGTACTCTTGGAGAATGCCTTCAACTTCTTGAAGTGCTTGGGACGCACTCCGAGCCTTAAGCATACCAGCACTGAGCCAGGAACTAGTTTTGAAGCGACGCTCATCTGCGTGTTCAATGCTAATACCAAAACCACTAGCGAGCAAAGATTTTATATCTTGGGCAATATTGCTAGTGACATTTTTGCTACCCTTACTATGACTACGACTAGAAACAGATTTCCCAGAACCGTTGCTATTAACCTGGAGTTGTACAGACTCCCCAGGATGTTGAATAATATCTTCGCTAACTCGGCGTTTCTGTTTGGGGTCAATGCCAATTAGACGCACATATTCGCCTTCAAACTCTCCTAAGCGAGACTGAATTTCTCGTAGAGCATCCGCTGGGCGATGGGCAGAAATCATCCCCCCAGTGAGCCAGGAGCTAGTTTTGAAGCGACGTTCATCCGCGTGTTCTAAGCTAACGTTATAACCTTGGGAGAGCAGCGATTGAACTTGCTTTTCTACTGCTGTATGTGCCATATTTTTTACTGAATTATTTGTATTTTTAGAATTGACTTTATTTTTAGAAATTTCTTTGTGAATTTTAGCGATACATGAAGCATCTGCTGCACAGGTATATCCTGCTCGCAGAGATTCGTTAACTTTGACAACTTGATCCGCAAATTGGCGGTCAACTGGCTGTACTTCTGGTAAGCGGTCAGCTTGTTGCTGATTTGTGATAATTGCTCCTGAAGGCACATATCTACCTGGGGGAACTTCCACATCTTGGATTAAGGCGTGCATCATCACGATAGAGCCTTTTCCTAAACGGGCATTAAATACCGTTGAGCGAAAGCCAACAAAGCACTCATTGCCAATATAGACAGGACCATGAATCAATGCCATGTGGGTGATACAGACATTTTTGCCAATCCAAACCGCATAGTCTTCTTCGTCATCTCCCAAGACTTTGCCAGCTTCTAAGGCATGAATAACCACACCATCTTGAATGTTCGTTCCCTCGCCAATATAGAAAGGCGACCCTTCATCAGCACGAATTGAACTTCCTGGAGCAATTAAAACTTTTGCACTAACTTGTACATCACCAATTAAATTAGCAAAAGAATGAACATAGGCTGTTTCATTTATATTAGGCTGCGCTAGATTTTTTGACCAAGGAGTTGGTGGAGCCGATTCATCGACTGCCATTTTCTCTACCCTCCACTTTTCTAAAAGCAAGATTTTATTGATATGAATGTTCACCTAACCAGCTACCTTGCAATCTGGTTTGATTACTGGCAACTGGTAAGGTGATTATCTTTTGTTAGTCCTCGTCTTTCTTGCTGTAGAGACGGCGGTTGCTGAGGGATACGGTATCAACAATCGCAATAACGAGAGCATCTAAAGGACGATGTTCACTACTTCTGTCTTGTCGGGCTGCACTACCGCGAGTGACAAGCACCCATTCGTTTGTTCCAGCACCAACAATATCGCCAGCAACCTCGTAGGAAGGTAACTCTCGTCCTTCTTCGTCAATAAACTGAACTAACAATAGTTTGACCCCAGTTAGTTCTTGGACTTTCTGGGTACTAACTACCGTCCCGCGCACTTTTGCAAGTTGCATTATTATCTAACGGGGGAAGGAACGGGGAGCATTCAAACTCTCGCGAAACTGTTCAACTGCTTCGCTATAACGAATGGGAAGAACATATTCCAAGTTTTCGTGGGGACGGGCGATGATATGAGTCGATAGCACTTCTCCACCATTGACCCGTTTAACTGATTCTGTTCCCGCAGATACGGAAGCTTGGACTTCGGAAACATCTCCCCGAACGATAACGGTGACGCGACCTGTACCAATTTTCTCGTAGCCGACTAATGTTACTCGTGCTGCTTTTACCATTGAGTCAGCAGCTTCAACTACTGCTGGGAAACCCAAGGTTTCAATCATTCCTACTGCAATCGACATAAATCTCTAATACCAAATTTTTTAACTAGATTTTGAAAACGCGCTCTACATGCGGAATTGTTCAACTGCTTCGCTGTAGCGAATGGGAAGAACGTATTCCAAGTTTTCGTGGGGACGGGCAATAATGTGGGTAGATAGAACCTGACCACCATTGACTCGGTTTGCTGCTTCAACTCCAGCAGATACGGAAGCTTGGACTTCGGAAACATCACCCCGAACGATAACGGTGACGCGACCTGTACCAATTTTCTCGTAACCAACTAGGGTTACTCGTGCTGCTTTTACCATCGAGTCAGCAGCTTCAACTACCGCTGGGAAACCCAAGGTTTCAATCATTCCTACTGCAATTGACATCTTTTATTTTCTCCAACTTTATACATAAATCTAGGTATAGGGGTGAAATTTATTCTTTCCTGATTATTTCTTCCACCCAATTAAGCATAGGAAACTTCGTAACCTTTGACAATATTAAACAAGATGATATTTTTAAATTAGAATCATTAATAAAACTTAATACCCATTGATTTCGATGCAAATCAAACCTTAGTAAAGGTTGAAGACAAGGGAGTTGGGTACAGGCTGTTTTATAATTGCTTTAGGAGATAATCTCTTAATTTGGGCAAAAGTGCTTAAAATCGAGATTAGAGCTAATTGTTGCTGCTGCATCTCATTCCTTGTCTCTGGGGCATTAGGTACTCTTACTCAGTGATTCCCTGTCAATATCAACAGATTTAAACTTTGATATATTTTTAGATCAGAGTTTTTGGGACTTGTGGAAGTTACAATTGGCTTGATTCGATCCAATCGAAAAATAGTTTATTTTTTTGATTGAATTTGGATTGACTATATCTAAAATCTAAAAAAGATAACTTATGTTTGAATTTGAACATGGGCATAAGTTTGTACCATAATCATTCGTTTTATAGGCAATTTAATGATAGAGTTTCTAGTCCAAAATATTTGGCTTGTCCCCCTTTACGGTTTGATCGGGGGAATTATAACTATTCCTTGGTCTGCTGGCATCATTAAGAAAACAGGACCACGCCCTGGTGCTTATCTTAACCTTTTAATGACTCTAATTGGTTTTATACATGGGACTTGCGTGTTATCGGTGATTCAAGCTCGCCCACCACAGGAGCTAATTTTTCATTGGTTACAAGTGGCTAATTTAGACTTATCTCTAGCAATTCAAATCTCTCCAGTGAGTGTGGGGGCTTTGGAGTTAGTGACAAGTATTAGTTTGATTTCCCAAATATACGCTTTGGGCTATATGGAAAAAGATTGGTCTATTGGTCGCTTCTTTGGGCTAATGGGCTTTTTTGAATCAGCTTTGGTAGGAATTGCGATTAGTGATTCATTATTGTTGAGCTATGGCTTGTTAGAAATGCTCACTTTATCTACTTATTTATTAGTGGGTTTTTGGTATGCTCAACCTCTGGTGGTGACGGCTGCGCGAGATGCTTTTTTGACTAAACGAGTTGGTGATATTATCCTCTTGATGGGGGTTGTGGCTTTATCGAGTTACGGTACTGGCTTAACTTTTAGTGAGTTGAATAGTTGGGTGGCGAGTGATCCTGTTTCCCCAATAGTCGCAACTTTAATTAGTTTGGCGGTTATTGCGGGTCCTGTGGGAAAATGCGCTCAGTTTCCTTTAAATCTCTGGCTTGATGAGGCGATGGAAGGACCTAACCCTGCTTCTTTGATGCGGAACTCGGTTGTTGTCTCTGCTGGGGCTTATGTGTTGATTCAACTTGAGCCTTTATTTACTTTGTCGAGTATTGGGACGGATGCTTTAATTTTGATCGGAGTTGTTACCGCAGTGGGGACTTCTTTGGTCGCGATCGCGCAAATTGATCTCAAACGCGCCCTCTCTCATTCTACCAGTGCTTACCTGGGTCTAGTCTTCGTTGCGGTAGGTCTCCAACGCTCAGATGTGGCGTTACTGATGTTGCTAACCCATGCAGTCGCCAAAACCCTTCTCTTTATGAGTGCAGGCTCTATTATCCTCACAACTAACAATCAAGATATCACGGAAATGGGCGGTTTAGGTGCAAAAATGCCTGCGACCACTATTGCTTTTATCGTTGGGTCAGGGGGCTTAATTGCGATGCTACCTTTTGGGGTATTTTGGACAATGGAACGCTGGGTAACAACAACGGATTACTTCTCTCGTTGGTTACTGGCTTTACTCTTTGTGATTAATTGTCTCAGTGCTTTAAATGTAACTCGCATCTTCCGTTTGGTCTTTCTTGGTGAATCTCAACCGAAAACACGCCGTGCGCCAGAAGTTCCTTGGACAATGGCTTTTCCCATGGTAGGACTAACATTATTAACCCTCGTACTTCCCATCGTTCTCCAACTTCAACAAATCTTGTTT
>JBBQDV010000048.1:0-16751 GCA_038320005.1 Cyanophyceae cyanobacterium
GGCAAGGTCACATTAAACCTTTTTGACATAAGAACTCCACTGCACTTTTGAACTCCCATATTGTCCCTGCTTCGATGCTTTTTTACTACTGTGCATCTTTACAAATGGTTATATGATGTCTTTTTACATCTATAATGTTGACTCTTACATAGGTTGGAGAGTCGAAAGAATAACTCATTAATTAAGGTGTCTTACTCGACATTAAATAGGACGCGATCGCGCTAGAACCAATAGTAAATCCTTTTTGCTATCGCCCCATAACCAAGTAAACTAATCTAAAAGCTATCGGTCAGATTATGGCAGAGTATCGCAAAATTGAGTATCGGGTTGGCAAAGAACGAAAAAAAGGGGTTTTACTTCTGCTAATGCTCTTTGCCAGTGCCATTTTTGATGTCTGCTAAGGTGCGTAGCATGATTTTAGATGAACCTTGGCTTAATCCCATCTTTTGTTAGCTAGGTGCAGTCGCGATCGCGTACTGGAAAGAGAAATGTTCACACCTAAGACTCAAATAAGAGAATAAACCTCCCCAAATGGGGCTTACAACCTACTAAAAAAAATGAAAGCCTTATATAGCAATGTTTTCAGGTCGATGTGGCATGATTTTACACGTATCTCGGTCTAACCCCAAAAGGGGATACCGCGCCCGAATCATTAAATCTAGCTGTACAACGATTTCTTGCTGATGCTTTGGGATTGGGCGTTGATGGTTCATAGGGTAAGGGTTTGTAGTTGGAGACTAGCTAGGCAAACTTGCGCGTGGCTTAATCTTAAGTTCTATCTGTAGCAAGGGTAAAGCGACTTAAACATTTGTCTCTTTCCTAGACAGGATTGCGTTGAGAATTATTTGTCTAGATGTAAAGTTTTTGAATCTAGAATTTCTACCTGATCGCCTATCTAACTCAATTGTCAGTAGATGTAAATTTACATCTATAAAGTGCTAGAATTGCATAGATAAGCCATCCTGAGATGACCATGCAAGAAAACCAACGGCAAAGAGATTTGAGAAGTCCCACTGGAACAGAAGTCTTAGAATTTGGTCGCACCATTGGTATCAGTGATTTGGTCGTTACCCCAGGATATGAGCGATGGTGGCATCTTCTTCACGAAATTGGACACTTTGCTGTGAAACCCGACAGTTACATCGCTCTCTGGCATCAGCATGGCGGAATGGGTGTTCCTTACATGAATTGGTTTACCAAAAGTGGCGTTTTCAAGCCTGATGACCCGACACCTGATGAATGGGGAGTTAGAGCTTGGTGTTTATTAGTGTTGGAATGGAAGGGCTGGATGAATCCCTTACAGTGCGGTCGCTGGAATGCTACTGCTCCAGATTTTCGTCAACACAACAACCCTAATCAGTGGATAAGAAGTCGAGTCACCAGCCCTGCCCACAAATTTTATAAAAACGGGTTTGAGCAATTAGAAGCAGTAGGAATCGATGTAAAGCGAGGGATTCTGCGTCCCACCAAGGAGTTAGTGACCGTTGCTTGGCAACCTGTATTGGGCTGGCAGGCTTGCCAAGTAAAGCCAGTCGAATCGACTTCCTGGGCTTTTTAAGGATCACAATAATTAGGCACAAAAACAAAATCTGGATCAATAACTGGACCCTCATGAGTCATCATCAACCCAGGTGTAGTCTGCACCACCTCAAGCTCCTTCTCCCACAAACGCGCCATCAAAAGATTTTTTGGATTCTGATGATAAGCCTTCCACTTCGCCTGACACCACATCAACTTCTGTTGTAATCGCTTAAGAAACGTCTCCTCCTCAGTCTCCTCCTTCTCAGTCTCCTCCTCAGTCAAAGCCTCATTCCCTTGAGCAGACAAAACCTCCCGTTGTTCCTGATTCAGTTCCTGATTCACCTTCTCCACCGACTCCTTCGCCCGTAGTAACTTCCGAGACACCGCTTCCTGGTCAATCTCCTTCTCCTCAAAACAACTCGGTAAAGAAGGGGTAGAACCCATCGACTCAGCCATCAAAGCATTATCTATTGAACGTTGAGCATATTCTAAAAACTCCTGCCACATCCAACGAACTACGACCGGAGAAGATTCGGACTTCTTAGTAATCTCAGACATGGCGTGAGAGGATGCTCCTGACTCCCAGTGACCCCCTTGAGGCTTGTAATGGAGATTTGCCCTCCAACGGATGAAGTCGGGGTAAGGTGAGCCTACAGAGTCCTCCCATTCATATTTTTCTCTTGCTGGAGAAAGAGTAGAGGCTTCTTTTTCTCTCGGTGGAGAAATCTCGGAACGTTTGTCTTTAATTACAGGTTTGGGAATTGGGGGTAATTTAGTTTCTTGTTGGTCAAAGATTACTTGAGGTTCTTCTACTGGTTCGGGTTGTTTTTGTACTGCTTCTTGTACTATTCCATCTTGCTTTGGCTGATTTGTATTTTCTTCCTTGGCTGAAAATTCTTTTTCTGAAGATTCTCTAAAGAGAGATTTGGTATTTTCTGGATAGTCTTTGTTATTGATTGTACAACAGTCGTACGATGCATTCTGCGGATTTGTAGAATCCAATGTACAGTTCTGCACATTGCTTAGTAATGGGGGTTCTGAGGATTTAGGGGGAGATTTTTCTTTTTTACTCTCAGCAGAGTTATATGGGCTTTTTAAGGGGGTAGTTAGTTTGAGAGGATTCCAACCTGTTTTTTCTTTGAGGAGTTGATAATTGAGACAATACCATTTACGTCGGTCGCGGGTGTTGTGGTGAAAGTTGTCGGTAATGATGAACCCTTGGTCTTCTAATTTACGGATGAGACGACCGATTTGGTATTCGGATAACCAGCAAAGCTGTTCTGCCCAGGCTTTATACCCGTTGTATATCCATTTCACTCCCTCGAAGATGTATCCGGCTTGGTTATTTTGTAACCAGTAGTGGATTTGGGAGATGAGATGAGCGTTGTCGATGCCGATCTCTTTGGCAAGATCTGGGTTAATGGCAAGAACTATGTTCTCTGGGTCAAAAGTTTTTTGAAGATTTTTAACGGATTGGGGAAAAGTTTTATTTGCTGTTGTAGTTGTCATGATTTCTTTCTCGATTAGGGTGAAGTACCAAAGGAGAAAGGGGTTGAGAGGTTGGTTATGCCAAGGAAGTGATTCGTTTGATTGAATGATGACTTGGGAAGTCCGACACTTTTTTGGGCAATCTCGACAAACAAATGATGATTGACTACACAAATCTTGCTAATATGGAAACAAGGTTAGGGCATGTTCATTTGTGTGCTACTAGATGGTGATCGGACTTTGGTAGAGTATTACACCGTCTATGTAGGGAGAGAACTCTCAATCCCTTTCTGCGAGTCGAATAGAAAAAATTCTTATAGAAGCAGTATTCCGGTTTCGGAATATTGCTTCGACTCTTTTTTAGAGAGTTGAATTTGAGATCATCCGACTCGATGCTAACTAGTAGCATAAGAATATCATTACAGAAAACTGACTCAGATGCTAGAAAAGTTATCTGAATTTTTTTATATCTCCTCCTCGCGATCACTCAACGGGGAAAAATACCCAACGAGTGCAGTCCGTTACACCGACAAGCGCATTAGGGATTGTGTAGAGAAGGTATCTGCTATACCCAGCTCTACACCTTACAATCGTCCAGAAGCTCATGAGAGAGTTCAGGACAGTATTATCTAAGTTGACTCCAGCCACCAATCATCAACAATATGCTCAGTCACCTCATACTCCGAGGTAATTTTGGCAGCATATTCATCCCCCATCTTTTTAGAGTGACCGATCAAAGTGCCAAAAGCCTCAGCAATATCAGACTTTCCAGACTTACGAATATGCTTTTCAGCAATGTTTCGGAAAGCATGGGGATTAATCCACTTCGCCTCTCCAGAAAGCGCATAAGTTCCACGCGCGATCGCCCGACGTACAATTATCCCGAAAGTAGTAATGTCAAATGGTTGTCCGAAAGCTTCAGTAACATGCTTGCCAAAGGGGAAGAATACAAGATTATGACTTGACAAATTTTCCTTGGCTATTGTCCAAGCCTCAATCCTACGTTCTACGCCTTTTAATAGTCTCTTCTGCTCCTGAATATATTCTTCAGGAGTTCTCTTGACCATTTTACCTAATACTCCCTGCTCTGCATCCTTAATCCTTTGATGAAATCTTTCAACTTTATCGGGTACATATCCCCAAAACGACATCCATCCCTCTAGAGTTTCGACTGCTTCTTGAATCTGAGGTAGCCACTTATATATCCACAAGTCCAAGTCCTGAGTCAGAATAGAAGGAAGACGATAGTAGCGGTCTTCTTTGTTTTTATTCAATTCAGGTGGTAACAGAACAATATAGTAAGGATTACCCTCTTCATCCTCATACCGAAATAAAGTTTTACCTAATGCCCATTGCCTAATTTCCTCCTGGCGTACGGGGCAAAAAACAAGGATTTTGACTAATAAATAAGTTTGCCAAGTGCGAGCAACCGCAGAAGGCTTGCGTTTTTGAGAATAGGAACGTTCTCCAGTCTTTTTGTTGACTGCACTCTGACGAGGAGCGCACAATGTTCTAAGGTATTTGACTACTTCCCTAGCCTCTTTATGAGTTATTTCCTTCTGTTCTTGCTTCTGAGAATCAGATTTAATCTTTTCTTCCTTATACTCCTCAGCATATTCGTTACGTAAACCTTTGAGATCAACAATTATCTCAATATCTGACCAGTTCCGTCGCGCTGTTTTTTCATAATTAAGCCATTTCGCGATCGCGATCGCTGTTTTCGCCGTATTTACTCCGGTTGAATGACTAACGCCCCGATTCTCGATTGCCCAGTAAACAAAGTCATCAAGCAGCCCGATCTCAGTCAGCAACTCTAAATGAAGTTCAGAACCTGGATATTCTTGAGCGTACCATCCTAGAAAGTAAAAAATATTATCTTGGTCATTTTTATATGTTGAAGGTCTAATGGGATCAAGCTTGGGTCTTCGTGCTTCACCTCTATCTCGATTCCCTCTCCGTTTACTAACTGTTCGATAAATATTTTGTCCCCCAGTCAGCCTAAACTCCTCAAACGCTTCAAGTTCTTCAGATAAAAGAGCAGGTAAATCATTTTTATTCAAGCTAATCTTTTCCAGATTCCCTTCCTTTTTCTTCTTAGGCATTGGCGGTAGCTTCTCGTAAGCAGGAGCTACTCTAACTACTTGATCTGGAAATAGACCTTGCCACCACGGTTGTTTTTCGAGCCATTGCATAAATCGATTTAAAGCCGAGCGATAATTTTTTCCTGTACTTTTAGAGATCAGACCTTGCTCAACAGCGAGAGCAAACTGCTCCTCAAAAATTGTTACTGAATCTTTCAGACGATCAACTGTTAGCTCATCGCAGTAAGTAGCAAAATCAGTGGTTTTTAAGTTGACTTCATCTATCACTGGGATAACGTAATTTCGCAGTGCAATACTGAGATATTTTTCAAAATTTGCACTAACGTTTTGTGCTTCATGAGAATTGCGCCATAAGTCCAAAGCTGAATTAAGGGAGAATTGATGCATTAGAAAATTGCCTTATTTTATTAACTATATTGTATGCTTTTTCTTTAGTTTAAATCATAATCCCACAAATCTTATAGGGTAAGCTTAAATAATAATTACCTTGAGAACCTATTATATTAAAGGTTTTTAGCTTAAAATAAGAAGTACGCATTCATACGAAATTTGTATGAATGCGTACTAGGTAATTTTGACAAGTATTTTTGAATTTTTTGCTACTTTAGATGAAAGCTTATTCACTTAGTTATGCTCTTGAGCTTTGGCGAAAGACCAAAGAAGTTAAAAACGTTGATCCGAACTTCGAGAAGTATCTTAGTCTTGCACTAAGACAATTTATTATTCCTATTTTAGATCCTGAAGCATCGGCATTAAAAACTAAGGAGTTCGATGCCTATTGCCATCAATTAACAGTTGATAAGCTACAAGATGCTTTGGAATTATTTGACCAACAGTCTAGTATCGCTATTGAAAAGGGAGAGCTTACTAAAGGAACTCGGAATAATTATTACCATCCTCTGAAGCGATTTCTGATTTGGATGGAGAAACAAGTGTGGTGGCGTGAGTTATTTCCAAATCTTACTGACGTTGCTCCTTTTCGTGCCAAGCTTCCACCTAAACTGACACAGAGGAAAAGAGAAGAGTACGGCTTGAAGCTAGAAGAATTACCAACATATACTCAGCAAAAAATCGAAGCTCTAAGAAACTTTCGACTGGCTGGAGGAAAGAACTTACGTCGGCTTCGACGGAGACAAAAACGGGAAGACGGAGGTAGGCGTTACTGTACGCCAAAAATTGATGCTGTCAAACCTTCTACGTTTAGAAATGAGGAACAAGCTATTCTCCGTTTCCTTGGGTGGTATAGCCAAGCTCATTCCAGTGAAGAGTTACACTTAGAACTTTTGACTGATGTAGATTTACTCGATGACTACACCTATTGGGTCGTTAATAATCGAGGAGTTAGTCATTCAACCGGAGTGAAGATGGTAGAAACAGGTATCGCGATCGCGAAATGGCTCAATTTTGAGAAATCGACAAAACGGGATTGGTCAGACATTCCTTTGATTTTAGAGCTACAAGACCTCCAGAGCGAATACACAGAAATTTATGAGCAAGAAAAAAAGCAGTCCGACAAGAAAAAGTGGAAGCTCAAGGAATTAACCCATACAGAAGCCAGACAGATTGTTCAATATCTTTACAGCCTATGTGCGCCCAACTATGGGAAGCATGATCCGAACACGAGAGAGTTTCGTAGTCACGGAATTCGGCGAGATTCTGCTGTTGCTCGTGCTTGGCAGACCTATCTAATTGTCAAAATCCTGGTCTACTGTCCTGTTCGTCAAGAAGAAATTAGGAACTGGAAGTTGGGAGAGACTTTATTTCGCAAAGTTGACTCAGAGGATAATCCTTACTACGTAGTCAGGCTTAAAGAGCATAAACGCTCTCGTTCAGGTAAAGACCGCCACTATCGTCTGCCGTCTATATTGACTGAAGACTTAGATCTATGGGTTCATAAATGGCGACCTCTTATAGAAGATGCTACTAAATCTTCGGAGAACTGGATGAGATTTTGGGGTTATCCCCCTGGGAAACTGGAACGACTGCAACAGCGAGTGGAATCAGCTAGACGAGGAGAGGTCAGTGATGAAGTTCAATCCTCTCTTGATGAATACCTTGCTCGTGAAGAAGCTAAATTACAGGGAGCTGAACATCGCCTGGCAGGTTGGGAAGTTGCCAAAGCCACTCTAGAGAGTCATAATTACCTCTTTTTTGTTTCTGGTAAAAAAAATGCTGAGAGTTTTGGTACTCCCCACTATATTGCGAGCGTTTGGTACATGGTTAGTTACGCGATCGCGACAGGAAGTAATGCTTTGTGGGGAGAACCACGCTGGACGAACCCCCATGCCTTACGACATATTGCTGAGAAGCATATTCGTCAGTTACAAAAATCAGATCTTCTTGAACCGTTCGGAGCTTTTATTGGACACTCGAAAGAGATGGGGGATGAGTATGCTGCTCAAATCATGACGGAAAATGATTTAACAAAAGACATTGTTGATGACTGGTGGGTAGAAGGAGTTTGAGTCGCAACTACGCCGATTGAATAAATTAAAAGAAGAGTTACGGACAACGTTGTCCGTAAGCCAAAATAACAACTGCCATTATTCGGAAATAAAGTCTAGACTCAAGGAGACATAGGAATTTGACTAAAATTATTGCCCTGTTCAATCAAGCTGGAGGAGTAGCCAAATCAACAATGACTCAGAATTTGGGCTATCATCTCGCACAACGCCAGCATCGTGTACTGCTAATTGATATTGACCCACAAGCTTCTCTCACCTGTTTTATGGGATTAGAGCCAGGTGATCTAGACAAGACTATCTATGACGCTTTGATTCAGGAAGATGAAGATGATGAAAGTCCTCTCCCCATTCATGCTAATGTTCACCAAATGGATCTAGTTCCTGCTAATATCTTGCTGGCTAATGCAGAACAGGAACTAATTTTTGCTGAGTTAAGGGAATTGCGACTACAACAACTCTTAACTCCTATTCAGGAAGACTATGACTATATTTTGATTGACTGTCCTCCGAGTCTTGGTCTGTTGAGCCATATAAGCTTGGTGGCTGCAACTCATGTCCTTGTCCCCATTCAGTGCCAATTCAAAGCCCTTAAGGGTACTGACTCCTTGTTGAAGACTGTAGCTAGAGTCCGAAAACGTCTCAATCCTAAACTGCAAATTGCTGGATTTGTACCGACGATGTACCAAGTTAGTAATGCCCTAGATAACCGTACCCTGGAGTCTTTGCAGGCACAACTTTCTTCTTTGGCTCAAGTTTTTCCTCCTTTCCCTCGCGCTACTGCGGTAGCGGAAGCTGCGGAAATGGGACAGCCTTTGGCTTCATCTTCTAACCGACACAAAAATTCTTTAAAATTATTTGATGATCTCGCGATCGCGATGGAGAAATTATAATGAGTCCCTCGAAACGTCCTCCAACCGAACGGTTACAACTCAAGAATGTGGGTTTGCTTACGGACGACGACGAACCTACTGCACCCACGGCGATTCCTTTAGCAAAAATCACCCTGCCGGATCATCAACCCCGTCGTTATTTTGACCCAGATGCGATGCAATCTCTGGTGCAGTCAGTTAAACAAGAGGGGATTCTTCAGCCTGTTTTGGTACGTCCTGTCGCTGACAAATACGAACTGATTGCTGGGGAACGACGCTACCGTGCAGCCACTACATTAGGCTTGAGCGAAATTCCCGCTTTGGTGCGAGAATTGTCTGATGAACAGGCACAGCAGTATGCCCTCACGGAAAATTTGCAACGGGAAGATCTCAATCCTCTCGAAGAAACGGAAGGGGTTCTCGCCCTTCTCCAACTCAGATTGGGGCGCGATCGCGAGGCAGTCATTTCTCTCCTCAACCAATTAGCAAATACGAAAAGAGGTATTACGGACAACGTTGTCCGTAATGGAGAACAACAAATTATTGAAGCTATATTTACAGGGTTAGGGAGGTTCTCAGCGGAGTCTTTTAGAACCCACAGACTGCCCTTGCTAAATATGCCAGAGGAGATTCAAGGGGCTTTGGGGACAGGTCTAATTCAATACACTAAAGCCAAAGAGATTGCTAAGATCAAAGACCCATCAGTGGGGAAAAAACTATTAGAAGAAACAATTCAGGAGGGATTATCTCTGAAGGAAATACGTCAGCGCATTAAGGCTCTACAGCCTTCAGAACCATCAACAACCAATACTTTGGAGGAACGTCTTAGTAATACCTATCAGAAAGCCCGTAAGAGCAAGCAGTTGTGGCAAGATACCAAGAAGCGCAAAAAGCTAGAGTCGCTTCTTGGTCAAATCGAGAAGCTGCTCACAGAAGACACTTGAATACGAATCCCAGAATCTATTAATTAGTAAATAAAAGAGTAGTATTCTCTTGGAGTAATCATCGAGGATAATTAAAATTCCTTCTCAACTTATTTGTGGAAAGAAATCATTACAGTTAATTTGTACTAACACTCCTATCATTATTCATTAACAAACAGCCATAGTGAACCAAACTTCCTTGCCTGAACCTATTTTTGCCCGTCATGAAACCTTTCATCCTCGATTTAGTTGGCTGAAAAAAGGATTTGATGAAGCGAAGAGCAATCCTGATATCTTCTTGCAAGAAGATGCCCCCGTTATCTTAGGAGTGGGGAAGAACATGGTGCGCTCCATTCGCTATTGGTGTCGGGCATTTAAGGTTTTAGAAGAAGAAAAGCCTAGCGATTTTGGTTTACAACTTTTAGATGATAATAGCGGTTGGGACCCATTTCTTGAAGACCCAGCTTCCCTATGGCTACTCCACTGGAATCTCCTCAAACTACCTTGTGAAGCTGCTGCTTGGTACTACACCTTTAATGAGTTTTCTCAGCTTGAATTCACCACTGAAGACCTTATCGAAGGACTCAGTGATTACCGGAGTAAATTAGCAACTAATACTGCTGAATCTTCCCTCAAAAAAGATATCAACTGCATCCTGCGGATGTATATTCAACAGGACGCAGCTAAAACTAGATTGATTGAAGATTCCATCGACTGCCCCTTTGCAGACCTTGGTCTTATTCATACTGCTGGAGAAGCAAAACAATACACCTTCCGAGTTGGAAAAAAGGCAAATCTTCCCCCTGAAATTATTGTTGCTGCTTGCCTAGAATATGCAGAAAGTCGGGGGAATCAAAAAACTATGTCTGTCTCTAGTCTGACTTATGAACCAGGAAGTCCTGGATTAGTCTTCAAACTCCCCGAAAGTGCCGTTGTGGATGCCATTGAACAAATAACTCGTACTAATGAAGGTCTTTACCTTTCAGATACCGCCGGATTAATTCAATTTTCTTTTACTCAAGAAGCAGATGTTCTAGTAGAAGGTATCCTAGAAAAGTATTACAGAACGAGAAGTAGCAGATAAATGAATAGTCAACCCCTTTGCAAATATTTCAGTCTCAATCGTCGCTACTTTCGTTCTGTTAACTTAGAGCGAGATGTAGAAAAAACTGAAGCCTTAGAAGGCTATATCCTAACGGAACGGGCAGTAGATGCCCTACGACGGATTTTAAACGGCTTAACAAAGGTTGAGGCGAATCGTGCCTGGACATTAACCAGTGTGTATGGTACAGGAAAGTCTGCCTTTACCCATTACCTCACCTCGGTTTGCGCTCCTGCTAAGAGCAAGATGCGTATTCAAGCTCTGGAAATCGCTCAAGCTACTTTAGGAGTAGAAAGTAACGAATACCAAACCTTAAAAGAGCTTCCAGTCAAAGGGTTATTCCGTGCTGTCGCTACAGGGGCGCGAGAACCTATCAGTCACACAATTATACGAGCATTAATGCAAGGGGCAGAAACCTTTTGGTCATCTGCCAAGCGGAATCAAATCCCTGCCGTTAAAAAGCTAGTAGATTTAGTAAAAGAAATAGAGGCAGGAGAAATAATTGAGAGTAAAGTAATTCCTGAGTTAGTCCAAGAAGTCGCCAAGGCTTCTCAGACAGGGATTTTCCTCGTTATTGATGAATTGGGTAAGAGTCTTGAATATGCAGCCTATAACGAAGGAGCAGAAGACCTCTATGTATTACAGCAATTAGCAGAATTGCCCAGAGATAGTAAAGCCCCCATCTATATTTTAGGAATTCTCCATCAAGCTTTCGCTGAATACGGACAGCGTTTAGCCACAGTCCAGCGTAATGAGTGGGCGAAGATTCAAGGGCGATTTGAAGATATTCCCTTTACTGAATCTGCTGGACAAATGATGCGGTTAATCGAAAAAGTGATTAACCTCGAAGCTTCAGAAAAGATTTCCTGTGCAGTTCACAATTACGGAAAAGAATGGTTAGAGCGATTAGCTACCGCCTTAACAGGGCAAGAACTACCTGCTGATGTGTTTGAGGGTGTTTATCCTCTCCACCCTCTCTCTGGATTGGTACTGCCTACCCTCTGTCATCGCTATGCCCAAAATGACCGTTCCTTATTTACTTTTCTGACCAGTGCTGAACCCTATGCCTTAAGAAGTTTTCTCCAAGAAGTCACGATTGAAGGAGATACATTACCTACCCTAAAATTAGATTGGGTATATGACTATTTTATTGAAGCTGCGGGAATGGGATTGGCATCTCGTCCAAATCTGCAACGGTGGGTTGAAATTCAAGACCTGATTGCGGATGCTAGACACCTAGAACCAGATGCCCTTAAGGTACTGAAGGCAATTGGAATCCTTAACTTGGTGACGATTACAGGAACGACTCGCGCCACCAGGAAATTAGTAACATTGGCAATGTGTGACCATCCCAATGACCACGACCAATTTCTCTATTGGGAACAAGTCATCGAAGGACTACTGCAAAAAGGCTTAATTACCCACCGTCGCACAATGGATGAACTGCGAATTTGGCAGGGTTCTGATTTTAATGTGGATAGTGAGTTATTAGATTATATTGAAAAAGAACGTTCTCCTTTAGTGAATCTGCTTGCATCCATGCGTCCTTTACAACCAATGGTAGTGCAGCGACATAGCTATAGGACGGGGACACTACGCTATTTTGAACGACATTATCTGGATATCTCCTCAGATTTAGCCCAACTCACCTGTGAAAGCTTTGATGCAGATGGCTATGTGGGGTATTGGGTTGATGACGAATTACCAACCTATGTTCCGGCTCTGACTAAAGATGGGAAGCCTTTGGTCTTACTCCAAGCCACAAAACTCGACTTTCTCCGTTTACGGACTAGGGAATATGCTGCCCTCAAAAAGATTCAAACCACTGCACCGGAATTACAGACAGATGGGGTAGCCCGTAAAGAAGTCCGCTTTCGGGTAGTTCAAGCAGAACAGATGTTAGATGAAACCCTTGCTCAAGCCTTTGATATTACAGAGAACAAGCAGAGTTCTTGGGTGCAGGGAAAACAAGAAACTATTAGCCACATTAATGATTTTAATGCCAAGCTGTCCCAGGTATGCGATCGCGTTTATCCTCAGAGTCCAATTCTCTGGAATGAACTGATTAACCGTCGCGTCCTCACTTCCCAAGGGGCAAAAGCTAGGCGAGAACTGATTACCGCAATGGTAGAACAGGGAGATAAAGAAAGATTGGGCTTAGAAGGCTATGGTCCTGAAGTCACGATGTATTACTCCCTCTTAGAAAAAACCAATATTCATCGTCAGGAAGATGAGGAGTGGGGCTTTTACCCCCCTTCACAAGAGTCCAAGATTTGGACATTCTGGCAAGTAATCGAAGAATTTTGCCTTACTGCAAAGGACAAACCTCATAATCTAGAACAGCTTTATGAGCGTTTAGCTGCCCCTCCCTATGGAGTCAAGCAGGGGGCGATTCCCGTACTACTCGCTGCGGTTTTGCTTTACCATGTTGATGATGTAGGAGTTTATCGGGATGGCACATATATTCCGATTTTAGGGACAGAACATTTTGAGTTATTAATGAAAGACGCTTCACGGTATGCAGTGAAATATTTTGAAGTAGTGGGGTTACGGTCTCAAGTTTTTAAGGAACTAGAAGCAATATTACGCCAGTCAAAGCTGAAGCAGGGAAAACTCCGTAATACCACTCTTTTGACCGTTGTGACTCCCCTCTATCAATTTGCTAATCGCCTTCCGGCTTATACCAAGCAAACCAAGCGCATTAGTCCAGAAGCCCAAGGAGTCTTAAAAGCCTTGAAGGACACAACTGAACCAGATGAGTTGTTATTTAGCAAAATCCCCCAGGCATTTAACTTGCCCCCGATTAATACTGAATTCGGGGATAATGGCACAATTGCTAAAAATCTTCGTTCCCAACTAGTGCAGGTACTACGGGAGATTAATACTACCTATGAAAGCTTATTGAGTGAATGTCAAAGTCTGCTGCATAATGCTTTTGGAATTAGTGCTAATGAGCAAAAGCTACGGGAAGAACTGCGAGTGCATTCCCGTCCCTTAGTCGGCAAATGTGTCGAGCGTGTTTTGCGAAGCTTCACCCAAGCTGCGGTGGATGAGGATAAGACGGATAGGGAGTGGCTGGAAGCTCTCGTAATGATTGTGGCAGATAAACCTGCGGAATCGTGGACAGATGAAAACCTGACGGGATTTGAGATTAAGCTTTCAGATTTAGCACGACGGTTCAAGAATGTGCAGGCATTAAGTCACGAATTCAAGCAGGAGAAGGCGGAGGGTTTTGATGCCCGTCGCATTACGGTAACACAACCCAATGGAGAGGAGACACACCGTTTAGTATGGGTAGAGCATGAGCAGACAGAGCAACTTGAAAAGTTAGTAGATAAGGTCTTGCAAGACGAGATTTTGCAGGATAATCCTCAACTCAGAGAAGCATTTGTCGCTAAATTAACGGAAAGGGTACTAGGGTCGAGTTCTGCTGACAGTATGGCTCAGATGCGAGGGAAGAAGCAGAAAAAAAAGGAGGTCAGTTAAGGTATAGACTAACTTAGGTAGTTAAATTTGTCGGCTAGAGCTTTATTGGGAATAGTCAGGAAGCCTTAATACTGCTATCCTTTACTCCAGGGAGTATTTACTGTTACTTTAACAAAAGGAGCTAAGATATTTATCTCAAATCCCATCAGGAGCAGAAAGGGAAACGATGGCACATAAGCAAGTAAGAAATGTTTTGGGTATTTCAGGGGGAAAAGATTCAACGGCGTTAGCAATCTTGTTGCACAAGGAAATCCCCGACATGGAGTATTTCTTCTGTGATACCCATAAGGAACTACCAGAAACCTACGAGTACCTGGAGCGCATCAAAGCACGACTTGGTATTCATATCCATTACCTGAGTGCAAAGCGTGGTTTTGACCATTGGCTAGAGATTCACGATGGGTTATTACCCTCGCCCCAAATGCGCTGGTGTACTGTCAAGATGAAGATTAAACCTTTTGAAGACTTTGTTGGCGACGATGAGGCTATCAGTTATATCGGTATCCGCGCTGACGAGAATCGGGAGGGGTATATCTCCACCAAAGACAATATTAAGCCTGTCTTCCCCTTCAAAGAGCGAGGGATGGTAAAAGCAGATATTATCCGTTTATTAGAAGACAGTGGTATAGGACTCCCCGACTACTATCGCTGGCGCAGTCGTTCTGGTTGCTTCTTCTGCTTCTTTCAACGCAAATACGAGTGGATAATGTTAGCGCAGGAACACCCAGACCTCTTTGAAAAGGCAATTGAGTACGAAGAAAGCCACAAGGATGGGAGAACCTATACCTGGACAGATGGCGAGACCTTACAAGAGCTTTTGTCACGTAAGGATGAAATCCTTGCCAATCATGACAAGGCAATGGTCAGAGCGAAGGCGAAGAAGGAGAAAGAACCTAGTAATCAGTCCTTGGCTGAGGCTTTGGAGTCAGTTTTGGAGGAGGAAGATGATACTCTACCTTGTTTGGTTTGTAATTTGTAATTATTGATGATATGAATATCCAAGACTATTATCAAAAAGTTTTTATTCAAGCCCAGCAAGTCCTAAACCACTCTTTAGAAAACGAGAAACTTGCTAAAGCAAACGCTTTTATAGAAGACGTTATTGATTGGCGTAAGGGTTTAGGAAATAAAGAAGAATCTATAATTTTGGAAAGTATAGCCAATGAACTACAATTTGCGCTTTTCTCTTTAGCTTGTGGTCTCTATAGACAATCATTTATGTCTCTAAGGAGAGTTCTAGAATCATCTTGTGCAATGGTTTATTTTTCTGCATATGAACTGGATTTTAGAGAATGGCAAAAAGGTAATAGGGACATCTCGTGGAGTGAATTATCTAACGACGAAAGTGGTATTTTTTCACACAGGTGGTCAGAGGCTTTCTTTCCAGAATTAGATATGGATAGTGAAGAAACACTTACTTTAGAGATGACGATCTGTTATGATGACGTGAAAATGATTGGCGTGAATGGATAAAACTTGACCTGAAACTTCTCCAACTCAAAGAATCTAGGCTTTCTCTAGATACAGGACTGGCGATAACTATTGGTCGAATGAGATATTTCTACTCCCCGATATCTATAATAAAAATCTATAATAGGCTCTTATAGATTTTGGGGATTACATACTGATCGCTTGTAATTATTGATATGAGGTTATTTCAGGATGTATGGTGGCTATAATAAAAGCTTGCCAACATAACATGGCTGTATCCGCTACTTACACAGTCCCGAAGGAGATGATCAAAAAGTAGTACATTAAATAGAAGTTATTTAGTCGTGATTATGTACAAGGCAAACAAGCTATTCTTGTAAAGTAGAGTTTAAGATTGTCTTTTCAAAAGTATCAATCGACTAAACTGATGAAGTTGGCGATGTCTATCCAAGACACCAGTGCAAGACAAACTAGATTCTGGAACGCCCAGAATTTCTGGGCGAATGCTTTGAATGCCTATAACTGGAGTTTATACTAAATCTAAAAGAAGCGAAAGAATAGATAGCTGAAGGAACAAAAAGGGAGAAGATAAAAGTTGACAAAAACGTTTCGTCATGTCCTTTTTGTTCTCTACTTGTATTTCTTATCAATGCCAAGTAGGAACTAAATTGAAAGTAAAATCCCAAGACTTGGGTTTTTACTTTTGTCGTTGATATGGCGATCGCGTCCTCTCCATTCTCAGGGTAGGCAATGGCTAGGAATCAGGCTTTTTGTATTTTCACCTTGGCGAAATTTCATCAAGGTGAATTTCTATATTTTCACCTTGTCGCCATTTCACCCAGGCAGTAAGCAGAGAATCTACCAATTCGGATTTATCTAAATCCACTCCCTTGCGTTTTAGTTGCAAGAGTTCCCCTTCTATATCCAAGTCAGTTTCTTTGCGAATGTAATAAGTTCTGCCAATCCAGTCAGGGTCACTGCGCTTCCCCGTGGCAGGTCTACCTCGCTTTTTGACTTCGAGTTGTTTTTCTTCGTCCTGGGGAGGGGCTTCGCTGCTGCGAGGAGCGCGATCGCGCAATTTCTTGAACATCTCTGTCGAATCCTTAGAATTCTTCATGACAAAATCTCCTTTCCAACAGCTTCATACTCACTCCAAGCAATCTTTGCCATACGGTCTTTGACTCCATAAACAGGAATACCCTCAAGGGAAGCTTTCTCATAAGCAATCAACCGTCGGATGTCTTTACTAAATAAAGGTAAGTCGGACAAAGCCTCTCTTGCTTGTTGAGCCATCTTTACAGGCTTTGGATGTACCATTGTTAGCAAAATACGATAACGGTCACTGCCCAGGTCTTGTAGTAAAT
>JBBQDV010000049.1:0-16371 GCA_038320005.1 Cyanophyceae cyanobacterium
ACCCGACTCCAACTCAAGAAACTGCTGTTCTAACCCTGCTTGACCCAACTCATGCGCAGCTTGTCCACGGGCTTCTGCTTCTAATACTTTCTCTTCCATCCGTTCAAAAGCAGCCATAGAACTACTAGTTCCGATGTTACCCACTGCTTGCTGTAATTGCTCGTTCGCTTTCGCTGCTTGAGATCGCGCCTTGAGCATATCCTTCTTCGTTCTAGCTTCAGAAATCTTACTTTCTAAAGCAATCAGGTTGCGCTTGAGGTTTTCGCTTTGACCTTGTTGTTGCTGTAACTGTTGACCCAACATATTCGCAGTATCAGCATAGCTTTTTTTGCGCTGTAGGGCTTGACGAGCTAAATCCTCATCCCCTTTCCCTAGAGCTAACTGCGCCCGTTGTTGCCAATTATTTGCTTCTGACTGATTTTTGCTATACTGCTGCTCAGTGCGTTTTTGAGTCGCGATCGCGCGAGCCACAGCTTGACGCAGTTGGATCAAATCCTCCTGCATATCAATAACAGACTGCTCTAAAATTTTCTCTGGATCTTCTGCGTTACTGACGACATCATTAAGATTGGCTCGAACAACTCGGCTGATACGATCAAATAATCCCATAATTCTCTTTGTCCTTTCGGAGTTATATATTTTAATATTACTTGGCAGACTTATTCTCGTCAGCCTAGCGATGTTGCTTTTTTTTAATAGATTCTTTTAAGCTCGAAAATCTGTTGCACAATTTCTCCTATATTCTAGCCAACATCAAGCTAATCGTCAGTTCGAGGCAGATCTAGTTACTTTTGGGATCAATTTAGCTGCATATAGCTCAGTAACCAACTTACCATAGTGGCGCGACGAGTTTGACGAGGACCGAACTCCCCAAGCTTATAACCCTTAAATCCTAACTTCTCCTTAAGGAGTTGCTTATTCTCCTTCGGAATCGAGCGAGTCAACTGGACAGTTGGGGGACGATTCTCAATAAAATCAGGCGGTTCAGGATATTTCTCGCGCCATTCTAAGGGAACTTCACCATTATCCCATTGTTGGCTGGCTTCATCGTAACGATAGCCCAAATAATACCAGACGATATTATTAACCGTGAGATCGTCTATTTCTTCATTAAGAATCGCCCAAAGGGTATCTGTATTTAAAGGAGGAAGAACCGACATAAAATATTTATTGCTTAGTTATCAATTAAAATTTTACTCCCAGTTGACCATTAACCCCACGTACCGTATTGTATCCTGCGCCAAAAAAGATATTTTCGCCTCTAGGACGGACTTGCGCCCCGAAGGAAAAAGCAACATCTTCCCGACTACCGCCATAATAACCTAAGCCCACATACGGAGAAACAAGAGGCAGAGGAACGGGAACAAAAGCAAGCACATCACCCCCCACATTTCCATCACCATCAAAGCCTAATTCTGCACCATAGTTGAGGAATCTTGCGCCCACAGAGTAGGTAACATCATCGTTATAGCCAATAGAACCCCAAGCTTGTGGAAGCAGTTGGGCGGAAGCAGGTTTAGCTGTACCAAGGGCTAAGAGGCTAAGGATTCCACCGAAAATGCTAATTTGAGTAAGTCTATTCATAGTTTTGACTTGATAAGGTAATAATTTTTCTATTTTACTTCTTTCTAGGAAGCTTACTTTATAGAAGATATTTGATAGCAATGTTGTTCCCCAAACCGAAGATTAAGCTAAGAGTAAAGACAAATCATAAAGCTCTAACTTTCCCAATTGATGCTTAATCTGAATTTCCCAAAGACTCACGACACTCACAAACCTCACTGTCTCAGGTTAACAGAGTAACGCTAAGACATCCTCAGATAACCTTTCCGGTTCACTATCCCACCAAATAAAAGCATGAGTATCCAATAAAACCTTCATAAACCCCAAAAATCATCAGGTAAAGGTTCATCAAAACCATCCGCCATCACCATCGAACCGCGATTTAAACCAGCTTTAGGGATAACTTTAGTAGCAAATAAAGGAGAAACCTTAGCCAGAGGTACACCATCACAAGTTAAAGTCACCTCAACCTGATTCTGGATACATGATAATAAATTGGCTAAATTATTATCAACAAGGTTAATCTCAAAAGTTTTCTTCAACATTTTCAGTTTTCAACTTATTAGATTTATTATAGAATCTATTTCCGACTTTAATCAAATGCTCAAACATCTGGCTGTCAGTTATTGGGAATGTTCCCCATCAGAGGAGTTTTCTAAAGCTTTTACTGCGGTTTTGACCAGTTCATAAAAGGGTGGTTGCGTAACATTAACTTCCTTTGCTTCCTTGCGACTCATTCCTAATAATCCTGTTCTTTGTCCTTTAGCTACAACTAGAACTTTACCTTGATCATTTTTAATCCGTAACTCGTTGACATCTTCCCACAAACTACAACCGTAGGAACGTCCGTTATGGGTAAAGATTGCTTTTTTTGGAATAGGAACGGGAGGAGGATTAATTGGTAATCTTACGCCAATAATTTCTACTTCCAAGTTAGTTTCACCATTGAAATGATTTTCTTTAACTTTATAAGCTAAATCGACAAGAGAAGGTAAAGGGAAATATTCACCCCATCGCCACGCAATTCCATTTATCTTTTGGCTATTATCTTGGAGAGTTAACTTTAGGTGATTCCCCCCGACAACTCGCTGTTCAATTACTCTTACATTTGGACTCCAGAAGGTGGGTTCTTCATTCCCAATTCCCCAAGGATGCAAATTATCAATTTGTTCATAAAAGCTAGGATTAATTTGTTGAAACTCTATCTCTGCATCAATAGTAATTAGGGGTTTTAGGTGTTCGGGTTCTAAACATTGGTGTGCAAATTCACTTAGCCGTTGTTCAAAAGCGAGGAAGTTAGCAGCAGGAAGGGAAAAACCACCAGCAGCTTTATGTCCGCCAAATTTACCGAGTACATCTTCCGCAGAATTCAAAGCCTGGGAAACATGAAACTCCCTAATTCCCCGCGCTGAACCACGAACATTATCTTCATCTTCATAAGTACAAATAAATACGGGTACACCGTAGCGTTCTACTAAACGAGAAGCAACAATACCAATTACACCGTGATGCCAGTCTGCTTTTAATAATACTAAGACTCGTTGTTCTTGCCAATTAATCTGTTCAGTTTGAATTAATTCATTAGCCTCATATTCGATTTGTTCGCATAGTTCTCTCCTTTTACGGTTGACATCTTCACATTTAGTTGCTAGTTCTAAAGCTATTTTCTCATCAGTGGTGGTAAGAAGTTCAATTACTATTTGGGGGTTATCCATGCGCCCAATTGCATTAATGCGAGGACCTAATTTAAAGCCAATATCATCAGGTTTCAAGGTTTTTTGTTCTTCACTAACTCCTGCTACTTTTATTAACGCTTGTACACCAGTAATTTCTGATTGAGGCAGTAATTTTAAGCCCTGTTTTAACCATCTGCGGTTAACTCCTTTGAGAGGGGCGAGATCTGCTATTGTTCCTAATGTAAATAGTTCCAAAAGTTGAGTATTTAGACCTGCAAGTAAGCCCATTTCTTCAGCAAGGGTAATCGCGAGAATATAAGCAACCCCAACTCCAGCGATACTATAATAAGGGGAAGATTCAGGAATCAGTTTAGGATTTAAAATTGCATCCGCAGGGGGTAACTTTTCGGGTAAATCGTGATGGTCGGTGATAATTACACTTATTCCTAGTTCCACCGCCCTAAATACGGGTTCATAGGCGGAAATACCATTATCTACGGTAAGGATTACCCCAACCCCAGATTTAGCGCAGTCCTCGACAATACGGGTATTAATACCATAACCTTCTTTCATGCGACTAGGAATAGCATAATCAACTTCTGCCCCTAAATGACGTAAAGCCCGTAATAATAAGGCAGTGCTTGTCATACCATCGGCATCATAATCGCCACAGATGACAATTTTCTCAGATTCCGCGATCGCGCTTTGCAAAATCTGGACACTTTTCGCCAAATCAGGGAACTCTTGTAACGGTGGGGGTAGTTCCGTGGTTTCTGGTGCAATATAGCTATGGGCGGATTCAGGTTCTTCCCAACCGCGATTGATGAGGATTTGCGCTACTAGGGGTAATAGTCCTGTTATCTGAGACAATTCTAAGGCTTTTTCGGGTTGAGCAGGCGCAATCTGCCATCGCTGATTTGGCAATTGGGAATCCATTATCTATATATCTCTAAATGATATTCTTATTTTGTTATTGACTTGGCGTTATCAATTCACAGTCGCACAACTCAAAAGCGGAGTCAACTAAGATGATTTAGAATCGTTAACTAAAAATTGCTCTATGAGGCTACTTTGCTTAAGTAATGGTCATGGTGAAGATATTGTTGCTGTTCGTATTTTAGAACAATTGCAACGTCTTCCAAATGCGGATGAGATTTCCGCTTTACCTTTAGTTGGTGAGGGTTATGCTTATCGTCAACGAGATATTCCCATTTTGGGAAGGGTACGGAAAATGCCCTCTGGTGGCTTTGTCTATATGGATAATCGCCAGTTGTGGAGAGATATTCAAGGGGGATTAATCCAGCTTACTCTCGCCCAATATAAGGTCGTGAAAAAATGGGGTCAGTCGGGGGGGATGGTTTTGGCGGTGGGAGATGTGTTTCCTTTGCTGCTGGCGTGGCTAAGTGGGGCGAACTATGCTTTTGTGGGAACGGCTAAATCTGAATATTATTTACGGGATGAGGTGGGCTGGCTACCCCAAACGTCCCGATTTGAACGGTGGATGGGTTCGGTCTATTTACCTTGGGAACGGTGGTTAATGACGCGGAAGAGGTGTAAAGGGGTGTTTCCGAGGGATAGGCTAACAACGGAGGTTTTGCAATCTTATTCAGTTCCTGCTTATAATTTTGGCAATCCGATGGTGGATGATATTACGCCCCCATCTCCCAAAGTTATTAGTGACGCTGATCTTGATGCGGAGGAGGTTCGCCCGTTAATAATCCTGCTCCTTCCTGGTTCTCGTCCTCCTGAAGCTTATCGAAATTGGGAAATTGTCCTAGAAGGTGGAAAAAGTGTTATTAGCACCTTTAAGCGCAAACGAGTTGTTTTTTTGAGCGCGATCGCGCCCTCATTAGATCCCAGTATTTTAACTGAGATTCTGCAAAAAAAAGGCTGGACAGAACAACCATCAGGGCAGATAATAGATAACCTTGTCCCTGACGACCATGAAAGTCTCTCTTTCCGTCAAGAAAATGCAACTTTAATCCTGACCCAGAATTCTTACCAAGAATGCCTTTATAGTGCGGATGTCGCGATCGCGATGTCAGGAACAGCGACAGAACAATTTGTCGGTTTAGGTAAACCTGTATTCACCCTACCTGGAACAGGTCCTCAATTTACACCGTCCTTTGCAGAAGCGCAAACTCGCTTACTTGGTGTATCTGTTATTCTGACTCAGCCTTCTGAAGTTGGTTCTCAGTTACAAGCCCTACTAAAAAATCCAGACCATCTGCAACTGATTACCCAAAATGGTAAACTCCGTCTGGGACAACCAGGTTCAGCCCTTAAAATCACTCAATTTCTCTTATCTCACCTTCAATAAATTTGCCGTATTTTTAGGATTTTATCTTTTGTCAATTTCGCCTTTATTTTCGCAAAATGCCGAATTTGATTAAACTACCCTCAATATTGCTATCTTATGATCAGGTTGGCAATCTTCTTCATCCTGGGTTACGGTGAATGAAGCTTATCAATTGATTAAGATTGATAACATAATTGCGAGTAAAATCTGGGATAAAAAAGAAATCTATTTTAGGTTCTTAGCGAATCTACCGTACTTCCATTAATGTTAAATCTCTTAATTGTCGAAATATGCTCAAACAGATAAGTACAATAGCAGCATTGATTGCGTTTGCCACTCCTGGTCAAACCATCCTTGCTCAAACAATAATTCCTTTTGAATCTTCACCTCCTCAAAGTCAAGGAGAGCCTCTACCTGCTCAAGGTTATGCGCCGATACCAATTCAGGTTATTCCTGCACCCACGCCTCCCCCTTCTGCGACTCCAAGTTGTTCTGCGGTTATTGACTCCACACTTAATCAGATCGTTGGTAATGCAAATTTTCGCGGTGCTAGCGTTGGTGTTGAAGTAGCATCACTAAAAACTAATGCGATTTTATATAGCTATCAAGCTAATAACTCATTTATTCCTGCTTCTAATGTCAAGTTGTTCACCACAGCAGCCATCTTGCGTTACAAGTCGCCCTGGGAAAAGTTCAGAAATACTAGCTGGTTAAGTTGGGTAAATAATACTAATCTCACTAGTAATAATGGTATTGCCCAAATGCTTTTTAACCATCTTGGTGGGGAAGCAAATATCAAAACTGCCCTTAGTTCTATCGGTGTTAACCCCAATGAGTATCGCCAAGTTGATGGTAGTGGCTTATCTCGCAGTAATCAATCTACACCCAATGCGATTGTCTCTTTACTCACGGGTATGCAATCAGAACCTCAAGCTGATCATTTTTTCAGTTCTCTCCCTGTCGCTGGGCAGACAGGCACTCTTACCCGTCGTTTGAAAAGTTATGATACTCAGGGCAGGGTTAGAGCCAAAACAGGTACACTGAATGGCGTGCGCGCCTTGTCTGGCTATGCTGATAACCCTGAACACGGTTTAGTTGCTTTCTCGATTTTGGCAAATCAACCTACAAGTAGAGGTCATGGCTCAAATTTAGTATCAGGAATTGATCAACTTGTTAGCGCGATCGCGACTCTTCCTAGCTGTAAAAATTAGTCACCCTCGGCTTGATCTTGAGCAACAGTCCCCAAAAAAAAGAAACGGAGTTTTCCTTGGTTCTCTCCTATAATAAGGTGAAATAAAAGGTGATCAAGTAATCAAGATGAGTGAAGAAATAGGCTTTGAATACCGCGTTGAACGGGATTCAATGGGAGAAAGAGAAATTCCTGGGAACGCCTATTATGGAATTCAAACCCTACGGGCGACGGAAAATTTCCCGATTAGTGGGCTTAAACCTCTTGCAACCTATGTGGATGCTTGTGTGTTGATCAAAAAGGCAACCGCGATCGCGAATCAAGAATTAGATTGTCTTCCTGCTGAAATTGGTAACGCAATTGTTAAAGCAGCAGACGAAATATTACAGGGGAAACTCCGCGATCAGTTTATTGTCGATATCTACCAGGCGGGTGCAGGGACATCTCACCACATGAATATCAACGAGGTACTAGCAAATCGCGCCTTAGAGATATTAGGAGAGGAAAAGGGCAACTATCAGCGGGTTAGTCCCAATGATCATGTTAACTATGGTCAATCGACTAATGATGTCATTCCCACAGCCATTAGAATTGGTGGTTTACTGGCGTTAGAACATTCTCTTTATCCCGCCTTGAGTGATACTATCGTCGCCTTGGATAATAAAGCAGATGAATTTGAAGATGTCGTTAAATCAGGACGAACTCACCTCCAGGATGCTGTACCCGTCCGCTTAGGGGAAAGTTTTCGGGCTTGGGCGCAAATTTTAACCGATCACCTTGGTAGAATTGAGAATGCTGCGGAAGATTTATTTGTACTAGGAATTGGCGGTAGTGCTGTTGGGACAGGGCTTAATACCCATCCCCTCTATCGCTATCGGGTCACAGAATTATTAGCTGAACTGATTGGACAACCCCTTACCCCTGCAACGCATCTGATGGCATCGATGCAGAGTATGTCCCCTTTCGTCAACGTTTCAGGTTCACTGCGGAATTTAGCGCAAGACTTGGTGAAAATTTCCCATGACTTACGTTTAATGGATTCTGGACCGAAAACAGGATTTAAGGAGATTCAACTCCCTCCTGTGCAGCCTGGGTCTTCAATTATGCCAGGAAAATATAACCCAGTGATTGCAGAAATGACCTCTATGGTATGTTTTCAGGTGATGGGCTATGATAACGCGATCGCGCTTTGCGCCCAAGCAGGACAACTAGAATTAAACGTCATGATGCCCTTAATCGCCTATGATCTTATTCATAGTATCGAAATCCTCGGAAATACTATTGACAGTTTAGGTAAAAACTGCATAGATGGAATTAGCGTTCGGCGCGATCGTTGTCTCAACTTTGCTGAAAATAGCCTCGCCCTCGTCACCGCCCTCAACCCCCATATTGGCTACCTCAACGCTGCTGCTGTCGCTAAAGAATCTTTAGATAGCGGTAAATCGATTCGGGAAATAGTTCTCGAAAAAGGGCTACTTAATGCAGAAAAACTCGCTGAAGTGTTAGATCTAGAACAAATGAGTACCTTTCCCAACTCAGATAAGTAAATCATCAGTCCCAAGGAGGATTAAATAAATGCAAACTCAAGAATATATCGTTCAAATCACCTTTTACTATAACGATGGACGCATTGAATCCTTTCATATCAGACCGATTGGAGAATCAATAGAAGCAGATATCAATCAATGGATTAGTAAAAGTTGGTGCGTCCTCAATACCCCTGATAATACCGTCTTTGTAAATATGGCAAATATTCTCAAGGTGGAAGTAACTCCTGCAATCGGACAATTCTCAGGACAGGATATTCCCTTTGATGCCCAACGTCTAACTCCTTTGACCCGAGGATCTCGCGTACTCTAGTAGTAAGGAACTACTAATTAATTGTAAATTTTTGTAAAAATAAGTGATTTTGTAACATATTTTACAGAAATTTATCTATATTGGTAATAAGAAGCGATAAAGATTTGACTTTATTCGATAATAAGAGGATTGAAACTATGTCTGCACAAGAACAAGCTCGCGCTCTCATGATGCGTCATCACCAAGTGATTAAAAACCGCCAACAATCTTTGCTCAATCGTGCTGCTGCTGAAATTGGTATCGATGTTGAAAGCGACTACAATGGTCACATCCAAGGCAAGTTGCAATCTTCTTTTCGTACTACTTATGACCGCAGTAGTTCTTCCCCTAGCTAGATATATTAGAAACTTCTCCTCAAATAGATTAATCAGAAACCGCTTAAATTAATGAATTTAGGTGGTTTTGGCGTTATTTTGCCAAAAAGAGAGCCTTTAGTTATTGCTATCTTTTGCTAATAATCTTAACATTTTGGTTACAATGAGCATCAATAGCTTTGTAACTAGTAAAAATAGTAACTTATGTCGGATAATTCCTGGTCAGAGATAGATCATAGCGATATTGACCCCCTCGCGTCATTGTTAGTAGATTTATATGATCCAGAAGCAGAAGAAGAAGAATTTAGAAGCGACTTCTTCAAGGGAATGGAAGGGCGTAGGGGCAAAGCAGCAATGATGCTATCCATAATTTGGGGAAGCGTTATCACTCTTCATTTAATTCCCTGGGGCTATGGATTAATCGTAGTATTTGCTGGATTATTAGCTTTATCTGCTAGCCGTTTTATCTTTGCAAAACCAAATCGAGATCCTGAACCGGTAAGCGAGGATGCCTTAGCTACTGCCCCAACAGTCTCAATTTTAGTTGCAGCCAAGAATGAAGAAACCGTTATTGCTCAATTAGCGCAATCTTTATGTAATTTAGACTATCCCACAGATCGCTACGAAGTGTGGCTCATTGATGACAATAGCACAGACAATACCCCAGCCATATTGAAGCAACTTTCTCAACAATATCCACAACTTCATTTCGTTTGTCGTTCTTCGGGTGCAACAGGCGGAAAATCTGGGGCATTAAATCAAGTCTTACCCCTAACAAAAGGGGAACTTATTGCCGTATTTGATGCAGATGCGAAAGTACCAAAAGATATATTAAGACGAGTTACACCCCTATTTAGAGAAGAGAATATGGGGGCAGTACAAGTCCGTAAAACAATTGCCAATGCAGATGAGAACTTTTGGACAAAAGGACAAAATGCGGAAATGGCACTAGATAGCTACTTTCAGCAGCAGCGCATCGTCACTGGCGGAATCGGTGAATTACGGGGAAATGGTCAATTCGCCCGACGTAGTGCTTTAAAAAGCTGTGGCGGTTGGAATGAAGGTACAATCACCGACGATTTAGATTTGACAATTCGTCTCCATTTAGATAATTGGAATATTGGTTTTCTCCAGCATCCTGCGGTAGAAGAAGAAGGTGTCACTACTGCGGTTTCTCTTTGGCATCAACGCAGCCGTTGGGCAGAAGGAGGCTATCAACGCTATCTTGACTACTGGCGACTATTAACTAGTAACCGTCTGGGATGGGTTAAAAGTATCGATTTATTTTCTTTTATCATCATTCAATATATTTTGCCGACCGCTGCAATTCCTGACACCCTGATGTCAATTATTTTTTCCCGTCCCCCTGTGTTAATGCCTTTGTCTGCTTTATTATTTACCCTCACATTTTGGGCAATGTTAACTGGTTTAAATCGCACTCAAGATCAGAAGAACAAGTTTTTTAGCCTCTTAATCAACTTAAAAGATACCTTACGAGGAATCATTTATATGCTGCATTGGTTGCTGGTGATGTCAAGTACAACCGCAAGGATGTCCGTACGAAAAAAACGCTTGAAGTGGGTAAAAACTTCCCATGTTGGCAGCCTGGTGAAGTGATTTAGTCATAAAATAATTGTTGTGGATAAAACATTATTTAACTTCAGGAATAAGTTTAAGTTAAGAGTAGGCGAGACTTCTCAGGTTTAAGGCGAGAAAATGGGACAAACTTTAGTTATAAAAATTGGCACTTCAAGCTTGACACAACCAGAAACAGGTTGGCTTGCTCTTTCGACTATTTCTGCATTGGTCGAAACTATCGCTCATTTGCGCTTAGAAGGACATCGTATTGTCTTAGTTTCTTCTGGTGCGGTGGGGGTGGGTTGTGCGCGGTTAAATTTGAGTAGTCGTCCCCAAAAAATAGCTCGAAAACAAGCGGTGGCTGCGGTGGGTCAGGGGCGTTTAATTCGGGTCTATGATGATTTGTTCACAACTTTACAACAACCCATTGCCCAAGTCCTCCTCACTCGTCGAGATTTGATGGAACGGAGTTGTTACGTCAATGCTTACAATACTTTTCAGGAGTTGCTAGAGCTAGGGGTGATTCCGATTGTCAATGAAAATGATACGATCGCGATAGAAGAATTAAAGTTTGGGGATAATGACACCCTATCTGCTTTGGTCGCTAGTTTAGTTGAAGCGGATTGGCTCTTTTTGCTGACGGATGTTGATAAACTTTATTCTGCTGACCCCAGGGAAGTCCCTGATGCTAAACCAATTACTTTAGTTAGTCCTGAAGATTTAGCCCAGTTACAGGTTGAAACAGGAGATAGCCGTTCTGGTTGGGGAACTGGGGGAATGGTGACTAAATTGGCTGCTGCGAGAATTGCAACTAGTGCGGGGGTAAGAGTCGCGATCGCGCACGGTAAATATCCTGCTAATATTTCTAAAATGCTACAAGGGGAAGTCATCGGTACACAATTTGAACCCCAACCTCGCCCTGATAATGCTCGTAAACGTTGGATTGCTAATGGTTTAGTTCCCACAGGAAAACTCTATTTAGACAGAGGAGCAATTAAAGCAATTTGTCAAGGGGGTAAATCGTTATTACCTGCTGGAATTGTGCAGACAGAAGGGGAGTTTCAGGTTTCCGATGCTGTCCAACTTTGTGATTTAACAGGAAAAGAAATAGGAAGGGGGATTGTTAACTATGACAGTAGAGAAATTCGCCAAATTCAAGGACATCATACCGAAAAAATCCCTGATATCCTTGGTTACGGCATAGCAGGAACAGTTATTCATCGAGATAACTTGGTCGTTTTGACATCTATTCCTTAATAGGTAGTGAGGTTTATTTTTATTTGCAACATATCTTTCTTTAGCAAGGTTTCTTCTCGTTGTGATTTTCGCTAACTTTATAGTTGGAGTGAATAGTAATTCTAGTTAAAAAACTAGTTTGTATTTACTTTTAAAACAATAAACGGAGCTTTAATTTAAGATGTTTACTTCTAATATTCCCCAAATCAATGAAGTTATAGAAAGCCTTGAGCAACTCAGCATAGATGACCAATTAGCCTTGCTTTGGTACGTATACGAAGGGATGGGAGACTCTGTTACGCCTGCTGCCCCTGGTGCTGCGGGAGAAGATATCGCAGAAGGTTTATTCAATCAAGTCAAGGAGAAATCACCAGAAGAACAACTGCAAATTCAACGAGATATTGCCGGTCGAAAAAACACCCAAATGTCTCGCCAATATGGTTCTTTAGGAGAGAATACCAAGCTGTTATTTTGGTATTTGTTAGCTGAAGGAATGTCCTCGGAAACGATTATTCCCATGCCAGAAGATTATCAAATGTCTGAGGATATTCAGCAACTTCTAACAAGAGTTAAAGCTCTAGAATATGAAGAACAAATTACCTTTCTACGTCAGGTTGTCATGGGGATGGGGGCTGAACCAAAACCAGGTGCTGAAATTTAAAAGCTAAGGTAACTAATTGGGGGCAACTATTAAACTATTAAGTGGATAAGTAATTGCCCCTATTTTTTAACGCACAAACTGAGGCATGATTTCCGCTGCGGTAAAGAGTCCGTAGATACCCTGTTGATGGAGAGAATAGGCAGATTTGAGGTAGCCAAAGGCAGGACCACAAACGTTAGCAGCCATACTGGTTTCATCTCCCAGGGCGAAGGTATGGGTTGAGGTTCTTCCTTCAAAAGTGCGTCCTGTCACCTTTACATTAGTGCTGAGAGGCTTTTTCGGGTTACGGGTATCGACAACACCACCAACAGTAACACGATCGCGATCGCAAATTCCCGCCAATTCCAGCATAATATCATCAGCGTGTTCCATATTCTCTAAACTGATCACACCATTCGTCTCATCTAACAAAGCTTCTATTTCCCCATCACTCATCGCCCGTGCTTTTTCCACATCATACTCAGGCATATGGGCAATATCTTCGCGAATGGTGGCGCGGTAAGCTTCCCAATTAGCAATACCTACCCCAAAGGTAATTTTAACACTGTGAACTTCAGCAAAACTTTGAGACGCGATCGCAGCAGCAGCAGTAAGTAATCCTGGGGTAGCCCCACAGCCAGTTAAATAAGTAATTCCCGCAGCAGCTAACTCTTCTCGTAACTCTAGCAGTTGTTCCACCGCACTAGTCCGTTTAAGGGCATCTACCAACACGCCACGCCATCCTGAAGCGATAAATTGTCTGGCGACATCTGCCATAAACGTATTCGGCAAATTGGGGAGGGCAAGAAAATAGCCATCTACCTCAGCATTCTGAATTAAATCTTCAATACTATTATTACTCAGAATACCCCCATTAGGAGCATACCCTAGAGAACCGTGAGAATGATAAAGAGCAATACATTCATTCCCATCTAAGCCAGTACGGTTGTAAATATAACCCTTTTGGTCTGCTCCTGCCACCAAAACCATTTCTTCTTTTGGTGCTAAAACTTTTGCTGCTGCTTGTCCCAAACCACCGAAACCTAATACACCAACCTTGATTTTATTTGTTTTCGTCATAATTATTTTTATTAGAATTTCACAGATCAAACTTTATATTAGCTTGATGTTGCAATGAGGGATTTTGCCCTAGATCAACCATTAGGGGGAAACAGTCTTTCTTGCTATGCTTGTATATTTTGATTAAGTTACTTATCTAATTAGAAATATTGCTCTTGACTTCTGCTAAATCTTAAGAGACAGTTATAAAATAGGGATAATGAAGCACCTCTATTGTATTATTATCATATTAATATTCATTAAGATTTGATCCGTGACACTGCTACGACTGGAGCGGAGTTAAAACAGCAATTACCTCGGTTCAAGTAGAAGCTAGAGCAAGGAAATAGAGGACAAAAGTGATTAATCATGAGCATGGAAACTCTAGAATTTATTATTTACCCTGATGGGCGTGTAAAAGAGACAGTCACAGGTATTGTCGGTGCTTCCTGTGCTGAAGTTACCGCTGCTATTGAAGCCCAACTTGGACAGGTGACGGCAATAGAAAAGACCTCTGAACATTATGCCCAAACTGTAACCACAGAAGCCCTATCAACAAATCAGCAATCTGCCCATAGTAACTGGTAGAATTTGTTTAAAATATAACTTTCGTAATAATTTGTAAAATCCGCAATCATAAAACTATGTCACACTTTAGCACTGTTAAAACACAAATCCGTAATCTTGGCTCTTTACAGTCCGCTTTAAATGATTTAGGGGTTGACTGGAAACCTGGTTCTGCAACAGTTAGGGGCTATCGTGGTCAAACTCGCAACGCAGAAGTTATTATCGAACAAAAAAATAATTACGATGTTGGCTTTAGCTGGAATGGTCAGGAATATGAATTAGTTGCTGACCTAGAATATTGGCAACAGCCTTTGTCTGTAAATAGTTTCCTCAAGGAAGTAACCCAGCGTTATGCCTACCACACTGTCATGAGTGAGACTGCAAATCAAGGATTTCACCTCACAGAAGAACAAAAGAATGAAGATGGTTCAATCCGTCTAGTTGTCCAACGCTGGAGTGCCTAATGTCTGATTTCTCAGCAACCCCCGATGAACGCTCAGGATTAGAGCCAGAATTGGGGGGCGTTTTCCGCGATGCCCCCGAAAGGTCAGGTTTTGAGCCAGAGTTAGGGGGAAAACTACGGCAAAAGGGTGTTTATGTTGATGAAATTACCTGTATCGGCTGTAAACACTGCGCCCACACGGCTACAAATACTTTTTATATCGAACCTGATTATGGGCGGGCGAGGGCAATTCGTCAAGATGGCGACCATGAGGACTTAGTACAAGAGGCTATTGATACCTGTCCTGTTGACTGCATTCACTGGGTTGAATATCAGGAATTGCAAGAGTTGGAAGCAGACCGCAAATATCAAGTTATCCCGACAGTTGGCTTTCCTGTCGATACTTCTGTGCTTGCTGCTAATAATCGCTTGAAACAAAAGCTAAAGCAGCAAGATAATAAATCAAAAAACAATTAACATTCTTATCTTCACTAATTATGGCGTAGTTGTTACGCTTTTTTCCATGAGGTAATTTTATTGTCAAGTTTCGCTGACATCGCAATAAATATTTATCGTCTTTACTCTTGTGTAATTAGGCAGTTTAGCCTAAAATCACCTCTAAGGAAACAGGCTCGCTGAGTTAGTAAGAGGTAGGTGTGAGAGTACGGATTCGCGAATTTTCTAGAGGCAGAGCTAATTTGCTCCAAACTGGCTTAGGTTCAGCCTCAACAGCAACAATAGCTGAACCTCAAATTCCCTTTTCAGATTGGTCACAAACCCAAGAGGAAAGGGAGACTGAGCAGGACAAGCCAATTCGGGAGTCTCAACCCCCTCGGCTATTTCTTTTCTGGTTAGGTATTATCTTTCTATTGGCTGGAAGTACGACCTTATCACTTTTATGGCTATTTCGTAGCCCCTCCTTACAGTGTCAAGCTTTTTCCCCCTTCTCAGCGGTAGGAAATCGTCTTTACTGCGCTCAACAATATGCTGAGACAGGAGAGCCAGAAAAACTATTCCTGGCTCTAGAAACCATTACAGAAGTGATAGGACATCCAGTTTTAGATGCCCAAGCACAACAATTTCTGCAAGATTGGTCAGTAGAGGCTCTTGTTCTAGCGCGAGAAAAAGTAGAAAGTGGGGATTTAGCAGGGGGGATAAAAATAGCTAATCGTGTTCCCCTTGAGAGTCGATTATATCCTGATTCTCAAGTCGCGATCGCGCTTTGGCAAGAAGAATGGCAAGCAGGAGAAGAACTTGTACGCCAATTCCAATCCGCCTTAAATAGCCAAAATTGGACAGCAGCCACCGAACTGTTTCGGAATTTAACCAAGTTTGACAATCACTATTGGCGCAGCACTCGCGCTGATGAGCTAATGTTTGAGTTATCCGTAGCTCAGGGGGAAAAGGGGAACAGGAAATCGAAACACTGATGCAACAAGCCTCCCGTCAGAAAGAAGAAAACTTCATTCAAGCCTCGATAAGTCGAACTCAATCTGCTCAAAACCGCGCTATTCTCCAAGAAGCAACTGCCTTGGCTGCAAAAGAACAGTGGGAAGAAGCTATTCTTACGGCTATTGACACTCCTCGCGCCTAAAGGCGCGAGGATTCTTGGTTCAGCGAGTCCACTTAGCTTAGACTCCTTGCGGTATCTAAGCCAGAGGCGGTTCTCTCCCCAAGCGTTAACTTTCGGTATGCCCTACCGTAGTTGCATTGCTGCAAAGTTTATTTGTCTTTAAGGCTGTTCGTAAGCGTACCTTTGAATCTTTTACCTACTTCAAGGTGATACTAGAACTACGAAGTAGAACCCCATAGATTCAGTTGTCAAGGTGCAGCGTCTGCATATTAAGCAGCAATAGGGTTTTTATTGTGGTTGATTACCCTCCCACGAATACATCTTAACAAAAGCCGTCCTAAAAGGACGAGGTTTTATACCCCAGAGTTTTGATAA
>JBBQDV010000050.1:0-16271 GCA_038320005.1 Cyanophyceae cyanobacterium
GCTGCTCCCAGAGAGAGCGTTCCAGCAAGCAGACTAGCACCGATGACATTAGAAACTTTTGTAAATTGCATATTGATGAATACCTTATTTAAAAATACTTTTTGATCCTCACCTATCATATTAATGAAGATCATCAATGAATCCATCAGTCTCTCGAAATAATCTTCAAATCTTCTTTCTACCTCTTTAGCTAGATACTATGTTTTAGTTACGGAGAGAATTTTAATAAGAATTCTATGTATTTATAACTAATCTTTGCAAATATACTATTTGATATAAATTAGCTCCGAAATAGACGAGAATACTGCGTTTCGTGCATCATACTAGCAAGTCCTAAGCCCCAACTACAGCTATATAGGTCATCATCTTTTAGCTTAAGGATAGCAGTTGCTGTACTTTCGATATCGGGGTGTAGTTCCCAGAGAAGTTGCTGTCCCTTTGTTTGTCCCAAGGGGATTAATTTGACACCAACATTAATAAGATTTGTTGCCCAACTGTGGAGATAACCTAGAATTGCTGTATATTCCTCAATTTGCCAATAAGCAGCCCCAATACCAAACGCGATCGCGTAATTACATGGTTTACCCACTTTTTTTACTGCTGTTGCTAAATCAAGATTGCTATTAGCCGGGTAGGAACGCACTTTATCTAATTCTAATAATAAACGGGTGAGGGTGTTACCCATTTGCCAACTTTGTTGTCGCAGTTCCGAGGTTTCTTTGGCTGCACTTCCCCATTGATTCCACTCTCTTAATCCCTCTAAATCCCCTGCGATTAAACAGCGGTAGCTTCGCAACATCAAGGCGGATTCGATGCGTATTGCCCCATAGTGGAGTTCTTGAGTTAGCCATTCTAGGAGATCGCGATCGCGTTTCCCATCCGTTCGGGTATCATGTTTAATAAGATCACTGTCAATAGCAGTTTCTAGCCCTTCTGAGTAGCTGTAAGCCCCTAATGGCAAAGTAGAACTCGATAACTGTAGTAATTTAAGGATCACAGTTTAAGATAAAAATTAAGTTAATGATTATGTCCATACGCTCCCGACTCTGGATAAAAAGGGGCGACTTCTGGCACAATATTGTAACCCATCTGTTTTAGCATCTGTTCTAATACCGAGTCTGGAGAAAAACGCAGGTAATCTACCGTGATTTCCAACGGGACATGGCGATTTCCCAGGTGATAAGCAGCTTTAATTAAATCCGAAGGCTGATTAGTCTTAACCGTGATTACGGGTTCAGGTTTGGCAGCGATTTGAGCAAAAACTTCGCCATTTTCTGATTGTAAGCCATCGCCATCTTGTAATATTGTTCCCCTGGGTAAACGTAGATAAAACTCTTGACCTTCATCTAAATTGAGATGCTGACGGGTGCGAGTTCGTTCTTCCGCATTTAAATAAAAGGTGTAACTAGGTTCAAACTCAACTGGACGAGAAAAGCGATGGGTGAAAATTAGCATAGAGTAACTTTAGCGCAGTTATCTGGCAAACTTGATCCTACAATACCAAGCAGTCCCTTGTGAAATCCTTAATCCTAAAACTTCCAGAAATCATCCGACTATAGTTAGATTTTTGAAAGAAATCTTTCTTTGTATAGAATTATACAAAAACTTAGAAGCTATCGTTCTAACATCAATTTCTAAATATGAAAGTATATCCTGAGATTTAAAACAAATCATGGCAATAGGATTTGGGCGACGGAAATTTGTTATTTATGGTGTTGCTGCCTTAAGCGCAAGTATCTTTTTGAAAGGTTGTGCAGAACAACCCACTGACATTTCTCAAGGAGTAGCAACAGGAACTGCTTCGGGCGATACCATTAAAGTTGGTGTCTTGCATTCCCTTAGTGGCACAATGGCAATCAGTGAAAGTAGTGTTGTTGATGCCGTAAACTTAGCGATTGAAGAAATTAATGCGGATGGTGGGGTACTGGGTCAGCCCATTGAAGCTATCGTTGAAGATGGCGCATCCGATTGGCCCACCTTTGCGGAAAAAGCCAGAAAATTAATTGAGCAAGACCAAGTACCTGTCGTCTTTGGTGGTTGGACTTCTGCAAGTCGTCAAGCCATGTTACCTGTATTTGAAGAAAAAGATCATATGCTCTGGTATCCAGTGCAGTATGAAGGTCAGGAATGCTCTAAAAACGTTTTTTATACAGGGGCTGCACCTAACCAACAAATTGAACCTGCGGTGGATTGGTTAGTGGAAAATAAAGGAGATACATTCTTTCTCGTTGGTTCAGACTACGTTTTTCCCCGTACTGCAAACACGATTATTAAAGCCCAGGTTGATGAACTTGGCGGTGAAGTAGTTGGAGAAGACTATATTCCTCTAGGAAGTACAGAAGTTACCCCAATTATCACCAAGATTACTCAAGCCCTTCCCGATGGCGGTGTAATTTTTAATACTCTTAATGGGGATAGTAATGTTGCTTTCTTTACCCAAATGCAGGGCGCAGGCTTAGACCCTGATAAATATCCAGTCATGTCGGTCAGTGTTGCGGAAGAAGAAGTTCAAGCCATTGGTCCTGAATTTCTCGAAGGTCATTATGCGTCCTGGAACTACTTCATGACCGCAGATACTCCTGAAAACGAAGCATTCACCAAAGCATTTAAGGAAAAATTTGGGGAAGAACGTGTAACTAATGACCCAATGGAAGCTGCCTATGTGGCGGTTTATCTTTGGAAACAAGCAGTAGAAAAAGCAGGAACAACAGATATTCCTGCTGTCCGCGAAGCTGCCTATGGGCAAACTTTTTCAGCCCCTGAAGGTACGGTGACAATGAATACCAACCACCATTTATCTAAGGTTGTTCGTATTGGTGAAGTCCGTGCGGATGGTCAATTTGAAATAGTTTCTTCTAGTGATGCTGCTGTTAGCCCTGTTCCTTGGAATCAGTTTGTTGCTGATACAAAAGGCTATGCTTGCGATTGGTCAGACGCATCTAAAGGCGGTAGATACAAAGAACAATAACATTGCTTTAATCTAGGGGCGCAAGCCCCTTACTATTCAATTTAGAAGTTTCGAGGGAAGAAGAACGTGCTAACTGCACTATTTGCAAATTTGTTTAATGGTCTTAGTATCGGTGCAGTTTTATTAATTGCTGCTCTAGGACTGGCAATTATATTTGGTTTGATGGGGGTAATTAATCTCGCCCACGGTGAGTTTATTATGCTGGGGGCATATACAACCTTTGTTGTTCAAAATGCCTTTCGGGAACTAGGAGAACCCTGGTTTGGGGCTTATATTATTTTTGCTATTCCTATCGCCTTTCTTGTCACCGCAGCCTTTGGCGTGTTGCTGGAATGGGGGGTAATTCGGTTTTTATATGGTCGCCCCTTAGAAACCCTCCTCGCTACTTGGGGGGTAAGTCTAATTTTGCAACAACTTGTCCGTAGTGTGAATTGGGTGATTGTGATTGGCTTGGGCTTATTTTCGCTACTATTTTTTGGTGCTTTGTGGTTTCTTTCCCGTCGAGCTAATTTTGAACAGATTCGCAGTTACGTTTATGGTATTCTTGTCCCTTTAAGTATCGGAATTTCTATCGCTGTTGGGGTAGGATTATCACAAGCTTTTGGCTTAAGCGTCACAAAACCTTGGTTTGGTGCGCAAAATGTTAATGTCACCGCCCCTGGATGGTTACGAGGTGGGGTTGTCGTCTGGGGAACACAGCTACCCTATACTCGTTTATTTATTATTGCTTTAACTATTCTCTGTTTAGTAGGCATTTATCTATTTTTACAACGTTCAAATTGGGGTTTACGGATTCGTGCTGTTACCCAAAACCGCAGTATGAGTGCTTGTCTGGGTATTCCGACAAAAAAAGTAGATGCCCTCACTTTCGCCATTGGTTCAGGTTTAGCAGGGGTAGCAGGATGTGCGATTAGTTTACTAGGTTCGGTTGGACCGAATACAGGACAAAACTATATTGTTAATACTTTTATGGTTGTGGTTGTCGGGGGTGTGGGAAAACTGACGGGTACAATTGTTGCAGCTTTAGCGATTGGAACGGCGGAGTATTTAATTGGTTCAGGGGTTCTCACTTTAGCGGTAGATGGGATACAGCCCTTAGTTGACTTCTTTACTTTCTTCGGTTCTACCAGTATGGCGAGGGTATTGGTGTTTATTTTAATTATTGCTTTCTTACAGGTACGTCCTGGGGGGATTTTTCCACAGAAAGGACGAGGGGCGGAATTGTAGTCGAGGTGAATTATATTTGCTTGTGCAGTTTAATAGTAAACATTTTTTAAATGAACGATATAGCAGTTAAACGGAAACAAATTAAGCAGCAAAGGCAGCGAAAACTGTGGCTTGAAGTTGGTATAATTAGCGCGATCGCGATTATACTTATTTTAATATTTCCCCAATTCTTATCAGGATTCCGCCAAAACTTACTAGGGCGTTTTCTCTCCTTAGCTATCCTCGCATTAGGAATAGACCTCATCTGGGGTTATACAGGCTTACTAAGCCTCGGACATGGTGTTTTCTTTGCATTAGGAGGCTATGCCCTCGCCATGCACCTAACCCTCGCCCCCCTTGAACCTGGGACTTTACCAGGATTTATGAGTCTCTATGGTGTAGAAACATTACCCTGGTTTTGGCAACCTTTCACCTCGTTTCCCTTCACCCTCCTGATGGTGTTCGCCATCCCCTCCCTCCTCGCGGGCATCTTTGGCTATCTCGTCTTCCGTAATCGCATTAGGGGAGTCTATTTCTCCATTTTGACTCAAGCAACAGTTATTGTCTTTTTCAACTTCTTCAATGGTCAGCAAGAGTTATTTAACGGCAGTAATGGCTTAACAAGCTATCGTACCTTATTAGGTTTAACTATTAATGAACCTCGCAGCCAGTATATCTTTTATGTAGCCACAATCTTGGTTTTGATTGCTATTTATGCCCTCTGTCGTTGGTTAACTAGTGGACGCTTCGGAAAATTGCTAATCGCCATACGAGATGATGAACCGCGTCTGCGTTTTACTGGTTATAATCCCACCACCTATAAAGTCTTTATCTTTGCCGTTTCTGCTGCAATTGCTGGCATTGCAGGGGCATTATTTACCGTCCAAACTGGCATTATTTCCCCAGGGGCAATGGATATCGTTTTTTCAATCGAAATTGTAATTTGGGTAGCTGTAGGGGGACGGGCAACCCTAATTGGGGCAATATTTGGTGCAGTCGCGGTCAACATCGCCAAAAGAGCATTTAGTGAAAACTTCCCTGATATGTGGCTATTTTTCCAAGGGGCATTATTCCTAATCGTCGTTCTCGCCCTTCCTAATGGTGTTGTTGGTTGGATAAGGGATGAAGCAGTGAATAAAATACGCTTCCTGCTTGGGAAATCTCCAGAAATCGCCACCTACCCCCAGATAGAAACAGACCCCGATATTCAACAGGAACGGGACGAATTCACCTCTTCAGAACTATAAAAATAATCTGTAAACCTCCCTAAATTTTCCTCTATTCTTGGGAGTAGAAGGCAACAATTATTATGAGTAAAAAAGTATTAGAAACCCAAGACCTAACCGTTAGCTTTGATGGTTTCAAAGCGATTAATAACCTCAACTTCTCCATGCAAGAAGGAGAATTGCGAGTTGTCATTGGACCTAATGGCGCAGGCAAAACCACTTTTCTTGATGTCATCACGGGAAAAGTCCAACCTACTCAAGGTCGGGTATTTTTTCAAGGGCGTAATCTCAAACGCTTATCAGAATATCAAATTGCCAGATTGGGAATTGGGCGTAAATTTCAAACCCCTCGCGTCTATCTCAACCTCACAGTACGAGAGAACTTAGACATTGCTTGTAACCCGAATAAAAATCTTTTTGCTTCCCTCTTTAGTTCAGTTAATAAAGCCCAAAAGCATACGGTTTCTGGTCTAATGGAAACCATTAATTTAGTTTCTAAAGCTGACCTGAAAGCAGATTTACTCTCTCATGGGGAAAAGCAACGCTTAGAAATAGGGATGCTAGTCGCCCAGTCTCCTGACTTATTACTGGTTGATGAACCTGTTGCGGGACTAACCGATGAAGAAACAGAACAAGTAGGAAGCCTATTAATTTCTTTAGCTGAAAGTCATTCTATCTTAGTAATTGAACATGATATGGAATTTGTGCGCCAAATTGCCCGTCAAGTCACAGTTTTACATCAAGGGTCGGTACTCTGCGAAGGCACAATGGAAGAAGTCCAAAATAATCCCCTTGTGATTGAAGTCTATCTTGGTGAACCGATAGAATCCGCTTAACTAAAAGATACTTTTAACAAACCTTTTTTCTAAAGCAATAAATTATTTTTTTGCAACAACTCATGAATGAAACTCTCCCCTTCAATCCTATTTCTACAGACTTAACTCTACAAGTTGCTAATCTTGATGTCTATTATGGCGAGAGTCATATTTTACGCAACGTTGACCTCAGTGTTCCCCCTGGACAAATGGTTTGCTTGATTGGACGCAATGGTGTGGGGAAAACAACCCTTCTCAAGGCGATTATGGGACTCCTCACCCCCCGTCAAGGGAATATTTATCTTTCTGGTCAACCGATTCTGAAAACAACTACTGATGAACGAGTCAGACGAGGTATAAGTTACGTTCCCCAAGGGCGAGAAATAATTCCCCGTCTTACGGTTAAGGATAATCTTTTACTCGGTTTGGAATCTGGGCGTAGTCTCCAGAAAGGAAAAGCGAATATCCCTCTAGAAATCTTCGAGTTATTTCCTGTTCTAAAAACAATGTTGACCAGGATGGGAGGAGATTTAAGCGGTGGACAACAGCAACAACTCGCCATCGCTAGGGCGTTGATGGGAAAACCGCAACTCCTCCTTCTCGATGAACCCACAGAGGGAATTCAGCCTTCAATTATTCTCGAAATTGAATCCGCAGTTCGACGCATTATTGAAACTACTGGAATTTCTGTATTACTGGTAGAACAACACCTCCACTTTGTCCGCCAAGCAGATAGATACTATGCGATGCAAAAAGGGGGAATTGTTGCTTCTGGTTCAACAGAAGAGTTGAGTCGCGAGGTTATTCAAAAATTCCTAGCAGTTTAATTATCTTCTGGAGTATGACCAACCGCAGTCATCATTTGCTTGACGGATTCTTCAGAAGCTTTAGTGTCAACCTTGACTATTTTTTTCTCAATATCAACATTTACGGTTGCATGAGGTTCATGGGTTTTAATTTCTTGGATGATTGTATCTGCACAATCTTGACAAGCAATACTAGGTACTTTAAATTCCATTGCCATAATTCTCTTTTTTAGTCCTTAATTAGCTTCAAAATACCATCTTAATAAAGTTAAAGGTGATTTTTGTCTATCGAAAGAGAGTTTTTTCCTTACAAAACTTAGCAATAGCTTTCTATTTGAGAATTATTATCTCTAAATATAAATCATTAAGCTGATTTTGGGTAAGCTAAGAGTATGAATCACTGCTTGACAGATTAGATATTTTCATCTCCGCCAAGATAGGACAGATTATGCTTATAGGAATTTTAGCGGTACTGTCTGCCTCCGCAGCAGCAGGAATGAGAGTAGGTTTTCCCCTACTCTTTCTGGGTTTATACAACGAAGAGATGTGGTCACAAGTTCCTTATCTCTCTCGTATTCATCCTGTAGTATTGCTTTGTGTTCTCATCAGTTGGACAACTTTTGAGCTATTTGCTTCCAAAAAATTATTCGGACAGCGTATCTTGCAAATTGTCCAACTCTCCCTTAGCCCCTTAGTGGGTAGTCTCTTGGCGGTTACGGTGGCTCGGGTAGTGGAACTTGAAGCCTATCCTTTGTGGCTAATTGGGTTAGTCGGGGGCTTATTTGCCTTAATGTTACAACTAGTAATAGTGGGCTTGTTTTTCCGCTTGCGAGGATTACCTTTATGGTTAGTTTTCCTCGAAGATGGCTTGTCTATTTTCCTGATAGTTTTCGCTTTTACTGCTCCCCGAGAAGGAGGATTAATTGCACTACTTCTATTTTGGCTTGCTTTAAGGACTTCTAAGGAGTGGTATTATTGGTATCATCGCAAGCAAGGAAAGTTGTCAGCAAAGAGCGTCTAAATTACTTGATAGACAAAACTTAGGCTTGCCCAAGCTTTAACATTAAAAGCGTAAACATCAGAAGCTGAACCTAGAATTTCAGAGCCAACTCCACTAGCATCATGTAAATCCTGCAAAAGAGCCTGAGTGATATCTAGGGGACTCATTAAATCGACAATTCGCTCTCCTTCTCCTTTCGGATGAGGAGTTTTAGCTAGGGCGGTTATCGTTTTAGTAAAGGGGGCGCGACTACCAATAATATAGATTTCCGCTAAACCAATTGGTCCTGGGACAATGAGATTAAAGGAAGTAGAAGGTGCTGGGGTAATTAGGGTTTCACCTGCTTTGACTATTGTATTTTTGAGCTTGGGAAGACTACTGGTATCTGTCTCACTGCTGGTTTCTGGAGAATAAAGCCCCACCGCGTTTCCACCTGAGTCAATTCCGACTAACATGATATAAAGATCGCGATCGCGATAATTTCGTAAGCGATATTGAATCCTCTGACCCACCACTACCGCTGGTAAAATCTCTTGTTCTGTCCCCACCTTCACCATACCTGCTGACGGGGTAACACTAGTGCGCAGAGTAGTGCGTCGAATCAGTTTTTCGGTTTTGTCATCCACTACTTCTAAAGTAGCTTCTAAACCTAAATGAGAAGATCCCTCATTGACAGTCAAACGCCACAATTTCGCTGCGAGTAAAGTTTTGAGCTTCGGGACAAGTCGATTAATTGCTGACTTTACCGCCTCATTTTTCACCCCAATTGTGTTAGGAATTAATACCCGTCCGACAGAGAATAAACCATAACTACCCGAAGGAATATCCTTCATTGTTTCGGGATTCTTGGAAATTCTTAATGAATCAGGATCTTCAATTGTCCCAAACAAACAGTCAGCTACCTGTTCCCCCGCATTAACTACTGCGGATACCGTGGGGATATTCGCAAACGCACTAGTAGCATCTACCCTTTCAATGCGTTGTAAGCTCGTATCTAGTGCCACAGTTAACCCTGGATTGCGTCTAATTACCCGTACCGACTCCCGCACCAGTTGCCCCACCTTCAGTTTCTCTTCTAAGCTATTAGTCTCAACTAACTTTGCCTTAACTGTTAAGCCATTACGGGAGCGAACTTGCAATCTTTGCTCTAAATCAGTGGTTAAGTAAGAATTTATGCCATAATACTCCAACACTGCAACGGGAAGCCCCGCTAAATGAATTTCCGCAGTTTTCCCCTCATCTTCAATCCCGATAATTGCCCCATCTGCCCCTTGAGAAGACTGTGGGGGAAGGAAGTAAGTTGCTAAGGGTGAGGGTATTCCCCCCACTAAATAGGGCTGCTGCTTCTCTCCAGTTAAGCGTTCCACTGTTTGGGCAGCACGAGAGAGACTAAAATAAACTGTACTAGCTGGGAGAGTTTGCCAAAGGTGTTGGGTGAGAGCATAAGTAAACAGTCCTGCACTAAAGCCACTCCAATTACTTTCTGTTGCGACTTGTCCATCTTGGGCTGCGGATAAAACCATTCCCGAAACTTGCTTCAAGCGATTCTTCCCAGTCAAAGCAGCAAGAGAAGGTTGGGTTCGGAGTAATAATTTCTCTTGGAAGGCTAACTCTTCTGGGCTTGGCTGTTCCGCAGGGGGGTTTGGACAAGAACGCACCCGCAAGTTCCCCTGTAAGGTTTGACCCACCCCTAGATAACTCGTATCTAATACTAAGCTTACCTTCCTAGTTTGCAGAGATCGCGCTAACAACACCAAAGTTTTTTCGACAATATCATTAGCAACAGGTTTACCCTTCATCAATGAAGTCTCATCTACAGGGACAAAACTTTTCATGAGACTCTCCCCCCCCATTGCGGAGTCAGATACCTTAACCTGCGAACCATAACCACTGAAGTGGAAGACTACCACATCCCCCTCTTGGGCTTGTCCAACTAAATGTTCAACAAAAGCAGTTTCGATAGCTTCTCGCGTCGCCTGTTGGTCAGTGAGAGTGAGAATATCTTTAGGGTTGAACCCAAAACGGTGTATCAGCAGTTCCCGTTGCAGTTCTACATCCGTCACACAACCAGTTAAAGGACTCGTGCGAGGATAATTATTAATTCCCACCAATAAGGCGAGTTTGCGAGGAGTTGTTTCAGCTAAAGCTTGTCCATACCGCTTCCAAACGGGAAGTATAGCGATTCCTTGTCCTACGCCTCCTAAGCCCAAAGTGAACAGTCCTAGCCCTGCTTGTTGTAGAAAATTACGCCGATTTACTCCCATATCCAGCCACTTTTTTTAGCTCATCCCCCATCACTCTAGAAGATCTTAAAGCTCTAGGCAATAGGAAAAGAAAATCCCCTGACAATTATAATATTCTGTACAAAGTGTAGCTCCAATTTTTCCTAGATAAATGGCAGTTGAAATTGAACGCAAATTTTTAGTCTGTAACCAAGACTGGCGAAACCACGCAGACGGAAGTATTTACCGTCAAGGTTATATCCCCACAACCAACAACACAACCGTACGGGTGAGAATTGTCGGGGAACAAGGCTATTTAACCATCAAAGGAAAAACTACAGGTCATTCTCGCCCTGAATTTGAATATCCGATTCCCCTTACAGATGCGCTAGAAATGTTAGCAACTTTATGTGTTTCTCCCCTGATTGAGAAAACTCGCTACCGCTTACCTATCAAAGATGTGGTTTGGGAAATTGATGAATTTGCTGGCGAAAATCAAGGATTAATTATCGCTGAAGTCGAACTGACGCAAGAAAATCAAGATTTAGAACTTCCTAGTTGGGTTGGGGAAGAAGTTAGCCATGATTTACGTTACTTTAACGTTAACTTAGCAAAGTTCCCTTTTAGCCAATGGAAAGGTTAAAATCAATAATCAGAAGAAGTCTTTATGTAATTAGCCATTATGCCTAGAAGTCAACGGAACGATAACTTTATTGATAAAAGCTTTACGGTCATGGCAGATATTATCCTTAAAGTGATGCCGACCAACAAAAAAGCGAAAGAAGCCTTTGCTTACTACCGTGATGGGATGTCTGCACAAGCTGAAGGAGAATATGCAGAAGCTCTCGAAAACTACACCGAAGCTCTAGAATTAGAAGAAGATCCCTATGATCGCAGTTATATCCTCTATAATATCGCATTAATTCATACCAGTAACGGTGAACATGAAAGAGCCTTAAAGCAATATCACGAAGCCTTGGAATTCAATCCCCGTATGCCTCAAGCCCTTAATAACGTTGCGGTTATCTACCATCATCAAGGGGAAAAGCTGAAAGTTGAAGGGGATATTGATGCAGGGGAAGAATTGTTTGATAAAGCAGCAGAATACTGGAAGCAAGCGATTCGTCTTGCGCCTAACAACTACATTGATGTCCAAAATTGGCTCAAGATAACAGGACGCTCAGAAATGGATGTATTCTTTTAAGGGGAATTACGATGAATATTGACCGCGAACAAGTCCGCAAAGTTGCTCATCTCGCCCGTTTGGAATTGACGGAAGCGGAAGAATCACAATTTACCACCCAATTAAGCAGTATCTTAGGATATTTCGAGCAGTTGAGTGAACTCGATACTGAAGATGTTCCCCCGACCACTCGCGCCATTGAGGTCAGTAATATTACTCGTCCCGATGAGTTACAACCCTTTGACGATAAGGAAGCTTTGTTAGCACAAGCCCCAGAGGAGGAAGCTAATTATTTTCGTGTTCCTCAAATTCTAAATACTGACGAACAGTAAATGGTGAGACCGAAAACCATTATTTTAAATTATTGCTCGCGGGGTAACGCTTAACGTTATCCTTTTTTTGTCTCTTTCTTCAGAAGTCTCCCCTGTCGGTATTGTCAAGGAAAGCGCAATTTTACAACATAATAAAATATAACTTAGCCAAGAAGGAGAATAATATGGCAACAGGAATGTTGATTAACGGTGAATGGAAGTTAGAAGGATATGAGGGGGATAAAAAAGGCAGATTTCAACGCAACCCCACCAGCTTCCATAATTGGATAACAGCGGATGGTTCAAGTGGTTTCCCAGCAGAATCAGGACGCTATCACCTTTATGTTTCCTATGCTTGTCCTTGGGCGCATCGTACTTTGATTATGCGCGAGATTAAGGGGCTACAGGATGCTATTACTGTCTCCGTGGTAGATCCCTACATGGGGGATGAGGGTTGGCACTTTAGTGAAGCTCCTGGGGCAATTCCTGATACAGTTAATCAGGCTCAGTATCTCAGAGAAATTTATGTTAAAGCTGATCCGAATTATACAGGACGGGTGACTGTACCGATTTTGTGGGATAAGCAGGAAAATACGATTGTTAATAATGAGTCCCGTGAGATTATTCGCATGCTCGATCATGAGTTTAGCAACATCGCCCCAAATAAAGCTAATCTCTGTCCCCAGGATTTACACCAAAAAATAGAATCCGCAATGGATGCAATTTATAGCCCAATCAACAATGGGGTTTATAAATCAGGATTTGCTAAATCTCAAGAAGCTTATCATGAAGCAGTAACAGAATTATTTATCGCCTTAGATAGTTGGGAAAAAGTATTGGATAAGCAAAGGTATCTCTGTGGGGATATCATCACAGAAGCGGATATCTGTATGTTTACAACTCTACTTCGTTTCGATCCAGTTTACTACGTCCATTTTAAGTGCAATATCCAGCACCTTTACGAGTATCCAAATCTTTGGAACTATGTAAAAGATTTATATCAACATCCAGAATTTAAAAACACTTGCAATTTAGAACACATCAAACAACATTATTATCGCAGTCACCCTCATATCAATCCAAGTGGGATTATTCCTGATGGTCCAAAGTTAGATTTTGATGAACCCCAAAATCGTAATCAGTTGGGCTTAGTTAGTTCTTCTGCTGCTTCTGAATTGAATTTAACCACAGAATTATTATAGTTAAATATAACTATCTAAAAACAAGATTTGTTGAGAGAGATACCCTACTGATTAACTAATCTTGGGTTGTGGGTAAGCTAAAAGTAAATAGAGTTTACCAAAGAAAGACGATGCGCCCAAAAACCATTGCTACGATTGTCTTCTTCTTAACATTAGTCTTTGTCGGCTTCGGGGATGCTTTCTTACCTAAGCCTCTTAGCACTGCGAGTCTAGATGCTCGTACTCAGGTAAATCGGTTTATGATTAGCTTATTCCCCTATATGTCTCCGATTGATAACCCACACAGACGGACTGAGGGAGAGATTGAAAAACTAGACCCCAATTACCGAAACTAGCATCAGAGACGCACCCTAGTACGCCTCCTAATTAGACTACTTCTTTTTCAGCCAGCTAAACATAGCGCGTAAATCTTTTCCGACTTCCTCAATCGGATGTTCCGCTTCTTGACGACGAGTTGCGGACATAACAGGTTTACCTGCTTGGTTTTCCAGGACAAATTCCCGCGCAAATTCGCCATCTTGAATTTCTTTGAGAATCTTCCGCATTTCAGCGCGAGTCTCATCGGTGACAATACGAGGTCCTCGGCTATAATCACCATATTCCGCAGTATTAGAAATACTATCGCGCATATTAGCAAGTCCACCCTCTACCACAAGGTCAACAATCAGTTTAACTTCATGTAAACACTCAAAGTAAGCCAGTTCAGGCTGATAGCCCGCATTAACTAAGGTTTCAAAACCCGCTTTAATTAAAGCAGATAAGCCACCACAAAGGACTGCTTGTTCCCCAAATAAATCAGTTTCAGTTTCTTCACGGAAAGAAGTTTCCAATATTCCCGCACGAGTTCCACCAACTCCTTTAGCATACGCCATCGCGCGATCGCGTGCTTGACCCGTTGCATTTTGATAGACCGCAAACAAACAAGGAACACCCTCACCCTGTTCATAAGTACGTCTAACCAAATGTCCAGGACCTTTAGGCGCAACCATCATCACATCCACATTAGCAGGAGGAACAACCTGACCAAAGTGAATATTAAAACCATGAGCAAAAGCTAAAACATCGCCATCCTTAAGATAGGGTGCAATCTCCTTTGTATAAACATCCTTTTGGAACTCATCAGGGAGTAAAATCATAATTACATCGGCTGCTTTAGAAGCTTCCGCAACACTATGAACCTTTAAACCTTCAGCTTCCGCCTTAGCTGTGGATTTACTACCTTCATACAGTCCAACAATGACATTTACGCCACTATCCTTTAAATTAAGAGCATGGGCATGACCTTGAGAACCATAGCCAATAATTGCAACAGTTTTACCCTTAAGTAAATCTAAATTAGCATCTTCGTCATAATACATCTGAGCCATAGAAAATCTCCTGCTATTTATTGCAAATTTTATAGCTTATCACAAAAACAAGACTCTTCAAAATTAATTAATCTAAAGTTTTTACAGTCAAAACCTGGGGTGGTGTCGCATCAGGAGGATAAAGCAAATCCACCGTTACTAAACGCTGACTCTGGGGCGCAAGATTTAACGTTACCAAAGGAGAACCTTCTTGTCCGCGCTTATGAACCAAATGGAAAGCCTGTGTGCGAGGTAAACCCTCATCATCGCGATATTGCACTTGGGCTGTCCCACGGAAAAAGACCTGTGGAGGTAAAGGCGAGAAGAAACGCAGTCCATCGGTAATAGTATCCTGCTTAATCGGCGTTTCTAAAGCAACAGTAACCGCTTTAGTTTCAGCCGTAGGATTATATAAAGGCAAAGTTAAACTATAGTGAACCCCATAGTTACCGTGGGCTGCATAGGCTGTATCTGGATAACGAACTAACATCGGTGCAGTTTGAATCTGACCTGTTCCTAAACGACCTCGATGTAGGGTACTAATCCCGTAGGATAAAGCTTCTCCTGGGTTAGGAATAGCAAGATAAGTAGAATTTTGATCCGTTAGGTCAGCTTGCCATTTTGACCCCTGTGAAACCCCTGCTACCCTTCCATAGATAAATGTAGCCCCAGTTGTATCGAGGGGAGTTGGTTCTCTATCCCGTGGCGTTGACAATTCCCCTGTTGCTAGTAACTCTTCCCATTCTGCTAAAGTTGGTTCTCTTTCCGTTCCTTCCTCATCCACTGGCGCAAATTTTGCTAAACTGGCAGCATAAACCCGAAGATCGCTACGCAACTTCAGATAAGTTGAACGTCCATTAATAGGTGGGTCTAAAGTTTTTACTGGAATCGGGAGATTCATCAACATCCGACTTTCCCCTGGGGGAATGATGACTTGATGGGGAAATAAATCGGAAGAACGACCTCGCAAAATATCGTACATCGCCCGACTTCCTGGACCTGCATAGATATTTCCTCTGGTGTTAGGAACTCGAGTTGGTAATTGAATAAAGGGCGCGTCAGGTTGAGATAAATAACTCGCAGAGGGTAAAACATCAACTGTGGCTTCTTCTTTACCAGGATTGTGTAATAAAATTCCCACGTAGAGGGTGCGTAAATCTTCTGGCGGGTCTGCTTTCGCCACATGGTGCGCAAAAACATCAAAACGTCCTTCAAAAGCAAAATCTAAATGGGCTTCGGGGTTAACCTTATCTGTCGGCGGAAAAGTAGAAAGTAAAATTCCCTCATTCAAAACTAACTCAGGACTATTACTATTAAAAACTGGTGTATTATTTAATTCCCCAGGGAGAGGACGCACCTCTTGAGGACGGAGATATTCGTCGGGAGTGGGGTTAGCTTGAGTGAAGATTAAACTAGCAAGAAGATTGAACATAATCTTTAGTTTGAAAAATTTGTGGGAATTTTAGCTTATCGCGGGGAAGCGGAGCACTCTACCCGACAGGGTGAGTGTCGGGATTAGAAGCGGTCAATGGAGGGGTTCAATGCCCCGAATATTGACGTATATTCTTTTAACTTGGAAGTGCGAGAACCCCTACGCTATAAATTAATTCTAGCGTGAATGTTGTATCGCGCTAAGTATGTGCTATGCTTTTACCATGCTCACTTTAAGTTACACTTACAGAATTTATCCAACTAAAGACCAGAAGGCGCAGATGCTTTCCTGGTTAGAGACTTGCAGACGGCTTTATAATCGCTGTTTGCGAGACTTAAAGGATTGGATGAATAGTCGTAAGTGTAGCCTGGATAGTTGCTCATTGAGGCATGAATATATCATTCCTGCTGACATACCATTCCCTAGTTACCTTGAGCAGAAAAGACAACTAACCCAATGGAAAAAGGAAGACCCATATCTCCAAGAAGTGTATTCTCAAACTACTCAAGACGTAGTTAAAAGGTTTCACAACACTTGGGAAGCTTTTAAAAAGC
>JBBQDV010000051.1:0-15753 GCA_038320005.1 Cyanophyceae cyanobacterium
TTAGTTGTCTTTTCTGCTCAAGGTAACTAGGGAATGGTACGTCAGCAGGAATTATATATTCGTGCCTCAATGAGCAACTATCCAGGCTACACTTACGACTATTCATCCAATCCTTTAAGTCTCGCAAACAGCGATTATAAAACCGTCTACAAGTCTCAAGCCAGGAAAGCATCTGCGCCTTCTGGTCTTGGGTTGGATAAATTCGGTAGGTGTAATTCAAAGTGAGCATGGTAAAAGCATAGCACACATTTAGCGCGATGCAACATCCGCGCTAGAATTAATTTATAGCGTAGGGGTTCTCGCACTTCCAAGTTAAAAGAATATACGTCAGTCTTCGGGGCATTGAACCCCTCCATTGACCGCTTCTCCCATACGACACTCACCCTGTCGGGTAGAGTGCTCCGCTTCCCCGCGATAAGCTAAATTTGTTCTAGGAAGGTTTTGCTAGTTTAGAAAAAGCCCCTTTGCGCCCATAACTAAATTCAGAAGCAGAAAAAGTCATTTCTTGGCGACAGGAAGGACAATAAAAGAAAACTTGATTGTGTCGGGACTGACGTAGCAGGGGGGCGTAACCACAAAGAAGACAGGTGGATGATTTCATGTTTTTAATGTGTTGTTTGAGCAAGTTGATAGACGGACAAACTTGAGAGGAAAAATATATTGACAAATCTTAATTGTGTCGAAGTTCTATTCCCTCTCACATCATATTAGATGAGAAAAGTCACTGAGTAGTATTCCTCAAGAAAGAGACTGATCACAAAGGCAAATTATGACCCTTGAATTTATTGCGCATCGGGGTGCATCTTCTCTCGCCCCAGAAAATACTCTTGCTGCTTTTCGGCTTGCTATTAGTAACGGTGTAACGGGGATAGAATTTGACCTCCAGTTGTCAGCAGATGACGTTCCAGTGGTTATCCACGATGCTGGCTTAGAACGCACAACTGACGGTTCTGGGAGAGTGCGCGATCGCGATTTAGCTTACCTCAAACAACTCGATGCAGGAAGCTGGTTTGACCCCAAATTTGTTGGACAAGAAATCCCTACTTTACAGCAAGTATTAGAGTTAGCAAAAGATACAACTATAGATCTTTATCCCGAACTTAAATATGCTCAATTTTGGTCAGAAAACGCTCTACAAAACTTAGTTAAAATCCTGTCATCTCCACCTTGGCAAAAACGAACTAAAATTCTTGCTTTTGATCCCGATCTTCTCGAAAGGATAAGAAGATATAGTCAGAGCTTAATCTTAGGATTAAATATTGCCAACGGGGATGAATTTAAAAAAATATCGCGCTATTCTCGCAAAAATATGATTCTTTCCGCCCATTACTCTCTTTTACTTCAGCATCCCCAAATAGTTACAGATTTATCTGAACAAGGAATTGAAATCATTGCTTGGACAGTGGACAATCGAGAAGATATGCAACAATTAGCTGATCTGGGCGTTCAGAAAATCATCAGTAATAGGATATTTTCAGAATGAGGAAATTCTCCCGATATACAGATGTACACAGGTAAACATGAAGTAACTCTTGGATTTTGACCTTTAGAACTAAATAATCATTGACGCTGAATTTCAATCATCGCATTTTGAATACGTCGTTTGAGATCTGGGTCAGATTGTGCTTGTCTGGTGATCGCATTAAAACTAGTAATATTAATCACAGGGTTGCTTTCAATCAATTCCTTATACCTACCACAGTAATTAACCGCTAATTCCCTCGCGTCTCTGGGTAAAGCATTTAAAGCACGAGATTGATAGCAGGGGATTGCAGAGGGTTTAGACCCGATAATAGTTTCGATATCCCGAAAAACTGCTTGGCGAATTGGTTCCATTTGCATGACAATTCTGGCATAGTTGGTAACTTCTGCACTGCTGAAGTCTTTTGCAAAAGCTACATTACCAAAGCTAATCAAGTGGGGACTTGTCACAGAGAAATTTGGAACAGCCCCAGCTAAGACTCCCATAGCTGCAAGAGTGGCAACAATACTAGACTTAGAGAAAAAAGATAGGGATAATTGAGAAACTTTTGAGATCAACATCTTGACACTATTGTGATTATTATGGCAAATATTTTCAGTAACCAGGGAGTATCTGCGAATGGTATTCGCCAGAATCGTCAACAGGAGAAGAAGGACAGATCTTCTCGATTAATTGCTACTACTTTCTTATCTGAACGTTTTTTGGGGGTAGAAGTTCCTTTCTCCCAATAATCACGGATTTTCTAGCTTTCGCATAGTTCGATCACTTTGATTTGGAGACTAGAGAGAGGGTCTGCACCCCGTTTGAGACTAAGTTCCAAGTCTAGCAGTAGTGGTAGGGCTTTGAGAAGCCTCTGGCTGCTAATTGCCTGGATTTCTTGGCGTAGGAAGTAAAGACGTTTCGGATTGCCAATTTCTGCTGCTTCGGCGATCACTTTTTCGTTTCTTTCACCTTTCTCAACCATCAACTTTACTACTGTCCAAGTCCGAAATTGTCCGACAAGGGTCGCAACAATCTTTAAAGGCGGTTCGTTGCGGTTAATTAAGTCAGTGACCAAACGTAAGGCTTCAGGGGTGTTTCCCTGGCGAATAGCATTGGCGAGTTGAAAGCTACTTTGGGTATTGGCGATAATAAGGCGAGAAACTTCTTCAGCTTTTAGAGGCTGTTTGCTTATTCCTTGGTAAAGTTTAAGTTTTTCCAGTTCTCCCCAGAGTTGACGGGTATCATTTCCGATGGATTCAGCGATGAGGTTAAGGGCTTGAGGGGTTAATTTTACGCCAATTTTTTGAGCGATTTCTTGGACTCTTTGACTGAGTTGATCGGTTTTCCAGGGAGGAATCAGAGAAAATTCTTGAATTTTGCCATGCTTTTGCAGTAGCTTAGTAACTTTGCTGCGTCCATCGGGTTTTTTGGCACTGGTCAGTAGAAGGTGAGAAGAACTAGGAATTTCAGGGATGGTGCGCTTTAATTCCTCAAGCAGGTCTGGCGAACAGTTTTGACAAACAGTAGCATCAGCTAACCAAATTAAGCGTTCTCCTGCGCCAAAGGGGGGAGTCATGGCTTGATTGAGTCCTTCAATCACAGCATCAGCGGAGTCTGCGGTAATCTTGTGATAGTTGAAAGATTGCCAATTTGCATCAAGAACGCGATCGCGCAAACGAGAAATTTCTTGATCAATGGCAAAATCATCTTCTCCCCAATAGACGTAAGTTGACATAATGAAAAGATGAGGCTTGAGTTTACTTGTGACTCAGGCAATTTATATTCGGAGGAAATCAGCTTGGACGAGTCTTACCAAACCTATGTTAATCGAGTCGCACGACTAACGCTACCATCCGCTTATGCTTCCCAATTACAAAATATTCAAGTTTCTCCTAAATATTTAGGAAAAGAAGCGGTTTCATTCCCTGGGTATAGCATTATTAGCCCACCGTGGCGCGAAGATTCAGAAAATGAAGAATTTTACCAAAATCTGCAAACCACCCAGTCTGATTTATCCTCAGAACTCCCAGAAGATTTAATCATCCCCGTACCCCCAAAAAGCCTGCATATCACCTTAGCCGATCTAATTTGGAATGATGACTATCAGGATGCGGTACAGAAAAACCCCAATTTTGAGCAACAGTTATGCGATCGCGTTTCCCATAGTTTTGGGCAATGTCAACCAACCCTCAAACAAGGTAAACCTTTACACTGGCAAGTTTTGGGGCTAATTCTTCGTCCTCGCGCGATCGGAGTTTGTCTTGTGCCAAAATCAGAATCTGATTATCAACGCACTTCTCTTTTACGGCGCTGTATTTATCAAAATCCTGACTTAATCGGTTTAGGAATTGAACAGCAATACCATTTTACCGCCCATATTACCCTTGGATATTTTGGCGCAATTCCAACAGATTTAAAGCGCGAACAAATTGTTAACACCTTAGATACTTTTAATCAGCAGTGGCTAGAAACTCAACCCCAAGTTTTAAGTATCCATCGGGCGGAGTTAAGGAAGTTTGACGATATGACCTCTTATTATCGCCAGCCAGAGTTTCCACTACTAGAGTTTTAGAGCTTGTGATCAATAGGGGTGAATACAACTCATTTGCCCCTACTTAAAATCGTTCTACACTACCAGAAAATAGAGGCTCTACTCGAATCGCCATCACACTAGAAGGTCGTATCACCATATATTCCCCCTGGATATTTTGCAGGGGAACATTAATGAAATCCTCAGAACTAGCTTTTGGAACTAATTCATTGCTGTACCATTTCTGAAAATCTTTAATTGTCAAAAAACGAACTTCTGCGATTTGACCACCGGAGAGAAATAAATGAACTGCGTATTCGTCTGGAGTTTTAGGCATAAATCTTGGATTCTATTCTTGGACTAATTGTGAATCTAAAAATACTGCTGGTAATCTATTTTACAATTGCTTCTCTAATTCCTCTGCTGAAACAGGAGGACTAAACCAGTAACCCTGGAATAAATCACAATTGCGTTCACACAAAAAGGTTTTTTCACCCTCTGCTTCTACACCTTCCGCAACAACTTTAAGATTCAAAGAATGTGCCATTTGAATTATTGCCGTAACAATAGCAGCATTTTTAGAATTTTCGTTTAATTTTTGCACAAAAGTACGATCTATTTTGATGGTATCGAAAGGAAACTGCTGTAGGTAGCTCAAAGATGAATAGCCTGTCCCAAAATCATCCAACCCTAAATGAATACCAAGTGCTTTCAGCTTTTTGAGAATTATATTAGCACTTTCAGGATTTTTTACTAACGCACTTTCCGTTAACTCTAGCTCTAAATCTTGTGGATTAAATTCAACAGTATCAAGAATTTCTAAAACCCGATTAACTAGATTATCTTGGCTAAAGTGTAGTCCCGAAATATTAACCGCCAACGAGAGATGATGTCCTGCATTTTGCCACGCTTTTACCTGTTTACAAGCCGTACTTATGACCCACTCATCAATAAGCACAACAATACCTGTCTCTTCCGCTAAGGGAATAAAATCAGGAGGAATCATTGTACCTCGTTCTGAATGTTGCCAACGGATTAAGGCTTCTACCGCGACAATTTTATTAGAATCTAGATCAACGATGGGCTGATAGTAAACTTCAAATTCCTCATTTTCTATTGCTTGTCGCAGGTTCATCTCCAGCATGAGACGGTCTTTAGATTTTACTTGTATTGCTGGGGTATAAGACTGATAGTTACTACGATTGTGCTGTTGAACTTGAGCCATCGCCATCGTTGCTTTTTTGAGAACACTATCAATTTCTGTGCCATCGTCAGGATACATCGCAATCCCGATATAACTAGTCAGAACGATTTCATGTTTTCCAAAGGCGAAGGGTTTGGCTAATTTATCTAAGAGGTTTTCCGCAATTGTTTCTATTTCCTGAGTTGGGGAAACAGCTTTATTATTAATATTTAGAGGAGATAGAATCAGCGCAAATTGGTCTGTACTTAGTTGGGCGACTAGTCCTGTATCACCTACTGTTGTTTTTAACCTTTCCGCGATCGCGCGTAGCAATTGCGCCCCCTGTTCTTCGCCTAAACCATTACTAATGCGGTCAAGCTGGTCAATAGCAACAGTTAAACAAGGCACTTTTTCTGTTTGCTTCGTTTGAGCTTGGGCAATTTTTTGAAATCTTTCCCGTAGTAATAAGCGGTTGGGAAGATTAGAGACTGGATCAAAATGAACTGAGTAATTCAGTTTAGCAATGACTTGTTTGAGTACTTCGGTTTGCTGTTTAGCTCGTTTACGCTTTTCTAACTGAGCAGTAATCGCCCCAAAAAGCTCTGCTCGACTAAAAGGCTTATTGAGATAATCATCTGCTCCAAGTTCCATCACTTGGCGTAAGGCTGCTCTGTCTTCTTTAGCCGTTAAGCAGATTAGCGGAATCATTGCTGTTGTGTCATCTTCTTGCAAAATTGAAACCACACCAAACCCGTCTAACTCTGGCATCATTAGATCACAGAGGATTAAATCTGGTTTTTGGGTACGAGCTAAATAAACGCCAATACTGCCGTTTTCTGCTCCGATAGTTTGGTATCCTTCTGCACTCAGCATTTTTAAGAGGGATTTGCGAAGGACTCGTTCATCCTCTACCACAAGAATTTTAATCATCAAAAAAATGGGTCTGAAACCCCGTCTTTTTAGGACGGCTTTACAATTGTTTTACTATCGCCTTGGGGTTAAGAAATCAGGTGTGCTATTGTTTTGCACTTTCAACAGGACAGTTACTGTTTCAAATTCTCTAACCCTGTACGCATAGTATTTTGCTCTTTCGAGCCTCCCTTTCGGGGTAATGTTAGCTTCGACCGCTTATAAGAGCTTGTTAGGCTTGCAACACTGTCCCAGTGACCTTGGGACTGTTTAATCACAAGCGACAGAGCAGGGAACTAGCTTCGCATTCCAGGGTGTCGTGACTCAAATAAGGGCTACCTATTACTAGGTGGTCTGGTCAGAATGGCTTGTTGGACTTCTCCTTCAAGCCTCATGCCATAAGGTAAGGGCTGAGGTTTCTGACAGATTTTTCTTGTAACGTAACAACAAAGTCCACATAGGGAACATTCAGAAAAATTTCTGGGTCTTGTTTGATGAATCTTAATTTAACGGTTTAAATGGCTAAAGTCCATTTTTTAGTTTAAATTCTATTTGGCGGGTATTAGAGGAGTATCGAAAACATTATGAAAAAATTAATTGCTACATTGGCTGTGGTTGGTTGTTTGATTGGGGGTGTTGCGCCCATTGTCCAAGCCCAAGGTCTGACTATTTTTAGTGGCGTTCGCAATCGTGACGATATCCTCAGCCATTCTTTTGATTTTCAGGGAAGACCAGGAAACCGCGATCGTTATCGCCTCAATATTTCTGGCAAAAAGTTAGATACCGCAGTTACAGAAATAGTTATCAACTATCCAGAGTACTACGACGGTAGATTTGATACTAACAAAATTGAAGTTTTATATGGGAAAGAGTCTAAAAACACTGCTTCTATTTCTGAAATCGCCTGGAATAAGGAAGATAATAACCTCCACATCTATCTAGAAGAAACCATTGAAGCGGATAACCCCATTGAAATTAAACTCTCCAATGTCCGTAACCCTCGTTTTGGTGGCACATATTATTTCCATGCTCAAGTTCTTTCCCCTGGTGATGTTCCCCTACCTCGCTATATAGGAACTTGGATTTTGAGCATTAACCGCTAACCTTTAAGATAGCTATCTCATAGCCTCAAAAAATTTGCTATAATTAGAAATTGTGACTTTTTGCAGTAGCTATTATTAGGAGAATATAGTAAATGAAACGTACCTTTGGCGGAACGAAACGGAAACAAAAAAGAACCTCTGGCTTTCGGGCGAGAATGAGAACTAAAAATGGTCGCTGTGTAATTAATGCCCGTCGCAGTAAGGGACGTAAGCGTTTAGCAGTTTAGTAACAGTGGGATACTTTTTAAACTAAAGTGGCACTGGCAAAAGAACACAGACTGCGAAATTATCGGGACTTCAAAGAAGTTTATAGATATGGAAGTCGCCATCAAAGTAAAGATTTGACCCTGCGGGTTTTACGGGAGAGGAAGACAAATTCTGCTGCTGTTGTACCACCACCGACCCGCATCGGCATTTCGATTAGCCAGAAAGTCAGCAAAAAAGCGGTAGTACGCAATCTCATTAAACGGCGCATTCAGGCTGCTTGTCAGCAACTACTGAAAGAAATGTCCCCAGGTTGGAAAATAGTTATTGTGGTGCGACCTGGGATTAGAGAGTGCGAATATGACCATTTTTTGCCAGAATTAAGACAGTTGTTGCGACAAACAGAGGTAATAAATGGGGATTCGAGAGGAAACATTTTTTGAAGGGGGACCCCATATTGGGGATCTGCTGATCAATATTTTGCTAGGATTTACGGTGATTTGTTTACCTCTAACCGTTGGCGCAGTTGTCCGCGCACTCTGGTTGAGATATAAAATTACTGACCGTCGTATCTCAATTTCTGGCGGTTGGATGGGGCGCGATCGCACTGATATTATTTATTCTGAATTAGTTAATGTTGTCAAGGTTTCTCGCGGTATTGGACTCTGGGGAGATGTGGTTGTCACCCTCAAAGATGGTAGCCGTCTAGAGTTACGCGCTCTCCCAAAACATCGAGAAATATATGAATATATGGTCGAAAAAACGGCTCAGAAAACAGGGAAATCTTTAGAAACCATCAAAGCACGTCCTTAAATTAGGAGGAAAATTAGAGATATTCACAGCATTAAATGTTAATATTGGCAAAATATTTATCTACAAGGTTAGTCAAAGATTAGCTAAATTAAATAAGAGAAATAGAATATAGTACCTAGACACGAAACGGCAAACGCATGGATTTTGGTATCGGCTTTCTTTCTACAAATGTCATGCTGCCAATTCTGGATTTTTTCTACGGAATTGTGCCTAGCTATGGCTTTGCGATCATTGCACTCACTTTAGTTATTCGTTTTGGATTGTATCCCCTCAATGCGGGATCAATTCGCAGTATGCGGAGAATGCGAATCTCCCAGCCTGTAATGCAAAAACGGGTAAAAGAGCTACAGGAACGTCACAAGGACGATCCAACAAAACTTCAACAAGAAATGAGTGGCGTTTACAAAGAATTTGGTAATCCCCTTTCTGGTTGCTTACCAGTAATCTTACAGATGCCAATTTTGTTTGCTCTTTTTGCCACTCTGAGAGGATCACCTTTCTCGGATGCAAGTTATTCAATTCCTGTCGAAGTCTTTCCCCAAGAACAGATTGAACGGGTTGAACTTCAGTCTTTCAGCACGAAAACTCAAAACGTTTATCTTGACAATGGCACACATTTTCCGATCACCGCTTTGTTACCCAGTGGTAATAAATTAGGGGTTGGGGAAACAGCTAAGGTTGAGTTTCAGACTCCTGAAGGAAAATCTCTACCAAAACTCATTAACGAGAAAGCGGAGAAAGAGATTGAACCCAAGTGGCGAGTCACAAAAGGGGAGGAACGTATTAAAGTTAATCCAGATGGCACAATTGAAGCCCTAGCCCCTGGAGAAGCAACAATAGAAGGTAAGATCCCAGGTATTGCTGCGAATAAAGGGTTTTTATTTATTAAAGCCTTGGGTCGTATTGGTGCAACGGGGGAAAATGGTGAAATTCACTGGGATATCCTGGGAATGATCCTCTTTTTTGGAATCAGTTTGTATATCAACCAACTGCTTTCAGGTCAGCAAGGTGGACAGGCTAATGCACAGCAGCAAGCAATTACAAAATTTACTCCTTTGATCTTCTCAGGAATGTTTTTGTTTTTCCCTCTACCTGCTGGGGTGTTGATGTACATGGTGATTGCGAATATCTTCCAAACTGTGCAAACCTTCATCCTTACCCGTGAACCTCTTCCCGAAAACTTGCAAAAGCTGGTAGAAGAGCAAGAGAAAAAGGAAAAGCTCGAAGCAGGTAGAGAAGATTTGCCCTTTGAGAAACGTTCTAAGAAAAAAGAAAAGGCATCAGGATAAGAATGACCGAATCAATACAGTCAAGCCAACAGTGGCTAGAGAAACTTTTGACCCTGATGGGTTTTACGGCTCAAATTCAGGTCAAGTCAAAGGAGGAAGCGAGTGTTTCCTCGGATTGGCTAATCATTGACCACAATAAGCTGACAAGTGAGGAAATTGAAACTCTCATTGGTCCAGAGGGTAAAACCTTAGATGCGATTCAGTATCTGGCGAATAGTCAGTTGAATCTGGAAGTTGATGATGCGGAAGGAAGTTCGCTTACGGTAGAACTAAATAATTATCGTTTAGAGCGCAATAGTAAATTGCAATCTTTAGCTGAAGCATCTGCTCAGGAAGTGCGCGACACTGGGAAGGAGGTAGCAACTCCCCCCCTATCTGCTGCGGACAGAAAACAAATTCACCATCTTCTTCAAGATGTAGAGGATGTGGTGACGCAAAGCCAAGGAGAAGAACCAGAGCGATATGTTGTGGTTCAACCTCAGAATTAAGAGTTTTAATTCTGGGGCTGCAAAATAATTTGCACAGAAGGAAAAAACAATGGAAGCAATTTATATTCCACAACTACTGAACGCAAATCAGCAGACTGAAGAAGTACCCATTCATGGACAATTTCCCGATTTGCAGACTTTAATGCCAATACGGGGAACAGTTACGGTAGCTCATGGTGGGACATATCTGACGGTTAGGGCGAAAGCAGATACGATTGTGACTTTGAGTTGCGATCGCTGTTTACAACAGTACAATCAACGCTTATCTTTAGACACAGAAGAGTTAATTTGGCTCAATCCAAATGCTGATCAACCTGATGAGGGACCGTTAGAGCGAGAAGTTTCTTTACAAGATTTGTCAGAAAGCTTATCTCCTAATGGCTACTTTTACCCTCTCGAATGGCTCTATGAGCAGTTGTGTCTAGCCCTTCCTTACCGACAAGTTTGTTCGGAGGGCTGTGAAGGTGTTGCTCCTGAAGATTTGTCAAGGGGTTCACAAGTTGATGGTCGTTGGGCATCTTTACAAGCGTTAAAAGAACAATTATGAGCTTTAGGGACGAGTTTGAATTACTACTACGCGCCTGTTATCCTCTGATTTATGTCCCAACTTCAGAGGAGGAGCGAGTCGAAAGCGCGATCGCGATCTGTGGAAAAGAGATAGGGCGTAATATTTATATTTGGGACTTTGTAGACGGCTACCAAGATAACCCAAATAATGCTGGATTTGGTCGTCGTAATCCTCTCCAAGCTCTTGAATTTGTGGAAACATTACCCGAAAGTGCGGGAGGAATTATTGTCCTACGAGACTTTCACCGCTTCCTCGAAGATATCTCGATCTCGCGCAAACTCCGTAACCTCACCCGTACCCTCAAGTCCCAAGCAAAAAATATTGTCATTCTCGCCCCTGAAGTTCAAATTCCGACAGAACTGAGAGAAGTGCTGACGGTGGTGGATTTCCCCTTACCAACAGCAATAGAGATTAAAGAAGAGGTGCAAAACCTTCTCAGTGCCACTAGTAAAGCTCTTAAACCCCAGTTACTTGATGAATTGGTACGTTCAGCCCAAGGACTATCTTTAGAGCGGATTAGGAGGGTTCTAACTCGCGCGATCGCTGGTCACGGAGAACTGCAACCTGAAGATGTGGAACTCGTCCTCGCCGAAAAACGCCAATCCATTCGCCAAACCCAAATCCTCGACTTTTACCCCGCAGTAGAAGAAATGTCTGACATTGGCGGGCTAGATAACCTCAAAGACTGGTTATTACATCGAGGTGGTGCATTTAGTGAAAAAGCTAGAGCTTACGGTTTACCCCATCCACGCGGATTACTACTTGCAGGGATTCAAGGAACTGGCAAATCTCTCACCGCCAAAGCCATCGCCCACCACTGGCACTTACCCCTATTACGATTAGATGTAGGTAGGCTATTTGGGGGCTTAGTCGGAGAATCAGAATCTCGTACTCGCCAGATGATCACCCTAGCAGAAGCCCTTTCCCCCTGCATCCTCTGGATTGATGAAATTGATAAAGCCTTCTCTGGTGCAGATAGCAAAGGAGACTCTGGGACAACTAACCGAGTTTTTGGCACATTCATCAACTGGTTATCAGAGAAAACATCCCCTGTTTTTGTGGTCGCCACCGCTAATAACATTCAAGCTTTACCGCCTGAAATGTTACGGAAAGGACGCTTTGACGAAATCTTCTTTGTCGGTTTACCCTCGCAAATAGAACGCCATGCTATCTTTAAAGTGCATTTATCTCGTTTGCGTCCCCATAATCTGCAAAATTACGATTTAACTCGCCTCGCCTACGAAACCCCTGATTTTTCTGGAGCAGAAATAGAGCAAACCTTGATTGAAGCAATGCACATCGCCTTTAGTCAAAACCGCGACTTTAACACGGAAGATATTTTAGAAGCAGCAAGTCAAGTCATTCCCCTCGCTCGTACCGCCCAAGAGCAAATTCAATTATTACAAAATTGGGCAGCAAAAGGAAAAGCGCGGATGGCATCGAGAAGTAACGATTTGAATAATCGCATTCATAGTCAATTACAATAGTTATCGAGATTTGTGGTAAGTTTTTGCTAAATCTTTATCGCCTTTTCGTAAAAGAAAATTATGAGTATTTCTGGTTTTTTTCAATTTATTATCGGTTTTACCCTTGGGATTATATTACTCGCTGGTGGCGGTGCAGCAGCAGGATATCTTTTCTTATCCAATTTGTCGGGATCTCCTACTAGACCTGTTTTTCCTGAAGAAATTCCAGAGGTAGAACCTCCTTCAGAAGAAGTAGAAGAGGGACAAATAGCACCAGAAGCAGAAGCTGAACCTGAAGCTACCTCTGAAGCTGAACCTGAAGCTACCTCTCCTGAGCAAGAATTAGAAGCAGGGAGTTATAAAGCTCGCGTTAATTGGTCGGAAGGGTTAAGCTTGCGATCAGATCCTAATGCTAATGCTCAGAGAGTTGGAGGTGTTGCGTATAATCGTGAGTTAGTCGTTCTTGAAGAAAGTGCTGATGGCGAATGGCTCAAAGTTCGTCACCCCAATGCGGATGGATTTGCCTGGATGAAATCAGGTAATATTGAGAAAATTGATTAAAGCTATTTTCTAGGTATCTTTTTTTTGGGAAAACTCTGAGAGATATTAAGAAATTTAACTAAACTTTAATCTTGATTGCAATTCTGAGAGCTTTCCGTTTTGAGCAGAAGATAGAGTGTTAACTTGAGACAACGCAACTGGCTTAAGGTAACACTCATGTATAACAAAAATACCAACTCTGATTTGCTCAACTCTGCTGTAGTAGCTGGCTTAGGTGCAGGAACGGTTACTTCTTTTGCTGTAAGTCAGGGTCAAAGTCCAATTTTAGCGATAATTATTACCGCGATCGCGGTGGGGTTCGTAGTCGTTTGTAAGCGTTTTGGCTTAGTATAATTCAGGATAAATTTAACAAAGATTAACAAAGTAGCAAGGCTTTTTATCCCCACTTACTAGTCTAGCTTGATAAACTAGCTAGGGATATTCCCCGAAAAACTATGGAAAGCCTCGCTTATTCTTATTCTGCTTCAGTTAACAAGCTTTTAGAGAAGTTCACTCCAAAAAGTAAGACTTCTAAACTCAACAGATTTGCTCTATCTCTGTTCTTGATGCTGTCTTTTAATCTAGTTCTGGGTACAGTAACTCCTTCAGCAGTATTAAGCCAATTTTCGCAACAACTTCCCCCAGTAAGAGTTCCGAGAGATCTAGATATCATAGCACCTAGTGCTTCTAGTAGTGAACAGACAAGAAGAGTCCAACAAGCTTTATTTAATCGGGGTTTTAATCCAGGTCAAATTGATGGTATTTATGGTCTTCAGACGGAAAGAGCGGTAAGGGAATTTCAACGTTCTCGCGGATTACAGGCTGATGGCGTTGTTGGTCCTCAAACTTTGAACGCATTAGGGATTTCATCTACTTCTACCGCGACCACCTCTCCGACAAATAGCCAAAATAACCCTTATGTGGTTGTTATTCCTGATCCTAATCCTGATGATTTAAGGCGATTGCAGATAGACTTGAATATCACCGAAGCGAGAATTTATCGATCACGGCGAGGAGTTTATATTTGGGCAGGAGCATTTAATACCCGTGAAATAGCAGAATCTCGTTCCTATCGCTTAAAAGGAGCAGGTTTTGATGCTAGAGTTGTTTATTTCTAAGTTATTTTTTCTTTACTATGACTATAATTTCTAACACAAGATTATCTTTACCTTCCTCCCTCTTGGGGTTGAGTCTGTTATTAATATTAGGAGTAACGGCTACTCCAGCGCAATCTTTAATAGCAGGAAATGATTACAATTCTGTTTCTCCTCAAAAATTAGCTCAGGGAGTTAGAGAGGTTCAACCCTCTGGAGATGCTCCCTTAACCATGGGAAATAATGGGGATAGGGTAACTCAGGTTCAGCAGCGTTTGAAAGCTTTGGGCTACTTCCCTGGGGAAGTTACAGGCTATTTTGGTGAAGTAACTAGAGCAGCAATTATTAACTTTCAGCGCGATCGCGATTTGACCGCTGATGGTATTGTGGGAAATAGCACGTTTGCTGCATTAAACCGTCCTCAAGACTCAGAAAAGGTGAAAGAAATCCAAAGAAGATTACAAACAGCAGGATTTTATCAGGGCGCAATTGATGGAATTTGGGGCGTACAAAGCCAAGCAGCATTAGAGGCTGCTCAACGGGCGTTTAATATTAATCCCGCAGATTTAAAATGAAAATTCTGGTACTTACTTGGGAATTTCCCCCTAGAATTGTTGGCGGTATAGCCCGTCATGTTGCAGAATTATATCCAGAGTTAGTGAAGTTGGGGCATGAAGTTACTCTAATTACCGTTGAGTTTGGACTTGCGCCACACTATGAAGTTGTTGATGGTGTTCATGTCCATCGTGTCTCCGTCCCAGCAGGAGATAACTTTTTTCACTGGATTACCAATATGAATACCAGTATGGGGCAACATGGTGGTAAATTAATTCAGGAAGAAGGGGAATTTGACCTGATTCACGCCCATGACTGGTTAGTAGGGGATTGCGCGATCGCGCTTAAGCATACCTTTAAACTACCCCTGATTACAACCATTCACGCCACTGAATACGGTCGTCACAATGGCTTAAATACCCAGACTCAATATTATATTGGCGGAAAAGAAAAGTTACTCGCATATAACGCCTGGCGAGTGATTGTCTGTAGCCACTATATGCAAAACGAAGTAGCCCAAGCCTTAGACGCGGAATCAGCAAAAGTTGATATTATCTATAACGGCATTCGCCCCGAAAAGAAACACCGTACCCTAGATTTTGACGTAACTCAATTCCGTCGTCGCTTTGCTGAAGATAGCGAAAAAATAGTCTATTATGTTGGACGCATGACCTATGAAAAAGGGGTTCATCTCCTCCTCAACGCAGCCCCAAAAGTCTTAGAAAGAATGGGGGGTAATGCCAAATTTGTGATTATCGGAGGTGGGAATACCGATGAATTACAACAACAAGCTTGGAATTTAGGTATAGGTCATAAATGTTACTTCACAGGTTTTATGTCCGATGTCAGCCTTGATAAATTCCAAACCATTGCGGATTGTGCTGTATTTCCCAGTTTATATGAACCCTTTGGCATTGTTGCCCTCGAAAGTTTTGCAGCACGAGTCCCTGTTGTTGTTTCTAACAGCGGAGGATTACCAGAAGTGGTACATCACACCAAAACTGGAATAGTCACCTATATAAATGACCCCAACTCCCTCGCCTGGGGCATCTTAGAAGTATTACAAAATCCTGACTATAGCCAATGGCTGATTGATAACGCCTATGAGGACTTAGAAAGACGTTTTCGTTGGCGTGATATTGCCAAACGGACAGAAAAAGTCTATCAACGAGTAGCTGCCGAGAATTCCTTAACACAATGGTAAATCTAGCAACTTTTAATCGCTCAGATTCCAAATAAACTGCCCACTCTTATTGATATAACCCCAATTTTCACGACTAACCATTACCTTTGCGAAACCTTCTGAGAAGCTTTCAGCCCAACTAAACTGGGGTTCAATGATAAACTGTCCACTCTTATCTATATAACCCCACTTTTCCCCAATACCGACAGAGGCTAGACCTTCTGAGAAATTTGTAGCGTAATCAAACTGAGGTGCAATGATAAACTCCCCACTCTTATCTATATAACCCCACTTTTCACCATTGCCCACTAATGCCAAACCTTCTGAAAAGCTTCCAGCATAATCAAACTGAGGTTCAATGAT